>NZ_JAMYLG010000009.1:0-214255 GCF_040317865.1 Mesorhizobium sp. M1365
ACGGACGGCTCCCTTGTTTGAGATCTCAACGAACTCATTCTGGCACATCCGATGCCGTCGGGCGCCGTCCACCCCATCATGCCGTGACATTAGCCGAAAGGCGCAAGCGGTTCAGAATATTCGCCGGCCAGAGCGGTGTGGAGGGAGCCATTTTCAGCACCGTTGCGGAGCGGGGAGGTTACGGCATGGATCCTAGGGTCTGCGCCGCGTCGCTTCGCTCCTTGCTTCGCCCTAGGATGACGAAAGCGTGGTGGGGCGCTCCCGATACGCACGCCGCTTCGCGGCGGTTCCGCCCTAGGATGACAAAAGCGCGGTCACCCTCACCCGGCCTCCGCTTCGCTCCAGTCACCCTCTCCCCGTTGGGGAGAGGAGGGCGCTTACCCGGCGAGGCCTGCTAGATGGACTCGTTTCGCGACAAGATCGTTCCGGTGACCTCGATCCTCCTGGGCGTTGTCGTCGTCTGGTACGTCATGGCCGTCATCCTCAACACGCCGTTCCAGCGCGATCTCGACCGCCGCGCCAATCAGACACCGGGTATTGTGGAATTCATCGGCAAGACGCTGGTACAGCCGAAGCCGACGCTGCCGGCGCCGCATCAGGTGGCGGTGAATTTTTTCGAAAACACCTTTCTGCGCAGCATCACCTCGAACCGCAGCCTTGTCTACAATGCGTGGGTGACGCTGTCGTCGACGCTGCTCGGCTTTGCTTTCGGCACGGCGCTCGGCATCGTCATCGCCGTCGGCATCGTGCATGTGGCGACGCTCGACCGCAGTCTGATGCCGTGGATCATCGCCTCGCAGACCATTCCGATCCTGGCGGTGGCGCCGATGATCATCGTCGTGCTGGCGGCGATCGGCATCACCGGGCTTATCCCGAAGGCGCTGATCTCGACCTATCTGTCGTTCTTTCCGGTGGCAGTCGGCATGGTGAAGGGACTGCGCTCGCCCGAGCTTACCCATCTCGACCTGATGCACACCTATAATGCCAGTGCCTCGCAGACCTTCTGGAAATTGCGGGTGCCGGCTTCGGTGCCGTTCCTGTTTACCTCGATGAAGGTGGCGGTGGCCGCCAGCCTGGTCGGCGCCATCGTCGGCGAGTTGCCGACCGGCGCCGTCGCCGGCATCGGCGCCAAATTGCTCGCCGGCGCCTACTACAGCCAGACCATCGACATCTGGTCGGCTCTGGTTGCCGGGTCGGTGGTCGCGGCGCTGCTGGTGATGGTCGTCGGCATCGCCGGGCGCCTTGTCGACCGCGCCATGGGCGGGAGGCCGGCATGAGCTCCATCCTGAACCTTTCCTCAATCACGCCTCGATCCTGGCAGGGGTATGCAGCGCTTGTCCTGCTTGCCGGCGCGCTGCTTCTTTGGCCGCTCGTCAGCGCTACGCCCGGTTACGGCATGGCAACTGCGGTTTTGATTTTCATTTTGCTGCTCGTGGCAATCGAGGCCGACAACTTTCCACCGATGATCGGGGTGGTGTTGCTGTTCCTTGGCGCGAATGGCGCAGCGTGGATGCTGCTCGCCGGCATAACCGGCAATGAGGGCAGCGCTCGCGCATCCTTCTATCTGCTGCTCGTCGCGGCGTGGTTTTTGGCCTGGCGCTGCGTAACGGTCTTGTCGTCGTTTCGCCCGACGTCGCGCTGGGCGTCAACCGCCCTGCGCCTGATCATTCCGGCCATCTTCGGCGCCTGGATCCTGATCATCTGGGAGGCGGTGACGCGTGGTGCCGGCATTCCCTTCATCCTGTTGCCGCCGCCAAGCGCCATCGGTGCACGCATCGTCGGCTCGCTGCCGGTGCTGGGGGCCGATATCAGGCAGACCATCTTCAAGGCGGTTATCTTCGGCTATGTGGTGGGGAGCAGCGCCGGCTTCCTTGTTGCCATCGCCGCCGACCGCGTGCCGTTCCTGCGGCGCGGGCTTTTGCCGATCGGCAATATGGTGTCGGCGCTGCCGATCATCGGCGTCGCGCCGATCATGGTCATGTGGTTCGGCTTCGACTGGCAGTCGAAGGCAGCGGTGGTCATCATCATGACCTTCTTCCCGATGCTGGTGAACACCGTCGCCGGGCTTGCCGCCTCCGGCCATATGGAGCGCGACCTGATGCGCACCTATGCCTCGAGCTACTGGCAGACGCTGTTCAAGCTGCGGCTGCCGGCGGCGGCACCCTTCATCTTCAATGCGTTGAAGATCAATTCGACGCTGGCGCTGATCGGCGCCATCGTCGCCGAGTTCTTCGGCACGCCGGTGGTCGGCATGGGATTCCGCATTTCGACGGAAGTCGGGCGGATGAACATCGACATGGTGTGGGCGGAAATCGCAGTTGCAGCACTTGCGGGTTCGGTCTTTTATGGCGTGGTCGCTCTTTTCGAGAGAGCAGTCACGTTTTGGCATCCCTCTGTCCGTGGTGGATAGGGGCGGTGGGTTTAGGGCGCTAACTTCAGAGGGTAAAAACATGAAAAGACTTGTTGTTTCGATGCTGGCCGGCGCGATGTCGCTTGCCGCGTTCCAGGCGATGGCCGCGGACAAGGTGACGCTGCAGCTGAAATGGGTCACCCAGGCACAGTTCGCCGGCTATTATGTCGCCAAGGCCAAGGGCTTCTATGAAGCCGAGGGCCTCGACGTCGACATCAAGCCCGGCGGCCCGGACATTGCGCCCGAGCAGGTCATCGCCGGCGGCGGCGCCGACGTCATCGTCGATTGGATGGGCGGTGCGCTGGCTGCGCGCGAGAAGGGCGTGCCGCTGGTCAACATCGCCCAGCCATTCAAGAAGGCCGGCATGGAGCTGGTCTGCCCGAAGGACGGGCCGGTCAAGACGGAAGCCGACTTCAAGGGCCACACGCTCGGCGTCTGGTTCTTCGGCAACGAGTATCCGTTCTATGCCTGGATGAACAAGCTTGGCCTCAAGACCGATGGCGGGCCGGACGGCGTCACCGTGCTCAAGCAGAGCTTTGACGTGCAGCCGCTGATCCAGAAGCAGGCGGATTGCATTTCGGTCATGACCTATAACGAGTACTGGCAGCTCATCGACGCCGGCTATAAGCCGGAAGAGCTGACCGTCTTCAACTATTCCGCCATGGGCAACGATCTGCTCGAAGACGGGCTCTATGCCCTGGAGGACAAGCTCAAGGATCCGGCCTTCGAGGACAAGATGGTGCGTTTCGTGCGCGCTTCGATGAAGGGTTGGAAATACGCCGTCGACCATTCCGACGAAGCGGCCGGCATCGTCATGGACAATGGCGGCCAGGACGAGAATCACCAGAAGCGCATGATGGGCGAAGTCGCCAAGCTGATCGACAATGCCGATGGCAAGCTCGATCCGGCGACCTACGAGCGCACCGCCAAGGCGCTGCTCGACCAGAAGATCATCAGCAAGGAGCCTACCGGCGCCTACACGACGGCGATCACCGACAAGGCCATCAAATAGGGCTGTCAAACTGGCTTGTAGCGGAAAAGGGGCGGGCGACCGCCCCTTTTTAGTGGGAGGTAAAATAAACGTTACCGGCGGAAACATCCGCTCGCAAAATCGTTGTGCCGGTGCATCCGCCTCAAGGGTGTCACAACGGAGGTTTCCATGCGCATCCAGTCCTTCACGCCGATGCTTTCGGCGCTGGCCATTTCTGCAGCCATCTTCTCTGCTTCACCGGCCTTGGCCGAAACCATAAGGATGACGGCGGCGCTCGATGGTGCTCAGCAGAACCCGCCCGTCACCACGAAGGGCAAGGGCACCGCCACGCTCAGGTTCAACACCGCCACCAAGAAACTCAGCTGGACCGTGAGATATTCCGGCCTCAGCGGGCCGGCGAAGGCCGCACACATTCACGGCCCGGCGGCAAAGGGTCAAAACGCCGATCCGGTGGTGCCGTTCGAAGGCAAGCTGAAGAGCCCGATCAAGGGTTCGGCGACATTGACCGATGCCCAGGCCACCGATCTTGAGGCTGGCAAATATTACGTCAACATCCACACCGCGGCCCATGCGGACGGCGAGATCCGCGGCCAGATCGAGAAGGCCAAATAGGCAGATCACGACGACAAAACAGGGCAATCATCCTGTTTTGTCAGGCCTTGTCGCGAATCTGGGACATCGTGCGGGTCGGCGTGATGGCTTCAGGGTCGAGCCGGATCTCTACGATCGACGGCTTGCCGCTGGCCCGCGCTCGCTCGAAGGCCGCCTCGAAGTCGGCGGTCTTTTCCACCGTCTCGCCATGGCCGCCATAGGCACGGGCCAAAGCAGCAAAGTCGGGATTCTTCAAGTCCGTGGCGACGACACGGCCGGGATATTCGCGCTCCTGATGCATGCGGATGGTGCCGTAGATGCCATTGTTGACGACGATGACGATGATCGGCAGCCCGTATTGCACGGCGGTGGCGAATTCCTGGCCGTTCATCAGGAAACAGCCGTCGCCGGCGAACGCGATCACGTCGCGGTCGGGGAAAAGCTGCTTGGCGGCGACCGCCGCCGGCGTGCCGTAGCCCATCGAGCCGGATGTGGGTGCTGCCTGCGTGCCGAAACGCCGGAAGCGATGGTAGCGATGCACCCAGGTGGCGTAGTTGCCGGCGCCGTTGGTGAGGATGGCGTCGTCCGGCAGCATCGTTTCGAGATAATTCATGATCGGCCCCATCTGGACGGCGCCGGGGCCGCTCTCCGGAGGCGTCGACCAGTCGAGATAGGCGGCGTGCAGCTTCGCTGCCTCAGCCGCCCAGACCGGCGTTGCGGTCGGCTTGCGTCCGGCAAAGGCTTCGACGAAAGCGGCAGGCGAGGCATTGATCGCCAGCGCCGGCCGGTAGACGCGGCCGAGTTCGCCGGCGTCGGCATGGATATGGACCAGCGTCTGGTCGGGGTAGGGACTCTTCAGCAGCGTGTAGTCGGATGACGGCATCTCGCCCATACGGCCGCCGATCAGCAGCACGAGGTCGGCCTGCTTGATGGCGGTTGCTACCTTGGGATTGATGCCGATGCCGACATCGCCGGCATAGTTCGGGTGGAGATGGTCGAACAGCATCTGGCGGCGGAAGGAGCAGCCGACCGGCAGCGACCAGGCTTCGGCTATCGTCCGCATCCGTGCAACGGCCTGCGCGTCCCAGCGCGTACCGCCGAGGATGACGAAGGGCCGCTTTGCCTGGTTGAGCAACAGTTCCAGTGCGTCGAGCTCGACTTCGCCAGGCCGCGTCTCAACAGGGGTATAATGCCGGGCGTCCGGTGCCTCCGCGAGGCTGGTCAGCATGTCTTCGGGCAGCGAGATGACGACCGGGCCCGGGCGACCGGACGTCGCCACCGCAAAGGCGCGTGTGACGAATTCGGGTATGCGTGCGGCGTCGTCGATCTCGACCACCCATTTGGCGATATCGCCGAAGAATCTGACGTAGTCGACCTCCTGGAAGGCCTCGCGCCCCTTGGCGTGGCTGGCGACCTGGCCGATGAACAGGATGAGGGGGACTGAATCCTGCATCGCGATGTGGATGCCGGCCGAGGCATTGGTGGCGCCTGGGCCGCGGGTGACGAAGCAGATGCCGGGCCTGCCGGTCAGGCGGCCATGGCAGTCGGCCATCATTGCGGCACCGCCCTCCTGGCGGCAGACGATTGTGCGGATCGGTGAATCATGCAGCGCGTCGAGCACCGCCAGATAGGATTCGCCGGGTACGCAATAGATACGGTCCGTTCCGTTGGCTTCGAGCGCATCGACGATGAGTTGTCCGCCGGTCTTCATTTTCCTGACCTCTCCAGTTCGGCAAGGATTTCTTCGGTGTGTTCGCCGAGACGCGGTGACGGACGTTCATAGACCAGCGGCGTGCCGGACATGACCATCGGCGCCCGCACCGAGGGCAAGAGATTGCCATGGCCGTCATCGAGGTCGAGCCGCATGCCGCGCGCGATGGTCTGCGGGTCGGCAAACATCTGGCCGATGTTGTTGATCGGGCTGGCCGGCACTCCGGCAGTCTCAAGTCTGGCCAGCAACGGGTCGCGATCGAAGGCTTTCAGCGCCTCGATCATATGCTCGCGCAGCTTTGCCCGGTTGGCGACGCGGGCGGGATTGGTGGCGAAGTCAGGGTTCGACGCCAGCTCATCGAGGCCGACGGCAGCGCAGAACTTTGCGAACTGGCCATCATTGCCGACCGCCAGGATGATGTGGCCATTCTTTACCGGCACCACTTCGTAGGGCGCGATGTTCATATGCGCATTGCCCATCTGCACCGGCGACTGTCCGGAGACGAGATAGTTGAGGTTCTGGTTGCCGAGCGTCGAGATCTGGGTGTCGTAGAGCGCCATGTCGATATGCTGGCCTTCGCCGGTCTTCTCGGCATGGCGAAGCGCCGCCTGGATGGCGATGACCGAATAAAGCCCGGTGAAAACATCCGAAATAGCGACGCCCGCCTTTTGCGGTTCGCGGCCGGCTTCGCCGGTGATCGACATCATGCCGGCCATGCCCTGGATGATGAAATCATAGCCGGCACGCGGCGCATACGGTCCCGACTGGCCAAAACCGGTGATCGAGCAATAGATCAGCCGCGGGTTTATTTTCTTCAGACTGTCATAGTCGAGACCGTATTTCTTCAGTCCGCCGACCTTGAAGTTTTCGATCAGCACGTCCGATGTCGCGACCAGCCGGCGCACCGTCTCGGCACCCTCGGGCGTCGAGAAGTCGATGGCGATGGAGCGCTTGCCGCGGTTGCAGGAATGGTAATAAGCGGCCGAAAGGTTCTCGCCGTCATGGCCGATGACGAAGGGCGGTCCCCATTTGCGGGTGTCGTCGCCGCCGTCCGGGCTCTCGACCTTGATCACGTCGGCGCCGAGGTCGGCAAGCAGCTGTCCGGCCCATGGCCCGGCGAGGATGCGTGCGAGTTCGATGACGCGGATGCCTTTGAGCGGAGGCTCAGTCATGGATCACCGTGGTTGATCGAAAGCGCAGCCTCTATCAATCCCGCGCGCCGCTGTCACGGCCCTTGCAATGGGCCAGTATCACTGTGCCCTCAGCACGTGGTCGGACCAGGCGGCAAAATCCTCCATGATGATGTCTCGGTTGACCTCGTTCAGGCTTTCGTGGCGGGTTTTGGCGTAAACCTTTGAAACGAGATTCGAAAAACCCATCATGTGCATCCGGCCGGCAAGATGGCTGACCGCCTTGCCGCCGTCCGAGGCCGGATCTTGCTCGCCTCCGACCAGATTGACGAACAGGTCGCGCCGCACGCCGGAAAAATTGCGGTCGCTGCCGCAATGCAGCGTCATCATGACGATGTCCTGCCACATCGACACCGATGCGTCCCAGCCGCAAAGCGGGTCGGCGATGTATTGCTCGACTTCAACGGCATCGCGCGACAGCCAGTCGAACGGCGTCCGGTGATTGGGCACCGCCTTGCCCCAGGCCCGGAACGTCAGCCGGGGCAGCAGGCGCGACGGCACGTCTGAGCCAAGCCGGAACTTTTCCCAACCAAGCATGGCCAGCGCGATTTGGCCGAGCAGTCCGGCCGAGAAATTGCCGTTCCAGATCGCGGCGGCATGGATGCGCACCGAGTGGCGGAGGACAAAGTTCAGCGCGACCGACGCGCCCAAGGAGTGACCGAAGACGATGACCGGCAGGCCCGGCTGTTCCCTGGCGATGAGATCATGGACGGCAGCGACATCGGCGATGACCTTGGCACCGCCATCCGCATCGGCGAACCTGCCAGGTGGCGCGTCGGGCGCCTTGGTGGCGCCGTGGCCACGGTGGTCGTGCGCGTAGACCTGGTAGCCGCGCTCGCCAAGGAAATCGGCGAAACGGGCATAGCGCGCCGCGTGCTCGGCCAACCCGTGATTGACCTGGACAATGGCGCGCGGTTGGCCGATGGCGTGTTTCACATAAAGGTTGAGCTCGGCGCCGGTCGGCGATGCCAGCATCCTCTGCTTGTCAAATGGCATGTCTCGCTCCCGTCGGCGACTGTTGGGCGACGCAGCGATCGACGTCAAGGGACAGGGTACCCATTCGACGGTAGTTGACAGCATGCTGTCAATGTGATTACATGACAGCATGCTGTCAAATGGTCAGCGCAGATTGGGGGTATGACTATGAAAACCACCGGGGCCATTTCGCGGCGTGCAATCTTGCTGGCGGGCTTCGCCTTCACGACGGCCACCCTGTTGTCAGGGATTGCTGCGTTCAGTCAGGAAACCAGGGAGATGACCATGATGAGGTCCACTGTTCCAGGCCCGCAAGGCCAGCTTGCCACTTATAGGATCAACGCCGGCAATGGCCTGCCGATCATGTTCCTGCATGGAGATTGCAGCCGCGCTTCCCACTGGGACCGGGTGATGCAGCTCTCCGTCGAAGGCCGCGAGGCGGTAGCCTTCGATTTTCGCGGTCATGGCGCCTCCGCGCCGGCGCAGGACGGTGACTATGGTTATGACGGTCGCGCAATGGATGTCGGTGCCGTGGCCGACGCGTTTGGCCTGAAGCGGTTTCTCATTGTCGCGCACAGCGGCGGTGGTGGCGTGGCGCTCGCTTATGCCGCCAGCCATGCCGACCGGGTAGCCGGTGTCTTGCTCGTCGACCCGGCGACCGATCCTCGTGCGCTGCCGCAGGCGATTCGTGACGGCTTTGTCCGCGATCTGGCCGGTCCGCAAGGCCGTGATGTCCTGAACGCCTATTACACGTCGATTGCCGGCCCTAACGCGGCTGTTCGCCAGCGTGTTCTGGCCGATGCGGCAGTGGTCGATCCGGCGGCGAGGGCAGGTGTCGGCAAGGCACTGGCCGAATGGAACCCGGAGCCGGCACTCGATGCGTATCGCGGGCCTATGTTCGTATTGGCTACCGAGGCCAGTGACACTCCAGCCGCGCTCTACCGGCTGCGCACGGACATTCCGCGCCAGATCGTGGCGGGCAGCGGCCATTGGGTGATGCTTGACAAGCCCGAGGTCGTAGCCGAAGCCGTTAATAATTTCGTCGCGACCATCGAGGCCGGCCAGAAATGACGACCAGGACCGAAGCGGCAAATGTGCTCACCGAACTGGTGCTTGCCGTGTTCAGGATGAACGGCAGTTTTCTGGATGCGGCCGACCGGCTGGCCGCTCCAATCGGGCTGACGGCAGCGCGCTGGCAGGTTTTGGGTGCAGTTTTGAAGGAGCCGAAATCTGTGGCCGACATCGCCCGCGACATGGGTCTCGCCCGTCAGAGTGTACAGCGGCTGGCCGACATACTGGCTGCGGAGGGGCTTGCCGCCTACGCCGACAACCCGGCGCATCGCCGCGCCAAGCTGTTGTCGATAACCGATGCCGGCCGGGCAGCGGTCAAGAATATCGGCACACGCCAGCATGTTTGGGCGAACCGCGTTTCGGAGGGTATGGACGCCGACGCGCTGAAAGCCTCGCTTGATCTGCTGCGCACCCTGACGGATCGGGTGGAGGCGGGCGGATCCTGATCGACCACGCGGGAGCCGTCTCAATGCGCTGGCGATTGTTTTTACGGCCGGCGAAAGAAATCGTAATTCTGACATGTCGCAAGTTTCTAGCTTGCGGCGTGAATCACGAGGAGTGCCGGAATGCGGATTTGGGCGATATGGGGGGCAGTGTTTGTTGCGTTTGCTGGCGCAAGCGCGGCGCGGGCCGATGTGAAGATGACCGGCTCTTTCGTCGCCGATGCCGCCTGTCCGGCAACGCAGGCGATCAAGAGCGGCAAGAATCCCGGCAATGTCTCGACCGCGGCTGGTCAGAATTATGATCTGCTGGCCGGCAACAAGGACGCGCCCACGCACTATCTCATTCGCGTGCCGGGCGCCGATCCGGAGCGCCGCTGGGTCAAGATCAGCTGCGGTCGTGTTTCGGGCGGCAGCGCGTCGACGATGCCGGCTGCACCGGCGCCTGCCGAGCCGAACAAGCCATCGGCGTCCGGAAAGCCGGAATATGTCTTCGCGCTGAGCTGGCAGCCGGCTTTCTGCGAGACCAAATCCAGCAAGGCCGAATGCCGTGCGCAGACCGCCGCCGGTTTCGATGCGACCCACTTCACCTTGCATGGGTTGTGGCCGCAGCCGAACGGAAATTTCTATTGCCAGGTCGCGGCAAGCGACAAGGCGAACGATGATCCGGCACACTGGCGGGATTTGCCGCCGGTCACCCTTGACCCGAAAACGCGAGCGGAACTCGACCAGGTGATGCCGGGCACCGCGTCCGCCCTCGAAAGGCATGAATGGATCAAGCACGGCACCTGCTATGGCAAGAGCCAGCAGGAGTATTTCGCCGACGCCTTGAACCTGATGCGCGCGATGAATGCATCGCCGGTGCGCGATCTCTTCATCAAGAACGTCGGCAAGCAACTGACATCCGATCAGATCCGCAGCACCTTCGACGGTGCCTTCGGCAAAGGCGCGGGCGACCGGGTCCGCGTGTCCTGCGTGGTCGATCCTTCGAACGGCAGGCGGCTGATCGGCGAACTGACGCTCGGCCTGACCGGCCCGATCGCTTCGAACGCTTCGCTCGGTGCCCTGCTGCTTGCCTCGGCGCCGACAGCCAAGGCCGGCTGCCCGAAGGGCGCGGTCGATGCCGTCGGGTTCCAGTAAACAGGCCGTACGCGACTGTCGCTTTGCGCCGGGGATGGTATGATCCCGGGGTTATCATTCGCAGGGGGTGGCGATGAGTGGTATGACGAGCGGCGCGCTGGCGCGGCTGGCGTTCTGGGCCAAGGGCATGACGGCGATCCGCGACGGCCATATGGAGTGGCCGGGCTTTTCCTACACCGAGGTGGAGTGGGCGCGCATGACCACGCTCGCCAAACCCGTCGGCAGCGGCACCTACCAATTGTTTACGCTGGTCAACGCGGCGATCTTCATCGCCATCGCCGCGCTCGGGATGTTCTGTGTCTTCCTGCCGCTGGCGGCGCTGCTGTTCCCGGTACCGGCCGAAACCAGTGCGCTCAAGTTTTCGCTGCTCCTGGCGGCATGCGCCTTCCTGATCATCGGCATCGGCCTGCCGATTTCGCTGCGTCTTTCGACCACGCTGGTGGCGCCGAAGGCAATGCGGGCCGCGCTTGTCGCCGTGCCCGGCGACCAGGCGCTTGCGGCAAAAGTGTCATGGCAGATCAACCGGATCACGCTCGTGCTCTGCGGCCTGCTGGTGCCGGGCATTCTTCTGTTCATTGCCTACGATATCGAAGCCGGCCCGATTATTACCGCGTTGAAATGGCTGGCGATCGCGCTGATGGCGGTTTCGGTTGCGATCGGCGGATGGCGCAAACAATCCTGATTAGCCAATCGCAGGCCTGGGCAGCGTTACGCGCCGGCGCTGCGCTCCGGCCTGGTCCATGTGTTGCGGGCGTCTGCTTCGTTGCCGCCCGGTTCCCCGACAACGCGATCGCGTCCCGTGGATTTGGCCTTGTAGAGACGCTGGTCGGCCAGCGCAAAGAGATCGGCAAGGCAACGGGTCGTCTCGCTGACCGTCGAGATGCCGGCGCTGACGGTAATGTCGAACCGGCTGGTGCTCGCGGACGTCTTGACCGCTTGCCTGACGGTTTCACCCAGCAGCCTGGCGAGCGGCTGCGGACGCCAGCCGAGGATGGCGAATTCCTCACCGCCGATCCTGAACAATTGATCTTCGGTCCCGACAAGTTCGCCAAGCAAAATCGCCAGGGCTTTCAGCACCTTGTCTCCCTCGGCGTGGCCGAAGCGGTCGTTGATCGATTTGAAGTGGTCGACATCGATGATCAGCAGGCTGAGCGGCCTGGCGGTCCGCAGGCTGGCGGCGACGGCGGCCTCGCCATCGCTGTCGAAGCGCCCCCTGTGCAGGAGGCCGGTGAGGCCGTCGCGACCAACATGCTCGACCAGCGCCTCATAGCGCTCGCGATAGGTCAGCGTGTCGAAAATGTCGGAAAGCCCGCGCGGCGCCGGCACCTGCCGCGCCTCGAACCACCTAATATAGGCGACCAGCATGGTGCTGTAGACCAGGGCCGCTGCCATCTTGGCGAACCAGCCGCCGAAGAACACCGCGACCGGCGCACCGGTGACGAAATGCAGCGCCGTGAAAAAGCCTGCCTGGTCGAAGGTGAGCACGCAGGCGACGGAGACCAGGATGCGGGTGAAAAGCGCCTTGCGCAGGTATTTGCCGAGCTTTTCATAGAGCAGAATGATCAGGATGGCGTCGACGAACAGCAGCGTCGTGCCCCACACCATCAGCCAGCCCATCTCATCGATGAAGCCGATGTCGGGAAGCTTGCCGTCGGGCAGCGGTGCGATGTCGTGCAGGCGCAGGATCAGCACGAGCCCGACCATCAGGGCATTGCCGAGCAGCAGGCCGTAAATCGGCTGCCGGACAGTTGCCGCGTCCTCCTTGATGTAGAGCAGGAGAAGCATCACCAGCTTGCCGGAAAACAGCACGGCCGAACCCGGCGATACCATGCCGAACGGCAGCGCGACGTAGAAGACGCTGGCGAGATAGGTTTCCAGGAAATGCATGACGCCAAGGGCGCAAACAAAGACGCCGAGGCCGATGCGGCCCCTGAACCGGAAAAGCGTGACCATGATGCCGAAATAGAGAACCGCTTCGGCAAAAAGCAGGAAACTGTTCAACACGGCCCGATCTCTCTCCCCGAAATCGCGGCTGCCAGCGATTTCCCATCCAACATTGTTTGACGCGGAATGATTAACCGGAGCTTTCGCCTGGGCGCCGGCACGAAATGAAGCGGCTAAGCGTTTGCGGCTGCGACCAAATCCGCCTGGAGCGGGTCATCGTTTCACGGAACCGCTGAACCGCTCCATCTTTTTTGTTTTGACGCAATTCCGGACGGAAAACCGTTTCACGGTTTTTCCTGGAATTGCTTTAGGGCCAAAACTGTTTGCCGTTCGCGGCTGCATCGCTTACATAGCCCCCAACTTCCATCCAATCCGACATCAGTCGACTTTTCAGGGAAAGCGCGCGTGGCACGCCAGTTCATCTATCACATGGCCGGCCTCAACAAGGCCTACGGCACCAAGAAGGTGCTCGAGAACATTCATCTGTCCTTCTACCCGGACGCCAAGATCGGCATCCTCGGCCCCAACGGCGCCGGCAAGTCGACGATCCTCAAGATCATGGCCGGCATCGACAAGGAGTGGAGCGGCGAGGCCTGGCTGGCCGAGGGTGCTACCGTCGGTTACCTGGCGCAGGAGCCGGCGCTCGATCCGAACAAGAACGTGTTCGAAAACGTCATGGAAGGCGTCGCCGCCAAGACCGCCATCATCGAGCGCTACAACGAATTGATGATGAACTATTCCGACGAGACGGCGGACGAGTCGGCCAAGCTGCAGGACGAGATGGACCGGCTCAACCTGTGGGATCTCGAACAGCAGGTCGAGATGGCGATGGAGGCACTCGGCTGCCCGCCCAAGGAGGCCGATGTCACCAAGCTGTCGGGCGGCGAACGCCGTCGCGTCGCGCTCTGTCAGTTGCTGCTGCGCCAGCCCGACCTTCTGCTGCTCGACGAGCCGACCAACCATCTCGACGCCGAGACGACGGCGTGGCTGGAAAAGCATCTGCGGGCCTATCCGGGCGCGGTGATGATCATCACCCACGATCGCTACTTCCTCGACAATGTCACCGGCTGGATCCTCGAGCTCGATCGCGGCCGCGGTATCCCGTACGAAGGCAACTACACCAAATATCTCGAAGCCAAGGCCAAGCGGCTCAAGCAGGAAGGCCGCGAGGACGATGCGCGCCAGCGGGCGATCGGCCGCGAGCGCGAGTGGATCCAGTCCAGCCCGAAAGCCCGGCAGACCAAGTCGAAAGCCCGTATCCAGGCCTTCCAGGATCTGCTGGATGCAGCCGACAAGCGGCGTCCGAGCGATACCCAGATTGTCATTCCGCATGGCGAGCGGCTCGGCAATGTGGTGATCGAGGTCGAGGGCCTGTCGAAGGGCTTTGGCGACACGCTTTTGATCGACGATCTCGAATTCAAGCTGCCGCCCGGCGGCATCGTCGGCGTCATCGGCCCGAACGGCGCCGGCAAGACGACGCTGTTCCGCATGATCACCGGCCAGGAAAAGCCCGATGCCGGCACCATCCGCGTCGGCGAGACGGTCAAGCTCGGTTATGTCGACCAGAGCCGCGACGCGCTCGACCCGACCAAGACGGTCTGGGAAGAGATCTCGGGCGGCGCCGAAGTGGTCAAGCTCGGCAAGTTCGAAGCCAACACCCGCGCCTATTGCGCGTCGTTCAATTTCCGCGGCGGCGACCAGCAGCAGAAGGTCGGCAACTTGTCCGGCGGCCAACGCAACCGCGTGCATCTGGCCAAGATGCTGAAGACCGGCGGCAATGTGCTGCTGCTCGACGAACCGACCAACGATCTCGATACCGAAACGCTGGCGGCACTCGAAGACGCGCTCGAGAGCTTCGCCGGCTGCGCCGTCATCATCTCGCACGATCGCATGTTCCTCGATCGCCTGGCGACGCACATCCTCGCCTTCGAAGGCGACAGCCATGTCGAATGGTTCGAAGGCAATTTCGAGGACTACGAGCAGGACAAAATCCGCCGGCTTGGGCCTGAGGCGGTCAATCCGCACAGGATGACGTATAAGCGGCTGACTCGGTAACAACGGATTGGTTGCAAGCGCCCCAGGCTGCTCGTAGAATTACCGGAAGGAGATAAACATGCTTAATGTCGAGCTTCCTACCGCGCTGGAAAAACGCCTCGAGATCGTCGCAAGGAAAACTGGCCGGACAAAACATGACGTAGTCGTTGAGGCCATTGTCGAGCAAATTCAGGATCTGGAAGACGGACTAATCGCCCTCGAGCGCCTTAACGATGGTGAAGGTGAATGGCTTTCTCTGGCCGAAGCTAAGGAACGACTGGGATTGGACGCAAGCGACCGCAGTGACGGTTGATCGTGTGGACAATTCGTGTCGAGAAGCGTGCACTGAAGGATATCTCCAGATTGCAAAGGTCCGATCAGCGTCGGATTGTGGACTTCCTGGAAAACAGGCTCGCCTCGCGCGATAATCCACGCGAACTTGGCGAAGCGCTAACAGGACCACTGGCAGGTCTCTGGAAATATCGTGTGGGCTCATTCCGAGTTCTGACAAGGATCGATGATAGCGCTGTCGCGATTTGGGTGGTTCAAGTAGGCGACCGTCGCGAGGTCTATCGATGAATACAGTCGCGAAGGTGAGACCCGACTGGTCCGCCGCCCTCTACCTGAAGTTTGAGGACGAGCGCACCCGCCCCGCGCGCGATCTCGTTGCGCAGGTGCCGATGCCGGAACCGCGCCGGGTGGTCGACATTGGCTGCGGGCCGGGCAATTCGACCGAATTGCTGGTCGAGCGCTGGCCGCGGGCGCAGATCAGCGGCTTCGATACCTCGCCCGACATGATCGAGAAGGCCAGGGCGCGCCTGCCCGGCATCAGCTTTGCCTTGGCGGATGCGGCGGCGTGGCAGCCGAACGAACCGGTCGACGTGATCTTTGCCAATGCGGTGTTTCAATGGCTGCCGGAGCATCCGGCGGTCTTCCAGCGGTTGATGGGATTTTTGGCGCCCGGCGGCGCGCTTGCCGTGCAGATGCCGGACAATATGGCCGAACCTTCGCACCGGCTGATGCGGGAGACCGCGGCCGAGATGCCGTTTGCCGAAAAGCTCGAGCGCGCGGCCCGCGCGCCGCTGCCGCCGGTCGCGTTCTATTACGACCTTTTGTCGCCATTCTCGGATCGGCTCGATGTCTGGCACACGATCTACAACCATCCGCTGGCCGATGCCGAGGCGATCGTCGAGTGGGTGAAATCGACGGGGCTGAAGCCGTTCCTCGATCCGCTCGACGAAAACGAGCGGCAGCTTTTCCTGAAGCGCTACGCGGGCGGGATCAGCGAAGCCTATCCGAAAACGGCAAGCGGCAAGGTGTTGCTGCGCTTTCCCCGTCTCTTCATCGTGGCGCGGCGTTCCGCTTAGAAACTCTTAGCTACACCCAAAAACAGTGCATGGCGGATGCTTGACCGGCTTTCGCCGTCATGCGCATCTCGCTGGGGCAGGGATAACGTCCCTTCATAGGCCATGGGGGGGTGGATGATGACACTGAAAAAGCTCGTTTTCGGCGGCAGCATTTGTGCGGCCGCTGTGCTTGCCTTGTCTCTATCGGCGGAGGCCAAGCGAGCGCGCTGCTTCACCAGCGACGACGGCTATTTCTCGTGCAGCTATCGGGCGCTGGACGATGCCGGCAGCTTTCGCATCTCGGCGCCGGGTTATCCGACCTACGTCCTGGAAATCGACGGACCGGGTTTTGCCTATGGCTATGTCAATCTCGGCCGCCGCAACGTGCCGCTGCCCGGGCAATTCGTGCGCAGCCGCGATGACGGTGCCTGCTGGAACAACCCGCAGACCAATACCAAGCTCTGCGCCTGGTAAAGACCCGTCCCAGGGACTTGATTTAAGCCGGCATAAACTGGCTAGGTGCAAAAGAGGTTGCGCCGAGCTTTTTGCGGCGTCGACATGAAGCCGCAACGCCTGCGCACGGGACGAACTGGAAATGCATCGCGTCATCATCAGCGGCATCGGCGTTGAAATCCCCGAAGCTTCGATCACCAACGAGGAGCTCGTCGCCAGCTTCAACGCCTGGGTGGACGTGGAGAACGTCCGCCGCGAGGTGTCGGGCGAGCCGCTGGTACAGAAATCGGACAGTGCCTTCATCGTCCATGCCTCGGGCGTCCAGACCCGCCATGTCATCGAACGGGAAGGCATCCTCGATCCGACCCGCATGGCGCCGCGTTTCGCGGCGCGGCCCGACGATGCGCTGTCGCTGGAGGCCGAGTTCGGCATCGCTTCGGCCCGCAAGGCGCTCGATCATGCCGGGCTGAAGCCTGGCGACATCGACCTGGTGATCTGCTCGGCCTCGCACCATCAGCGGCCCTATCCGGCGATCGCCATCGAAATGCAGCAGGCGCTGGGCACGAAAGGCGCCGGCTTCGATATGGGGCTTGGCTGCTCTTCGGCAGCGGCGGCGTTGCACATCGCCGTCAATCTGGTACGGGCAGGGGCGCATAAACGCGTGCTGGTGACGACGCCCGAGATCATCACCGGCCATCTCAATTTTCGCGACCGGCAGACGCATTTCATCTTCGGCGACGCTTCCGTGTCGATGGTCGTCGAAGGGCTTGCCCAGGGCGAGAAGCGGCCGGGCCGCTTCGAGGTGCTCGACACGCGCGCCTGGACGCAGATGTCGAACAGCATCCGCACCAATCTCGGTTACTATACCCGCGCCACCCAGGACGATCCGTACATGATCGATCTGGAAGGCAATCTGATCAAGCAGATCGGCAACAAGGTATTCAAGGAAGTCACCGTTGCCGGCCACAAATTCATCGTCGAGTTCCTGGCCGAGCACGGGCTGACGCCGCAAGCGATCCGGCGCTTCTGGCTGCATCAGGCCAATGCGCGGATGAACGCCATGATCCTGAAACTGTCGTTCGGCCATGACGTCGACCACGACCGCGCGCCGATGGTGCTGGAGCGCCTCGGCAACACCGCCGCCGCCGGCGCCATCATCGCCCTGTCGGAGAACCATGCCGACATGAAGGCCGGCGACTACGGCCTGCTCTGCGCCTTCGGCGCCGGCTACTCGATCGGCGGCGCGCTATTGCGCATGCTTTAGATTTTTTGTTTTACGCATGTCGTTGTCCCAAAACCGCTGCACACCCTCGGTTCAAGCCCGAGGGCATGCTTTTGGGCGACATGCATTAGCCCGGCGCGAACGGCACCAGCATCGGAACGCGCCTGGCATAGTCGTCGTAAGCGCTACCCAGTTCACCGCGCAGAAAACGCTCCTCCAGCCTTGCCTTCATGACGATGCCGACGGTGATGAGGATGGCGCCGGCAACGCCCCAGACAGTGCCTTTCGCCGCCATGGTGGCGAGGATCGCCAGAAGCAGGCCGGTATAGATCGGGTGGCGCACCAGCCGGTAAGGGCCGGTGTCGACGACGCGATGCGCGGCCTTGGCGGTGACCGTAGCCGACCACAGGCGGCCAAGATGCAGCCGCGCCCACCAGGCAAATGCCAGGCCGGCGGCAATCAGCGCCACGCAGATCCACGCTTCGGCAAGGTTCGGCGTCCAAAGCCTCAGCGGGCCGGCATAACCGTGCGCCGGGATGAAGAGCAGGATCGTGCCGAGCACCATGACGGCGCGGGATGGAAGCTCCACCCCGAAGCCGGCGCGTTTTTCGGCCCGGTCGGCCCAGAAGGCCGCCGCGGCCCATGAAACCACCCAGAGCAGCCAGAGCTGTGCGATTGCCGATGCGGGATGCATGATAAACCTCCGCGGGCTTGACCTGATCGATATTATCAACCGATGCAGCGCGGCAGCAATGCGGCACGCTTTTGCATGAGGCTGGTTCAACCATGACGCTGGTGGTGCCGACCCGTATCAGCCGTCTTGATTGGAGCATCAACGCTTTCGACTGGACCCTATGAATCGACTTCGGCTAACTGCATCCGGCAGCTAGGAATGAAACCAATGCCGGATATGTTTCCCGAAGCCGAAACTCCGGTCGAGATCGTCCCGTCGCGAAAACTCGCCGCCAGGGTGGCGGCGCTCTATCTCGCATCATTCGATCGTTTTGAGACACGAGCGGTGGATACGCTGCAACTCGGTTTCGACGGCATCGACGGCGATTTCCATGCCGGCACGACGCGGCGCTCCGGCGGGCGGGAACCCTGGTATCCGCGCGGCACTGAGATGCGCAACGAACGGCAATTGTCGATCGTGGCTGCGGACGAACTGGCAATCGTCGCCGAACGGATGGGCATCGCCGAGATCAAGCCGGAATGGATCGGCGCCAATCTCCTGATCGATGGCCTGCCGCGCCTCTCCATGCTGCCGTCCGGCACGCTGCTGTTCTTCAAAGGCGGCGCGACCGTCAAGGTCGACGCGCAGAACGGGCCTTGCCGGATCGCGGGCAGGTCGGTCGCCGAGAATGCCGGTATGGCCGACCATGAGGCCGGCGCGCTGCTGTTCCCGAAGGCGGCGAAGCGGTTGCGCGGGCTCGTCGCCTGGGTCGAGAAGCCCGGCACGATCGCGGCCGGCGAGGAGATTTCGGTGCGCGTGCCCGAGCAGTGGATTTACCGGGCCTAGTCCAGAACGCGACCTCTAGTCACGGCGTATTTTGTTCTTGCTTTGTGCCGGCAGCTATGCTATTAATTTGGGTATGGTGCCAATTGGGCTCCAACGACCCGCCCGCGAGGCGGGTTTTTTATTTCAGGCTTTGAAAGTTCCGATGCTGCCGACGTGAGGTTGGCGGGACAGCGCCCCCCTTTGTCCTGTCGGACATCTCCCCCACGAGGGGGGAGATTGGCCGTCACCTCTCGATTTCGCTAATCACAGCAGTGAAGAGCGCAGAACTCGACGCGTGTGCCTGCCATTCTCTACGCCTCATCCTCATCGTCGAGCAGACGGGTGGCGCGCCAGCGGGTGAGCACATTGTTGGTCTGTTCGATGACGAAGAAGCGCGCGGAATCGCGGTCATAGCCTTCGGCCAGCAGCTTTTCGTAGTCGGTGTGCATATGGCGGATGTGGGCTATTGTCGCCAGCCACACGGCAATGCTCGGCGGCAAGGTCTTCATGTGCACGGCGCCGGCATCGGCACGGATCTTCTCCATGTCGGCATAGGGCGCCAGCGGCAGCAGCGCTGTCAGCGCCTTGGCGATAGCGCGGCGGCGGCCGGTCGGCGCGCTCATCACTCCACCGGCCCTGGCTCGTCCCGCCCGGCGATGGTCGCATCGGCAAAGGCATCGGTCGAGGCGAAATAAGGCTTGATGTCGATGACCGGCGTGCCGTCGAGCACGTCGATGGCATCGAGATCGACGCGGCCGGTGTTGATGTCGACGGCAACCAGCTTTGCGACATGCAGCCCAATTGGGTTCGGCCGGGCAGGGGAGCGCAGCGAAAAGACGCCTTTCGGTTCTGTGGCATGGCGGGGTTTCTGGACAATCAGTTGCCGCGGCGCATGGTGCAGCCAGGACAGGACGATCACATGGCTGGCGCGTTCCAGCCCAAGCAGGCCGTCCCGATAGAGCGGATCGATCGTGAGAACCGCCGGCTGTTCCGTCTCCCGCGCGGCCTTCATGTTTTTGGGGCAAGTCTCCCGCGTGATCCAAGGCGAAGCGATGCGGCCGATGAAGACGACATGGCCATCCGGCGGCATCGTTGCCGGGTCGGTTTCCAGGAGCTTTTCGCCGCTGCGCGTCTCGAACATGGTTCTCGCCCCGATCATGCGTCCGTTTTTGCGCGATCCGCCACGCATGCGTCATTTTCTTGTCCGGAAGCGACATAGCGCTTGCAAGCCTATCCAAACCGACATAAACATATGTTTATATCTTTTCAAAGAGAATGCTCGCATGCATGTCGCTCTCGACACGATGGTAGATACATTGAAGGCGGCGGCGGAATCCAGCCGGCTGCGCATATTGGCGCTGCTGTCGCGCGGCGATCTGACCGTGTCCGACCTCACCGAAATCCTCGGCCAGTCGCAGCCGCGCGTCTCGCGCCATTTGAAATTGCTGCTGGAGGCCGGGCTGATCGGCCGCTACCAGGAGGGCTCGTGGGCGTTCTTCCGGCTATCGGATTCCGATGCGTCGCGCGATTTCGTGCTCAGGCTGGTCTCCGGCATCCGCGGCGCCGATCCGCAGGTCGAGCGTGATCTCGAACGGCTGGCCGCAGTCAAGCGCAAGCGGCAGGACCGGGCCGCCGAATATTTCTCGGTCAACGCCGCAAGCTGGGACCATATCCGCTCGCTGCATGTGCCGGATCGCGCCGTCGAAGCAGCCCTCATCAAGCTCGTCGGCAAGCGGCCGTTCCAGTCGATGCTCGATCTCGGCACCGGCACCGGACGGCTGCTCGAGATCTTTTCGCCGCTCTATCGGCGCGGTATCGGCATCGACATGTCGCGCGAGATGCTGACGGTGGCGCGCGCCAATCTCGACAAGGCCGGCGTTTCGAATGCGCAGGTGCGCCAGGGCGACATTTTTGCGCCACCGGTCGAACGCGACGCCTTCGATCTCGTTACCATCCATCAGGTGCTGCACTATCTCGACGATCCCGCCCGCGCCATCCGCGAGGCGGCGCGTCTGCTGCGCCCGGCCGGCCGGCTGGTGATCGTCGATTTCGCGCCGCACACGCTGGAGTTTTTACGCGACGAGCACGCGCATATGCGTCTCGGCTTTTCCGACCGGCAGATTGGCGACTGGTTTTCCGAGGCCGGCCTCGACCTCGAGGACAGCCAGGAATTCGAGCCGCGCGGCGGCAACGAGGCCAAGCTCACCGTCAAACTCTGGCTCGGCCGCGATCGGCGCATGCTGATTGCCGAGCCTTCCAACGACAGACAACCGGCCAATGCGTATCCGATAGGGGAAACCGCCTGATGAACCAGTTCCGCTTCTCCCGCCGCCCCGACATCGGCGACAAGGTCAGGGTTTCGTTCGAGTTCTTTCCGCCGAAAAACGATGAGATGGAAGCAAGGCTGTGGGACACGGTCACCCGGCTTGAGCCGCTCAAGCCGAAATTCGTCTCGGTCACCTATGGCGCCGGTGGTTCGACCCGCGAGCGGACGGCCCGCACCGTCAAGCGCATCCTCAATGAAACGACGCTGACGCCGGCGGCGCACATGACCTGTGTCGATGCGGCGCGTCACGAGGTCGATGCGGTGATCCGGGAGTTCGCCGATATGGGCGTCAAGCGTTTCGTCGCCCTGCGCGGCGATCCGGCCGAGGGCGTCGGCGCGGCCTACCGGCCGCATCCGGAAGGCTATGCCAATGGCGCCGAACTGGTTGATGCGCTGAAGGGCGCCGGCGATTTCGACATATCGGTCTCGGCCTATCCGGAAAAGCATCCGGAAAGCCCGGATTTCGCCACCGACTTCGATATGCTGAAGCGCAAGGCCGACAACGGAGCGACGCGGGCGATCACCCAGTTCTTCTTCGACAACGATCTCTATGAGCGCTATGTCGAGCGGGCACGGCGGGCCGGCATCTACATACCCATCGTGCCGGGCATATTGCCGGTGCACAATTTCACCCAGGTCGCCAACTTCTCGGCGCGGTGCGGCGCCTTGGTGCCGGCATGGCTGGCCGAGCGTTTCGATGGGCTGCAGAACGATCCGCAAACGCATGCGCTGGTGGCATCTGCCGTGGCCGCCGAGCAGGTGCTGGACCTTGTCGAGCGCGGCGTCGGCGATTTCCACTTCTACACGATGAACCGAGCCGATCTGGTCTTCGCCATCTGCCACATGATCGGCATCAGGTCGCACGAAGTCGAGGCGGCGGGATCAGCCGCGGCGTAAGGCGGCAAGCTCCTTTTTGAAATGTCAAAGATCGGGGGAATGCAAAAGGCCGGGCAAAATGCCCGGCCTTTTCAAATGGTTTGGAGTATTCGGTGCTGGTCTTCCCCCGCTCAGCGGCCTTAAGGAAGGACGCCCATAATGAGGGCGCCGATGAATGCAAACGCAGCACAAATCATCAATGCGTTGATCGGCCTCGTCAGTCCCATGTCATAGCCTCCTCTTAAAGAGCTATGGCGAGAGTCTAGGGTCATTTGTGCCACAGGCAAGCGGAAACTTTGCTGCAATGCGACGAGATTGTGGAATTTGCGACCTGCCGTTTGCCGTTAGGCATTGAAACTCTTTGTCAAAAGCCGGCTCGGGACCTGTGAATAATTTGTGGCAAAGCCGTGGCAGCAGCGAGAATGGCAGCGCTACCGCGGCGGAAAATCGGAATCGATTTTCGGACCGACTGAAGATTCGACGCATCCCTTTGCGCATCCAACCGGATGCTGCACGCTATACGCACGCTATACGAATGCGGTGGGCAACCGGCAGCGTTGTGAGATAGCCAGGACTTGAATTTTCTGCCAATTGGCAGTATATTGTCTGCCAAGTGATGGAGGCCGGAATGAGTGTCGGTTATGCGGTTCGCGATCCTGCAAATCAGGCTTTGCCGGCAAATCTGGCGGATGCCTCGGCACGGGCGCGGCTCACGCCAGCGGCTGTTGCCGGCATCGTCAGGCTCGCAGACATCTGGCATCTGACCAGCACCGAGATCTGTACCTTGATCGGCGACGTGTCGGAGAGAACCTGGTTCCGCATGAAGAAAGGCGAGTGGGAGGGCGTTCTCTCCCAGGATTCGCTGACACGCATCAGCGCCCTGATCGGCATCTTCAAGGGACTGCGGCTTCTGTTCTCCGAAGCGCTTGCCGATGAATGGGTGCGGTTGCCGAACAAAGGGCCGCTTTATGGTGGCCGGCGCCCCCTGGACGTGATGATCGAGGGCGGCATTCCGAAGCTGCTGCAGGTTCGCCAACACATCGACGCTTTGCGCGGTGGACTTTGAATGCAGATCCCGCCGCGCGCTGACATTTCCCAGCGCGACACGATCCGGCTCATTTCGACAGGCAGGCTCAAGGAACCGGTTCTGATGCCGTTGGCCAGGAATCATGGAGATTTGGAGGACCTTGCGGAGCTCGAAGGGGCCACCAGCGGCCGTCTTCAGGCGCAGCAAGGGGGATTGCCCGACCTCGATCCGCGCGAACTGGTTTTCGGGAGGCCGGGCTACACCTTCATCAATGCGGCTTTCGCTTACACCCGTCCGGGCGGCAATCGTTTCAACGATGATGCCAGGGGCGTCTGGTACTGTGGGTTCGATGCGGAAACCGCGCTCGGCGAGGTCTCTTTTCATCTGACGCGCGAGCTTGCCGCAATCGAACGGTTTGAAAACGTCACCGACTACGCGGAGCTCGTTGCCGACTTCATAGGCTCGTTTCACGATCTGCGCGGTGCTGAGTTCAGCAAGGACCCGGTGCTCGATCCGGATACCGCCTTAGCCTATCCTGCCGGTCAGGCGCTGGCGAAGCAACTCCGCAAGCAAGACGCCGCGACCGGTCTTGTGTATCCTTCCGTGAGACATGTCGGCGGGACCTGCCTTGCCGCCTTCCTTCCCGATCTCGTTCAGAATCTCAGGCAAGGCGGTATCTGGCGTCTGGAATGGCAGGGTTCATCTGTTCCCGCGATCACGCCCATATAGCGCACGATCGGGAGCGACAACTTCGCTGCGCCATCTCTAACGCCGCCCGAACAGGCGACCGTCGATGGTGACGAGGCCGAGGGCGATCAGCGCCATGCCGCCGAGTTCGAACAGTTCGAGCCGCTCGCCCAGGAACAGGAAACCGAGCAGGATGGCACTGGCCGGCACGATCAGCGTGACCAGCGAGGCGTTGGTGGCGCCGGCCGAGGCGACGAGATTGAAATAGAGGATGTAGGCGAAGGCCGTCGACAGCAGCGCCAGTGCCAGCACCGCCGCCCAGACCGGCGGCGAGGCCGAAAACAGATTGGCGGCATCATAGGTGAACAGAACGACCGGGATCATAATGATGGTCGAGCAGGTCAATTGGCCGGTGGCAATGACCGGTGACGGCACACCCTTGAAGCGGCGGGCGATCATCAGCGCAACCGCATAGGATAGCGATGCTCCGATGAGCGCGAATTTCGCCCAGACCGGACCGCCGAGCCCGGCGACGAGGCCGGGGCCGATCATCACCGCCGTTCCCGCGATACCGAGGGCGATGCCGGCAAGCTTGTTCCACGACAGCTTTTCGTCGCTGGTCAGGGCGTTGGCGAGGATCAGCGTCCAGAACGGCGTCGTCGAATTGAGCACCGAGGCGACACCGGCGCCAAGCTTGGTCTGGCCGGCAAAGATCAGCGAGAAAGGGATGACGTTGTTGGCGAGCGCCAGCAGGAAGAACAGGCCGGCATGCGGCAAGGCGAGGCGAAACGACGGGCCTCGGACCGCAAGATAGAGCTGCAACGCGATCGCAGCTATGGTGACGCGGAACAGCACCAGCACCAGCGGCGGAAGTTCCGCTACCGCAATACGGGCAAAGAAGAACGAGCCGCCCCAGATGGCGCCGAGCAGCAGAAGCTGCGCCCAGTCCTTGAGCACCATCGGACCGCGCATCGTGGTGGTGGCAGCTATCGCCATTGGTCGTCCTCCCAGACGAGATGCCTTGCTCTTCAGGCGTCTGTTCACGCCATACCCGATCCGGCCGCAAGGGCCACCCGAAACCTGAGCGATGGCCTAGCTCGCTCATAACCGGCGTGCAGCACCGGCGTAGCGCCGCGAAGCCAGGGCGGCGAGACATAGAATTGTTTTCATTAGCCGCTAGCTTGGATTAATTGTGCGCAGCCTCAGTCAAGGGATTCGTCCATGCAGCGATTCGAAAATGCCCGCGAGGCAGCGCTGGCGCTTCGCCCGGACGATCCGATCTATTGCTTCCGCCCGCAGGTGCTGAAGGCGGACGCCAAACAGTTCATGGGCATGTTTCCCGGCAAGACCGCCTATGCGGTCAAGACCAATGGCGAGCAGATCGTGCTCAACGCCCTGGTCGAGGCCGGCGTCGGTGCCTTCGATGTGGCCTCGCCCGGCGAATTCGCCGCCGTGCGCGCCGTCTCGCCGGACGCCGAGATGCTCTACATGCACCCCGTGAAGGCGCAGTCGGACATCAGGCTGGCGCTGGAAAAATACGCCATCCGCGTCATTTCGCTCGACCATGAGGACGAGGTCACCAAGCTGACCAGGGTGGTGCGGGCGCTCGACATCGATCCGGGCGCCATCACCGTGTTCGTGCGCATCCAGACGAAAGGCTCGGCGGCCTACGAACTGTCGAAGAAGTTCGGCGCCGGACCGGCCAATGCGGTCGAACTGGCCGAACGGCTGAACCGGACGGGCTACAAGGTCGGGCTGTGCTTTCACGTCGGCAGCCAGATCGAGGATCCCGACACCTACGAGCGGGCGCTGGCCTCCGCCGACTGGGTGCGCAACCGCGTCGGCTTCGACATTGCCGGGCTCGATGTCGGCGGCGGCTTTCCGGCCGAATACGGTCATGATCCGAACAGCCGCAAGCCGGAAATGCCGTCGCTCGGCCAGATCATGTCGCGGCTGTCGGGCGACCTCCAGGAGTACCAGTTCGACCAGTTGCCGCTGGTGGCTGAGCCCGGCCGGGTGATCGTGGCGCGCTGCCTGTCGCTGATCGTGCGCGTGCTGCTGCGCAAGGGCAAAAGGCTCTACATCAATGACGGCATCTGGGCGTCGCTGTCGGATTCATGGACCGGCAAGATCACGCTGCCGGCGCGCTTCATCCCCGATCCGGCGATCCGCTCGCGCAATGGCGAGGACAAGACCATCGTGCCGTTCAAGGTCTGCGGCGCGACCTGCGATTCCGTCGATATATTGTCGCGGCCGTTCTGGCTGCCCGAGACAGTCGATACCGGCGACTGGATCGAGATCGGCCATATCGGCGCCTATTCGCTGTCGCTCAGAACACGGTTCAACGGCTTCTATCCCGACACCTTCGTCGAGGTGGCGACGCCGTTCGACGAAGGCGATGCGCCGCAGGGGTTCGCCAGCCTGGAGACGATGGCGGATTAGTGGATGGTGGAATAGTGAATGGTGAATAGTGAATAGTGAATAGTGAATAAATGAATAGTGGTAATTCTGGTGCTCAATGCGGCTCCGGTGCTATTCTTTTCACCATTCACCATTCGCCATTCACCACCATCACAGCCTGGCCAGCAACTCCGGAGTCGGCCAGCCGTCGACCGGCAGGCCCAGACGCATCTGCTCCTTACGGATGGCTTCGCGGGTGTTGGTGCCCAGGATGCCGTCGACGGTGCCCACGTCATAGCCTTTCGCCTCGAGCTTGGTCTGTAGCGCCTTCATCTGGTCGGCGTCGAGGCCGGGTTCGGGGTTGCGCGGATCGAATCGCGGCGCGCCCCCCAGTCGGGCGGCAAGATTTGCCGCGGTCAGGGCATAGGTGAAGGACTGGTTCCACTCGAGATAGACGTCGAAATTGTCGTAGGTCAGGAAGGCTGGCCCCTTGCGACCCATGGGCAGCGCCAGGCCGGCCTTCAGGCCGTTGTCGAGAAGCGGTGTACCGTCGGGCCTGGTAACGCCCCACTGGCTCCATTGCGTCAACGGCAGCTTGTTGGTGCGTCCCGTCTGCTCCCACGGCAAATCGTCAGGCACACGGACTTCCTCGATCCAGGGCTGGTCGCGCTTCCAGCCGCGCGACTGGATCTTGCTGGCCGTGCTCATGATCACGTCCGGCGCGCTGCCGCGCAGGTCGACCAAGCCATCGCCGTCGCCGTCGACGCCGTGGCCGAGATAGTCGGAAGGCAACATCTGCGTCTGGCCGATCTCGCCGGCCCAGGCACCGGTCACGTCGGCCGGCACCACGCCGCGATCGATCAACATCAGCAGCGGCACGATCTGCGGCCGGAACAGCTGCGGACGGCGGCAGTCATGCGAAAGGCTCACCAGCGCGTTCAGCGTATGAAAATCGCCCTGCACGGCGCCAAAATCGGTCTCCAGGGCCCAGAAGGCGGCGATGACCGGCGCCTGCACGCCGTATTCGCGATCGGCGCGGACAAAGACCTCGGCATATTTTTGCAGATTGGCCGCACCTTGCTTCAGCCGATGCGACGAGATCATGCGGTTCGAGAATTCGATGAAGGTCTGGGTGAAGACGCCCTGGGCGCGGTCGCGTGCCAACGCCTTCTCATCGAGGGTGGCGTTTTCCAGCGCATCAAGGCCGGCAGCGCCGACGCCGGCCGCCCTGGCCTCCGCCGCCACGCCGTGCTTCCATGACTCGAAATCCCCGCCGCATTGCTGTGCCGCGGCCGGCACGGCGGTCAGGAGCAGCGCCGCGAGAAGTCCAAAGCGCAATCGCATCGCTATCCTTCCAAGAAGATTACCGGCGGTTGCAGGCATTCGTCGTTGGCTGTGTCGAAAAGCAGGCGGCAGGCCTGGTGTCAACGGGTGTTCTGCCGCAACCACTTCTTCCACGCGGCTTCGGAGCCGTTGAAGACGCTGATGTCGGCGTTTCCGGCCATGCCCGGCACGACACCCGTTCCGGTATACTGCCAGAAGGTGAAGGGATGGCTGCCGTATTTCTGGCGCGGGTGCCCGGCGACGGAGCGCAGCCAGTAGGGGTAATTGCGGAAGCCCGATAAACCGTTATCTTCGAAGAAATCGACAGACGTGTAGATGATTGGCTTCTTGCCGTAGTATTTTTCGACGATTTCGAGGAACGTGCTCATCTCGCTGCGTACCGTGGCCGGATCGGGCCGCAGCTTACAGGTCGGCGATTTCGGGTTCCATTCCATGTCGAGAACCGGCGGCATCGCCGAGCTGTCTTTGGGCACGTTCTGGATGAACCAGCGCGCCTGGGTAGCGGCCGGCGTGCAAAAGTAGAAGAAGTGATAGGCGGCGCGGGGAATGCCCGAGGCCTTGGTGCGGCTCCAATGCTCGCTGAAAGCTTCATCGAACCGGTCTCCGCCCTCGGTTGCCTTGATGAAGGCGAAGGAAATGCCGCTGGCCCTGGCCGCCGGCCAGTCGATCGAGGTCTGGTATTTGGAAACGTCGGTGCCGTGGACGGCATAGCTCCACGGTGCGCCGCTGTCCCATTCATGCGGGTCGGAATCGGCAAAACGCGGCGCGCGTACCGCAACCATCGAGGCGCTGGACGACGACAGCGATGGCGTCAGATCCTCGACCGTCGAGCAGGCACCAAGCAGCGTCAGCGTGATGAGAACCGCGAAACGGCGCATCGCTACTTCCCGAGCCGGTTTCAGCCGGCCGCTGATGGGTCTTTCCGCGGGTGCCCCTCGACCGGGCGCAGCGTGTCTGAAACCGACTTACGCGACGCGCCTGGATCTTCGTTTCATGCATTCCCAAACCGTTACGCAGTTTTGGGACGCATGCATTCAAGCCCCGCCGGACGGTCACCCCACAGGATCGCCCGGTCTGTCCCAAGCGCGTCGCTTCGACGCGCTTGGCTCTTTTGTCTATCCATGTCGTTGTCCCAAAACCGCTGCGCACTTCTGGGCGACCTGCACCTGTGATCGCCGATCATGGTTGATATTCGGTTGACGGCGCTCGACAAGAGCCGCGATTTTGCCGAAACAATGGCGGCAAATCGATGACATAGATCGCGCTCAGGGGAATTCGAAAAAATGCAGATCCTCCTGAAGTTCGTCGAATGGCTGCTCGGCCTGGCTGTGCTGGCCGCCGCGATACTCGCCGGCTGGCTGTATTTCGCGCCGCCGGAACTGATCCGCGTCGGTTCCGGCTATGCCGCCAAGATCGTCTGCTCGAACGTCTTCATCGCCGGGCGAGACGCCGACGACGTGCTCGCCGTCGATGTGCAGGCGCCGGGTCATCCGCTGCTGAAGCTGATGAGAGTGTCGGTGGACAAGGAGAAGGGAACGGTTTCGGCGGGCCTGTTCGGCGCGCTCGGCAAAAGTGTCGCGGTTGCGCGCGACGGGCTCGGCTGCGCCTCGGTTCCCGACGGCGATATTGCCGCCGCCAAGGCTGTCGCCGGAGCTCCACCGACGCCGGCGCCGCTGCCCGATCTGATCTGGCCGGAGGGCGACAAGGCCGATGCCTCGCAGGATCCCGAGGTCGCGAAAGTCCTCGACGATCCAGCCATGACCGGCGCCGGCATGCGGGCGGTCGTGGTCGTCAAGAACGGCCGCATCGTCGCTGAGCGTTATGGCGACGGCTTTTCCGAAAAGACGCCGCTATTGGGCTGGTCAATGACCAAGACGGTGAATGCGGCGATCGTCGGCACGCTGGTGAAGGACGGCAAGCTGGCGATGACCAACCAGGGTCTGTTCGGTCCCTGGAAGGGAGATGGCCGCGCCGTGATCAGCCTCGCCGACATGATGGCGATGTCGAGCGGGCTGGAATTCAACGAGGATTACGGCGACGTCGCCGACGTAACGCGCATGCTCTACCTCGAACCGGACATGGCCGGCTTTGCCGGATCCAAGCCGCTGACCGGCGAGGTCGGCAAGGTGTTTTCCTATTCGAGCGGCACGGCGGTGATGCTGTCCCGATTGTGGCAGGACGCGATCGGCGACAAGGACAAGGCACTGGCGTGGCCTAGGACCGCGCTGTTCTATCCGCTCGGCATGCAGAGTGCAGTGCTGGAGGCCGACGAGCACGGCACCTTCGTCGGCTCGTCCTACCTCTACGCCACGGCACGCGACTGGGCGCGCTTCGGCCAGTTCCTGCTGCAGGGCGGCGTCTGGAACGGCAAGGAGATGCTGCCCGCCGGCTTCGTCGACTGGATGCGGGAACCGGCAACTGCCTCGAAAGTCTACGGCAAGGGGCAATTATGGATAGAAGGACCGGGCGACGAAGAAAACCCCGGCGCCGGCACTACCGCCGGCCTGCCCAAGGACACCTATTGGATGGAGGGGCATGATGGGCAAACGGTTGCCATCATCCCCTCGGAGCAGCTGGTTGTGGTGCGGCTCGGGCTGACGCCGGCCAGGCTCGGCTACCGGCCGCAGGCGATGGTAGCGGGGCTGGTCAAGGCGCTGCACTGAGGAATGCGGCGGTCGCAGTCTTGTCTATGCGGCTGTCGTCAAAGGCTTGGCGCGATCAACACGCGCCCGCTCGTCGGGTGAATTCATAACCGTCCAAAGATCGTTACGGCGCTGGACGTTCAACCAGAAATCCGGGCTGTTGCCAAACACCCGCGCCAGAATGAGCGCGGTAGCCGCCGTCACGTTGCGGCGGCCGTTGCACAATTCGTTCACATGCTTGCGCTGGACGCTCATAGCTTCGGCCAAAGCCGCCTGTGTCAGGCCGAGTGGTTGCATGAATTCTTCCGTAAGAATTTCGCCAACCGTTGCTGGCTTGCGTGCGGTCATCAACATGTCTCACCTCACTTATATATATAGCTGTGGTCGTCGAGATAGATGTTCGACGCCTCGCGGCCCCCGTCCCAGCGGAAGACCAGCCGCCATTGTTTGTTGACGCGGATCGAATGGAAGCCTTCGAGATTGCCGCGCAACTTCTCGAAATGGTTGCTGGGCGGCACACGCAAATCCTGATCGATCGCCGCGTCGTCAATCATCTGGAGCTTGCGGAACAAGCGGCTTTCGAGATCGGACGGAATATTGCGGGAATGGGTGTCGTCCACGAAGAAAGCCCGCAGCCATCCATCTCTAAATCCGATGATCATCCCATGCTTCCGGCGAGGAGATAATGTACCACTCCTTGGGTCACATGGCAATGTGTGATTTAGCCAATTAACTGATTTCAGCCACGGCCCCCATTTAGGATTGGAGCCCCAAAACCTTCCACGCCAAAATTGATATTAGATGGCGATCTTGATCACGGCGAGCCAGCTGTAGCCGCGATAAAGTGTTCTGAATCGAAGGCTTGCACCAAATCTCGCAGATTCCGATTCCAGGACGTCGCGCAGGGCTTCACGCGGCTGGACATGGAATTTTCTCAACCAGCCGCGCAGCAGCGTGCGGAACCAGCCGGGCAGGGCCTCCTGCTGGCCGAAATCGACGACGTGCAGCGAGCCGCCCGGTGACAGGGCAGCAAGAGCCGCGAACACTGTCTTCTCCCAGCCGGGAATCATCGACAGCGAATACGAGACAAAAATGCGGTCGAAACTTTTGACGCCGAACAGTGCTTTCGCGTCGAAATCGGTGGCGTCGCCGCACGCCAGGGTGACGCGGCCGGAGAGGCCTTCGCGCGCGAGGGCGGCAGTGGCCGTCTCCAGCATCTCGGCCGAAATATCGAGGCCGAAGAAGCGCGCGCCGGGATAGCGGCGGGCGGCGAGGATGATGTTGCGGCCGGTGCCGCAGCCGAGCTCGAGCACGGTGCCGCCGGCCGGCACATCCAGTCCGGCGATAAGCCGGTCGCGGCCGAGCAGATAGTATTTGCGGGTCAGGTCGTAGATATGACGCTGCCAGCGGTAGACGCCGTCCATCAGCTGGGCATGGCTGGCCGGCAATTCGGTCGTGCTCATGCGGACCGCTTCACATAGAGATGGAAGCCACCATAGATGGCCGAGCGGTCGCGCGCCGAAAACTCGCGCGAGGCGTCGTTCTCGTAGCGCCACTGGTCGAGCAGCGAATTCGAGACGCGGCCGGGCAGCAGGCTGGGTTCCGCGGCGGTACGGAAGATGACGCGGGCGCCGGTGGAGGCGGTTCGGGTGATCTCGGCCCACAAACCATTGAGCTGGTGGTCGGTCATCCAGTCCTGTGCATCGAGCAGCACGAAGCGATCCACCGAGCCGGCATCCTTGCCGGCAAGGAACTCGATCAGATTGGCGTGGTGGATGGCAACGCGATCGACATTGTTGCGGATCGTCTTGTAGTTGCGCTTTTCGAGATAGGCGGGCAGGGCGGCCTCGCCCGGATCAGGGTAGCGGCGGGCGAAAGCCTGCCAGGCGAAATAATTGGTCTTCAGCGGAAAATCGCAGGCGAGCTTTTCCAGTCGTGCCTTCAGCACGCTGGCCATGGTGCCGTCACCCGAGGTGATCAGCGAATCGTATTGGGCCGGCGGAATGCCGAGGCCGAACAGCGAAGCCTTTCGCGATGTCGCCCATTTCAGCAGCGGTTTTTCGAAGACCGGCGCCAGCTCTTCGTCGAAGAAGCGGCGCTGATCGGCGATGCTCTTGGCGTCCATGATGCCGGCCGGGTCGACGCCGAAAAATTTTGCGGTGCGATGGCCCATGGCGATGAACAGGCCAAGCAGGCCGGTCTGGTAGAAATTGCGGTCGAAGACAGCGATGCGGCGACGGCCGCGCCAGTTGCGGCGCTCCCAATAATGGCGGCTGACCGGGTCGAGATGCGGTGCGATGAAGCGATCGTAGGCCTGTGAATTGTGCCCGGTCTCAGCCGCGCCGAAGAAACGGAACAGGTCGCCCTGCGACGGCAGGTGACGGACGGCTTCGAGCTTCATGCGGTTCAGCGCGATATGGGCAGCGTTGAGGTCGACGGCATCGATCCTTTCCGGCGAGCGGGTGAGATAGGCAAGGATGTTACAGCCGCCTGAGGCAATGGTGACGATGCGGTGGCCCGTCCCGAGCTGCATCGCGTCCATGTCGATTTCGGGGTCTTCCCAGATCTGCGGATAGACGAGGCCGGAGAACAGGAAGGCGAACAGGCGCTCGGAGATGCCGGCTTTCGACAGCGGGCGGTTCTGGTAGACGGCCTTGCCGACTTCCTTGCCGCGGCGAAAAACCAGGTCCCCAGAAATGTCCGTCATGGCAAGGCGATTCCCCGTTTGCGTTGCCGCAAGCGGGTAGCGCAGGGTGATGACAGGCCGGTGACAGCCTGTTGACGCGAGTTCAGGCCTTGCCAAATCCACCTGGGGTCGGCGTCGTCACGATGACCGCCTCGCCAGCGTCGAGGATGGTCTGATCGCAGGCTTTCAGCGTCTCGATCGCGCCGGTCTTGCGGCGGACCTTGGTCGAACCGGCCTCGCCATCGCCGCCTCCGTCCAGTCCCCGCGGCGGGCGGTTGCGATGCGAGGACAGGATCGCGCATTCCATTTTTTCGAGGAAGCGGATAGTGCGCCTGGTGCCGTCGCCGGCATTCCATTTGCCTTCGCCGCCGGAGCCTTCGCGGATATGAAAATCCTCCAGCAATACCGGGAAACGCAGTTCCAGCACTTCCGGATCGGTCAGGCGCGAATTGGTCATATGGGTGTGGACGCCGGAGGTGCCGGCAAAACCGCGGCCGTCGTTCATCCGGCCGGCCGGCGAGCCCGAGCAGATCGTCTCGTAATACTGGTACTGCTTGTTGCCGAAGGTGAGATTGTTCATCGTGCCCTGCGCATTGGCCATCGCGCCCATGGCGCCGAATAGCGCGTTGGTGACGTGTTGCGAGGTCTCGACATTACCGGCGACGACTGCCGCGGGATAGGCGGGTTTCAGCATCGAGCCGTCGGGAATGATGATGTTGATCGGCCGCAGACATCCGGCATTCATAGGGATGTTGTCTTCGACCATGACGCGGAAGGCATAAAGCACAGCGGCTCGGGCGACCGGCTCTGGCGCATTGAAATTGTTCTTCATCACCGGCGACGTTCCGGTGAAGTCGACGGTCGCTTCGCGCTTCCGCCGGTCGACCGATATCTTCACCTTGATCTTTTGCCCGGTGTCGGTCGGGTATTCGTATTCGGAACTGTCGGGCAGCCGCTCCAGAACGCGGCGCACGCTTTCGGCGGCATTGTCCTGGACATGGCCCATATAGGCTTCGACCACATCGAGGCCGAAATGCGCGACCATCTTGCGCAGCTCGGCGACGCCCTTTTCGTTCGCGGCGATCTGCGCCTTGAGGTCGGCGATGTTCTGGTGCGGATTGCGCGCCGGGTAGGGGTGGTCGGTGAGCAGCGTCTCCAGGTCCTTCTCGCGGAACCGGCCGCGATCGACGATGCGGAAATTGTCAAACAGCACGCCTTCCTCGTCGACGGTTGTGGCAAGCGGCGTCATCGAGCCGGGCGCGGTGCCGCCGATGTCGGCATGATGGCCACGCGAGGCGACGTAGAAGAGGATCTTCGGCGATTGGCCGATCTCCCCCCTTGTGGGGGAGGTGGCGGCGAAGCCGCCGGAGGGGGTCGTTGCGGCAGTGCTCGACGCACTTGTGGTGCCTTCTGCGAGGACCCCACCCGGCCGCTTCGCGGCCACCCTCCCCTCAAGGGGGAGGGAAAACACCGGCGTCACCACTGTGATATCAGGCAGATGGGTGCCGCCATTGTAAGGTGCGTTCAGCGCAAAGACGTCGCCGGGATGGATGTCGCCGGAGTTGAGCCGGATGATGGTTTCCACCGAGCGGTCCATCGAGCCGAGATGCACCGGCATATGCGGCGCGTTGGCGACCAGCGCGCCATTCCGGTCGAAGACGGCACAGGAGAAGTCGAGGCGCTCCTTGATATTGACCGAATAGGCGGTGTTCTGCAGCGTCACGCCCATCTGCTCGGCGATCGACATGAACAGGTTGTTGAAGACCTCCAGCATCACCGGATCGGCTTCGGTGCCGAGTGCGGCGTGTCGGCGCTTCTTCTCGACGCGCCGCATCAACACGTGATCCTTGGCGGTGATCTCGGCCTGCCAGCCCGGCTCGACGACAATGGTCTGGTTTGGCTCGATGATCAAAGCGGGGCCGGCGATCTTGTTACCAGGCTTCAGCGTTTCGCGAGGGAAAATGCCGGCGTCGCGCCAGACGCCGTCGACAAAGATTTTCCGGTTCCCGGAAGGACTTGCGGCCATGTCTTCAACAACTGAATCGCTTTCGTCGCGGCCGGTGCCGCCGGTATCGGTACCTTCGACGCCGATCGACTCAACGATCATCGGCTTGTCGTCGTAGACGAAACCGAACTGTGCCTTGTGCGCCGATTCGAAGTCCGCCTTGGCCTGCGCAATCGAGCCGTGCCCGAAGTTCACAGGCAGCGCGGTATCGGTGCCGTCGTAGCGGATCTGCAGCACCGGTCTCGAGACGACCGCGTCTTCGCTGATTCCTTGCGCGGCGAGTTCGTCGATGACGGCTTTGCGCAGCGTTGCGATGAGTTCATCGATCGCTGGCCCGGAATTGTCCGCCAGCGGCTTCAGCAGCGCCTGCTGGCGTGACGCAAATACAGAGGACAGGCCGATGCCGTATGCCGATAGCAGGCCGGAGAACGGATGGATCAGCACCGCCTCCATGCCCAGCGCATCGGCGACCAGGCAAGCGTGCTGGCCGCCGGCGCCGCCGAAGCAGTTCAGGAGGTATTCGGTGACATCGTAGCCGCGCTGCACCGAAATCTTCTTGATGGCGTTGGCCATGTTTTCGACGGCGATGGTGATGAACCCTTCGGCGACGGTTTCCGGGGAGCGGCCGTCGCCGATCTCGGCGGCAAGTGCCGCGAATTTTTCGCGAACCGTCTGGACGTCGAGCGGTTCGTCCTGGCCCGGTCCAAAAATAGCCGGGAAGAACTCGGGCTGCAGCTTGCCCAGCATGACATTGGCGTCAGTGACGGCCAACGGGCCGCCGCGCCTATAGGCGGCCGGGCCGGGATTGGCGCCGGCCGAATCCGGCCCGGCGCGAAAGCGGCCGGCCTCGTAATGCAGGATCGAGCCGCCGCCTGCAGCGACGGTGTGGATGCGCATCATCGGCGCGCGGATGCGCACGCCGGCGACCTCGGTGTCGAAGGCGCGCTCGTAGTCGCCATCGTAATGGGCGACATCCGTGGAGGTGCCGCCCATGTCGAAGCCTATGACCTTGCCGAAACCGGCGAGTTTTGCCGTCTCGACCATGCCGACGACACCGCCGGCCGGGCCGGACAACAGCGCCTCCTTGCCCTGGAACATGTCGGCGGCGGTGAGGCCGCCCGACGACATCATGAACATGAGGCGAGGGCTTTCCCTCCCCCTTGAGGGGAGGGTGGCGGCGAAGCCGCCGGGTGGGGTCGGCTCGACTGGGTTCGACACTCTGGCGGTGCCTTCTGAGATGACCCCCTCTGGCTGCTGCGCAGCCATCTCCCCCACAACAAGGGGGGAGATTGGCGCGGCACCCAGTTCCGCCGCAACCCTTTGCACATACCTTGCCAGGATCGGCGACAGGTAGGCGTCGACCACCGTGGTGTCGCCACGGCCGACCAGCTTGATCAGAGGCGAGACCTCGTGACTGACCGAGACCTGCGAGAATCCGAGCTTTCGACAGACTTTGGCGACCGCCTTTTCGTGCTCGGGATGTTTCCAGGCATGCATGAAGACGATCGCGACCGCATCGATGCCATCCGCCTTGGCTTGCTCAATAGCCGGGCGTACCGAAGCAATGTCGAGCAGGCGCTCGACACTGCCGTCGGCGCGAACCCTTTCGTCGATCTCGACGACGCGCTCATAGAGCTGTTCGGGAAGGATGATCTGCTTGGCAAAGATATCTGGCCTGGCCTGATAGGCAATCCTCAGCGCATCGCGGAAGCCTTTGGTGATGAGCAGCAGCACACGGTCGCCCTTGCGCTCGAGAAGCGCATTGGTGGCAACCGTGGTGCCCATCTTGACATCGCCGATCAGAGCGGAGGGGATTGGAGCGCCGGGTTGGACGCCGAGCAAATCGCGAATGCCCTGGATGGCAGCGTCGGCATAGGCTTCGGGATTCTCGGACAGCAGCTTGCGCGGGTGCAGCGCGCCTTGCGGGTCACGGCCGATGACATCGGTGAAGGTGCCGCCGCGGTCGATCCAGAAATCCCATTTTGCAGTCACAGCGGCGCTCCCGGGATTTTTCCCTGTTCGATCTGTTAGCTCGCGAGGCCCTGACCGGCAATCGTCAAGTGATTGGAATATGTTACAGGCAGAAATGCAACGTTACGAAACTCATGCGCAGCTTACGCATTGTGTCCTCGACCGCCGCCGGTAACGGAGGCGTGATTAGAGGAGAGATATCATGAAGAAACTCATTCTTGCGTCGGTGTCGGCGCTTGCGTTGCTTGGCCTTGCCGCCTGCAGCAACAGCGGCACCGACAACACCACGACGCAGAGCACCAACCCGCCGGCATCCGATCAGACGATGAAGCCGGCTGCTCCTGACGCCAACAAGCCTGCCGAGCCGGCTCCGGCTCCGGCACCTGCGCCTGCGCCGGCTGCTCCGGCTCAGTAGTCAATGTGACAGCCAAGGAAAGGCTGGCCTCACAGGCCGGCCTTTCTGCTGCTTACGATACCAGCGCCTGGCGGCCGAGTGCGACGACGTGAGCGCTGGCGCCAGCCGCCTCAGGCATTGCGCCAAATCGATTGGGCCAGCCCCTGCGGCACTGTCTTGGCTTGATAGCGATGGGTGGTTGGTCCTATGAAGCCCCCATGTCGATTTGGGACCGCCTTGGCGACTTCGTCACACGCGTTTCATCTTCAGCGTCGTCAGGCGTCGCCGAAGTGGTCGAGGCCGTGCGCACGGTTTTCTCCGGCGATGCCGATCTGCGCCGGCGCGTCGCCTTCTCGGTGGCGATGATCGCCCTGTCGGCCAAGATGGCCAAGGCAGACGGCATCGTCACGCAAGACGAGGTGCGCGCCTTCCAGGAAATATTCGAGGTGCCGAAGGAACAGAGGCGCAATGTGGCGCGGCTCTACGATTTGGCCAAACGCGACATTGCCGGTTTCGAGACCTATGCCGAGCGGATGGCGCAGCTTTGCGGTTCGGGCCATTCGAACTGCCTGATGCTCGAGGATATACTCGACGGGCTGTTCCACATCGCCAAGGCCGACGGGCTGGTGCATGAGCGCGAGGGCGAATTCCTGCATCGCATCGCCGAGATATTCCGCATCGATGAGGCGCATTACCAGAGCATCCTGGCCCGGCATGTCGATCTGGGTGCGGCCGATCCCTATGTTGTGCTCGGCATCGAGCGTGGGAAGCCGTTCGAGGAGGTCCGCAGGCGCTACCGCAAGCTGGTCTCCGACAATCATCCGGACCGGCTGATCGCACGCGGCCTGCCGCAGGAATTCATCAAGATCGCAACGACCAGGCTGGCGGCGATCAACGCGGCCTATGAAATGATCGAGCGAGGCCTGCGGCACGCATGAGCGGCTTTCCGCCCGATGAGCCGAGCGCCGAGGTCAGGGTATCGCCGAATTTCGGACCACGGCGCGGGACGCTCGGACCTGATATGATCGTGCTGCACTACACCGGCATGGCTACCGGCGCCGGTGCCGAGGCATGGTTGTGCGATCCGGCAAGCGAGGTCTCGTCGCACTACCTGGTCCATGAGGACGGCCGCATTGTTCAGATGGTAAGGGAAAGCGACCGCGCCTGGCATGCCGGCAAGAGCTCGTGGTTCGGACAGAGCGACATCAACTCCTGTTCGATCGGCATCGAGATCGTCAATCCGGGGCATACGCTCGGCTATCGCAACTTTGCAAAACCGCAGATCGGTGCGGTGATCGGCCTGTGCGCCGGCATCATCGAGCGCCATTCCATTCCGGCGCAGCGGGTGCTTGCCCATTCCGACGTGGCACCGGGGCGCAAGGTCGATCCAGGCGAGAAATTTCCATGGAAGGCCTTGTTTGCCGTCGGTATCGGCCATGTTGTGCCGGCAGCACCGATCCGGCGCGGCGCCGTGCTGAAGCCAGGCGATACCGGCGCCGAGGTAGAGGCGCTGCAGTCGATGCTGGCGCTCTATGGTTATGGCGTCGAGATCACCGGCGCCTTCGATCGGCAGACCGAAATCGTGGTAGAGGCATTTCAGCGGCATTTCCGGCAGCGCCTGGTCGATGGCATGGCTGATGGATCGACGATCCGCACGCTGGAAAGGCTGCTCGCTTCCGTAAGGATAGCCTCTCTCAAATAATCTTTTGCCAGCTTAAAAATTACAATCTGTTACTCAAAGTGACTTGCGTCGCCTTCTTTGGCGCCAATTCCGTCGTCAAAGGCGATCCGTACAGATTGTCGGACGTCTATCCCCCCAAATGTTCCGATGTTGATTGAGGGTATCTGCGCGAAGTTCTTTGTGCAGATCAAACAGAACAGGATCACATGCAGAAATTGACCGTTTTAACGGCAGCCATTGCTGCCGGCGTAATGACTTTTGCCTTCAGTGCGGCAAACAGCGCACCGCTGAGCCAGCGGGCCGATCAGGGCTTCAGTGCCGCAGCCGGCAAAACCGCCGTGCCGAAAGCCACCCGTGGTGCAAAAGTAGAGAAGACCGCCACCGCAAAAGTGGAACAAGCAACCGCGGTAAGGACGAAAAAGCCGGCCCCTGCGAAAAAGCCAACCGCTGCAAGAAAGACAATCTCAAAACACTATGTGAAGCGTAACCGCAAAAGCATCGACCACATGGCAACGGCGTCAGTCGCTCCGAAGGGCAGGCCAGCGCCTCAGGCGGTGGTAGTCGGCGCCAGCGGACAGTATTCGGCGATCATTGCGCGTTATGCCGCCAGCTATGGCGTCCCGGTGTCGCTCGCCAACGCCGTCATCAAGATCGAAAGCAACTACCAACCGAACCAGGTCGGCAGCGCCGGCGAGATCGGCCTGATGCAGATCAAGCCGGCGACGGCGCGGATGATGGGCTATAGCGGTTCGGTTCAGGGCCTCTATGATCCAGATACCAACATCAAATACGGCATGAAGTACCTCGCCATGGCGCGGGATCTCGGCGGCGGCACGACCTGCGGCACGATCCTGAAATACAATGCCGGCCATGCCGCCACACGGATGAACCCGGTGTCCGCAGCCTATTGCGGCAAGGTCAAGGTCCAGCTGGCTGCGCTTGGAGCGCCCGCCTGACAAGCGACAACTTGCTTTTTCGTTTGCGTTTTCGGGCCTGAACCCCTTTATACGCCTTGCCAGCTGGCCGGGCGGCCGCACCCGCGAAGCCGAAAGGCTGCGGGTGAGGAAAGTCCGGGCTCCATGGAGACACGGTGCCGGTTAATGGCCGGCGGGGGCGACCCCAGGGAAAGTGCCACAGAAAGCAAACCGCCACGATCCAATCGTGGCAAGGGTGAAAGGGTGGGGTAAGAGCCCACCGCGCGACTGGCAACAGGAGCGGCACGGTAAACCCCACCGGGAGCAAGACCGAATAGGGGCGGTGCGAGGGGAAACCCTCGAGGGCTGTTTCCGGCTCACCGTCCGGGTAGGTTGCGTGAGGCGTATGGCAACATGCGCCCAAGATGAATGGCCGCCACGTTCTCGCCGTGTAAGCGGCGAGGGCCATACAGAACCCGGCTTACAGGCCAGCTGGCAGTTTTCCCCGATAAAAGGAAATCTCCTGATATCAGCAGGTTGCGTCTTCGGGCGCAGCCGTTGGTTCAGTTTTCGACCCGCAATTAAGCGCGGCATTCCTTGAAAATGGTGCGATTAAATCGTACCATTTGGATGACGGTATTCAGGAGCGCGTCATGGGACAGGTCGATAAACGCAGCATCACGCTGTCGCCGGAATTGGCGGCGGTGGTCGACGACGTGGTCGCCGCCGGCGAATATGCCTCGGCGAGCGAGGTGATCCGCGACGCGCTGCGGCAATGGAAGGACCGGCGCGACCTGCTCGGCTACACGGTCGAGGAATTGCGCAAGCTGGTGCAGGAAGGGATCGACAGCGGGCCGGGGCTGGACGGGCCGCCAATCATGGAACGGCTGCGCGCCAAATATCTGAAAATGGCCGGAACCAAAGGCCTTGAGGAGTGAAATACCGCCTGCTTCCTCAGGCATTGATCGACCTCGAAGCCATCGGCGACTACATTGCCGAACAGAATCCAAATGCGGCGGTTCGGCTCGTGGATCTCTTGCAAAGGCGGTGGGATTTGCTGACCCTGCACCCCTTCTCAGGTGCGCCGCGCGAAGACATCGCAACCGGAATCCGTCACCTGATCGTCGGCGAATACCTCACCTTGTATCGTGTCCGCGAAGAGGCGATCGAAATCGTTCGCGTGCTGCACGGCCGGCGCAAGATTGATGCCGACGATCTGAATTCGTGATTGCCGATTCAGCCACCGATTGCGTCTAGGGACGCCTCGATCGCCTGCCAAAGCTCTTCCACCGGCTCGCAGCCGATCGACAGGCGAACGAAGCCGGGCGGAACGGCATCTCCCCTTTTTGATCGCCGTTCGGCCGAGGTGTGTACGCCGCCGAACGACGTCGCTGCCTGCATCAAGGCGCAGTTGTTGATGAAATCCTCGGCCTTGTCCTCCGAGGCGAGCACGAACGAGATGAGAAAGCCGAAGCGCTCCATCTGGGCGCAGGCAAGATTGTGCGATGGATCGCTCTCCAGTCCCGGAAAGCGCAAGCCGCTGATCGCGCGATGGTTTTTCAGCCGTCGCGCTATCATTTCGGCGGAAGCGCACATGCGGTCGAAGCGCACGTCCAGCGTTTCGAGGCCGCGATGCACCAGCCATGCCTCGAAGGGCCCGGGGATAGCGCCCGACGTCTCGCGCCAGTCGGTCACCCTCGAGATAATGTCCGCGTCGCGGCTGGCGACATGGCCGAACAGCACATCGGAATGGCCGTTTGGTGCCTTGGTGTCGGCGGCAATGACGATGTCTGCGCCGAGATCGAGCGGGCGCTGGCCGAAAGGCGTCATCGTCGTGTTGTCGACCACAAGCCCCGCACCCGCTTTGTGCACGGCTTCGGCGACGGCTGCGATGTCGCATATATCCAGTCCCGGGTTGGCGGGCGTTTCGACGAAGGCAAGCCGGTATCCGTCGAAGCCGCCGTCGAGGAAGCTCGACGTCGGCCGGACATCGTAAGTGACGTCGAAGGACTTGAGGAAGCGCTCTGCCAGCGCTCTCGTCGTGTGATAGCCGTCGGACGGCAGCAGGATACGGTCGCCGGCTTTGAGCAGGCCGAAAAATACCGCCGAGATGGCAGCCATCCCCGAGGGAAAGGCGACGCATGGGGCGTCTTCCAGATGCGCCAGCATGTGCTCGACCGCATCCCAGGTTGGATTGCTGAAGCGGCCATATTGATCATAGCCGGTGGCGTCGCCGGGCGCATGAAAGATGGCGGCCATGGTCAGGGGCAAGGGGATCGGGTCGCCCTTGGCCAGCCCGCCGCGGCGCAGATGGGGAAGTGCCGCGGCGCGTGACTTGGCTGTTTCGGACATGGTTTCAACCTCGTTACTGACCGGAAAAGGACATGCCGAGGCTATGCGCGGCAGCGATCCGCAGCAAGCCGGCTCCGGTTGGGCCACACGGCTCTAAACGCTTCGTTAGGCTTAATAGACGATAAAGACGGGAGTGCCGTCAAAGCTGCTCTCCCCAGTCGTGGCAGGCGCGTTTTGAAGACTGTTCCCGTTGACGCCCATAACACCCCATGATATCCCATTCCGATACTCAAGCCTTCGTTTCGTGTCAGGGTGAAGCGTACGCCAATCGGGCAGCCGCGGCGGCTGCGCGTTTGCCTGCGTTCGCCCGTTATAACGAAGTGGGTTTTGGACGCCGACCGGGCTGGGGCGGCGCGGACAGGAAGATGCAGAGGGGTGCGGCGGCGCAAGCGGCCGTAACGCGTAATGGACCGGTTTCTGTCGAGCGCGGTGAACAGGATCGATGCGAAGGGACGGGTGTCCGTGCCGGCGCATTTCCGTGCCGTTGTGCAGAAACGCGGCTATTCGGAACTTTATGCGCTACGCTGCCTGGATCGCCCGGCGATGGATGTCGGTGGGCTCGACCTGCTCGATCGCTACGAGCAGCGCATCGCCCAGGAAGACCCGTTCCTGCAGACGGCGGACGACATGTCGTTCTTCTGCCATGGCGATGGAACGTTTCTGAAGCTCGACCAGGACGGCCGTATCACGATGAGCGATTTCATTCGCGAGCATACCGGCATTTCAGCGGAAGTGGCCTTCGTTGGCCGCGGCAATTTCTTTCAGATCTGGGAGCCGGAACGGCTCAGCGCCTATGGGACGGAAGCACGCGCCCGGCTTTTGCAACTTCGGCAGGGGACGAAGCCCGGGGAGCGGCCGGAATGATGGTGGGCGACGGCGATGAAGTTCATGCCGCTGGCGGACCAGCCCGTCACATTCCGGTCCTCCTTGCCGAAGTTCTGGAGGCGCTGGCGCCGACAAAAGGCGAGGTGATCGTCGACGGCACGTTCGGTGCCGGCGGCTACACGAAGGCCATTCTGGCAAGCGGAGCCTCGGTCGTCGCCATCGACCGCGATCCGGATGCGATCGCGGCGGGGCGGGCCCTTGAACAGCAGTCCGGCGGCAAGCTCAGGCTTGTCCAGGCACCGTTCTCGACGCTCGACGAACAGGTTGAAAGTGCCGATGGCGTCGTGCTCGACATCGGCATCTCCTCCATGCAGATCGACCAGCCGGAGCGCGGCTTTTCGTTCCGGGCCGATGGGCCGCTCGACATGCGCATGGCGCAGGCGGGCCTGAGCGCCGCCGACGTCGTGAACACCTTCAAGGTGGGCGATCTTGCCCGCATCTTCGGTTTTCTCGGCGAGGAACGCCATGCCGGGCGCATCGCCCGCATGATCGAGAGCCGTCGCGAAAAACGCCCCTTCGAGCGCACGCTCGATCTTGCCGATGCCATCGAGACGCATATCGGTCGCGCGCCAAAGGACAAGATCCATCCGGCCACCCGCGTTTTCCAGGCGCTGCGCATCTTCGTCAATGACGAACTCGGCGAACTGGCCAAGGCACTGTTTGCCGCAGAGCGCGTGCTGAAACCGGGCGGGCGGCTTGTCGTGGTGACCTTCCATTCCCTGGAGGACCGCATCGTCAAGCGCTTCATCGCCGACAGAGCCGATTCAGCGACCGGATCGCGGCACCTGCCCGAGGCGCAGGCGCGCACCGCCACCTTCACCAAGAAGGGCGGCGGCGTAACGCCTGGCGATGCCGAGATAACGGCAAATCCGCGGGCGCGCTCGGCAAGGCTGCGCGCTGCGATCCGTACAGCGGCGCCGGCGCGCGCCGGCGATTTTTCGATTTTCGGCCTGCCAAAACTGCCTGGCCCAAAGCTTCCCGGCGCCGATCGACCGGGAGAGAGGTGAGCACGTGTTTCGTACCAGCGACATAGTCCTGATCGCCGTGATGGTTTCGGCGGCCGCCCTGACCTACAAGACCAAGCGCGAGGCCGAGGAGCAACTGGCGGCAGTGCACAAGATCCAGGCGCAGATCCGTTATGAGGAGGACACGATCGACCTGCTCAAGGCGGACTGGAGCCTGCTTACCCAGCCGTCGCGCCTGCAGAAGCTCACCGAAATCTACAAATCGCAACTCGGACTCGAGCCGGTCAATGCGCGGCAGATCGTCGGGCTGGACGATCTGCCGGCGAAACCCGTCAATATCGAGGACCTTTCATCGCAGCGGCTGGGCGGCATGGCCGATATCGGCGGCAAGGATCCCGTGGTGACCGGAGGCGTCGTCCAATGATCACCGGATTTCCAATGGCTGCCAGATTTCCAAAGATTGGCAGGCTGCTGAAGCGCGGTTCGAAGCCCGGTGCAGGCGGATCAATCGTGGTCGAAGGTGCCCGCAAGGCGACCGGTGGCAAGGGCAGGACCCGCATCGTCATGACGATGGCAGTGTTCTTCGGCATCTATTCGACCATTGCCGGGCGGCTGGTCTATCTGGGTTTCCAGAATCCCGACCTGTCGGGCGGCCCGCAGAGCCGGGTGACGGCATCGCGACCCGACATCGTCGACCGTAACGGCGAAGTGCTGGCGACCGACATCAAGACCGCGTCGCTGTTTGCCGAACCGCGCCGCATCGTCGATGCCGACGAGGCGATCGAAAAGCTGTCGACGGTGCTTCCCGAGATCGACTACGAGCAGACATACAACAAGCTGAAGAGCGGCGCCGGGTTCGTCTGGCTGCAGCGGCAACTGACGCCGAAGCAGCAGGCCGACATCATGCAACTCGGCATCCCCGGATTCGGCTTTCGCACCGAAAAGCGCCGGTTCTATCCGGCCGGTGAAACCTCGTCCTACATTGTCGGCCTCACCAACATCGACAATCAGGGCATCTCCGGCATGGAGAAATACATCGACGAACAAGGCTTGAGCGACCTTCAGGCGTCGGGTCTGGCGGTGGCCAAGGATTTGAAGCCGGTGCAGCTCTCGATCGACCTGCGCGTCCAGCATATCGTGCGCGATGAGGTCGCCACCGGCATGGAAAAGTACCACGCGATCGCGGCGGGCGCCGTCGTGCTCAACGTCAAGACCGGCGAGGTGCTGGCGATGGCGTCGGTTCCGGATTTCGATCCGAACAACCCCTATAACGCGCAGGACAAGGACAGGCTCAACCGTATGTCGGCCGGCCTCTATGAAATGGGGTCGACCTTCAAGAGCTTCACCACCGCTATGGCGCTCGATTCCGGCAAGATAACGCTGCAAAGCCGTTTCGACGCGTCGCGCCCGATCAGGATCGGCCATCAAACCATCCATGATTTCCATGGCAAGGGCCGGGTACTGTCGGTGCCGGAAGTGTTCATCTACTCCTCCAATATCGGCTCTGCCAAGGAAGCCGAAGCGGTTGGCATCGACGGACACCGCGAATTCCTGCATCGCCTGGGAATCCTCGAGAAGATGCAGACCGAACTGCCCGAAGTCGCTCGGCCGACCGAGCCCAAGGTCTGGAAGCAGGTCAATTCGATCACCATCGCCTTCGGCCACGGTGTGTCGACGACGCCGCTGCAGACAGCGGTCGGCTGCGCCGCGCTGATGAATGGCGGCTATCTGATGGACCCGACCTTCCTGCCGCGCACGCAGGAGCAGGCGATGGCGGTGGCCAAGAAAGTGGTCAGCGACAAGACGGTCGAGGGCATGCGCTATCTCTATGCACTCAATGCCGAAAAGGGATCCGGCCGCAATGCACGGGTGCCAGGATACCGGGTGGGCGGCAAGACGGGAACGGCGGAGAAGGTTGTCAACGGCCGTTACTCGAAGGAAAAGAATTTCAACGCCTTCGTTGCGGCTTTCCCGATGGACGATCCGCAATACATAGTGCTTACGATCGCCGACGAACCGAAGCCGGAAAAGCCCGGCATGGGTGGTACGGCCGCCTCGAACGCGGGCATCATGGCTGCAAACATCATCCGACGTGCGGCTTCCATGCTTGGCGTGAAGCCAGATTTCAGCCATGAAAATGGTGCAACGCTGGTTTCCTATCAGTGATTCTTGGGGCGCGCCGGCAACTGCGCGCTATTTTGTTGCGATGAACGGGGTTCGATGAAGCTGAAAAATCTAGTCGGTATCCTGCCTGTCGAGGGGACAGCTTCCTTCGACATGGAGGTTACAGGGATTTCGTCGGATTCCCGCCAGGTAACACGGGGCGTCGTCTTTTTCGCGCTCAGCGGCTCCAAGGCGGATGGCGCAGCCTACGCAGCCGATGCCGCAAGCCGCGGCGCTGCAGCGATCGTGGTCGGCAAAGGCAGTGCGGTCGCCGGGCTGCCAGTCCCGGTTCTTGTCGTAGACGATCCGCGCCTTGCACTGGCGCTGAGTGCTGCACGTTTTTTCGGCATGCAACCGCAAACCATGGTCGCGGTGACCGGAACCAGCGGCAAGACCTCGGTCGCCGCATTCACCCGGCAGATATGGGAGCAGGCGGGTTTTGCCGCCGCCTCGATCGGCACGACCGGCGTGGTGGCGCCGGGCCGCAACGAATATGGCTCGCTGACCACGCCGGATCCGGTGGCACTGCACAGGCTGCTCAAGGAGCTGGCGGAGGCCGGCGTCACCCACGCCTCGATGGAAGCGTCCAGCCATGGCCTCGACCAGCGCCGGCTCGACGGCGTCAAGCTTGCGGCCGGCGGCTTCACCAATCTCGGCCGCGACCATATGGACTATCATCCGACGGTCGAGGACTATCATCGCGCCAAGTTGCGTCTGTTCGACGCGTTGCTGCCGAAGGGCGCGCCGGCGGTCATCTTTGCCGACGACTCGTGGTCGGAGCCGACGATCAAGGCGGCGCGGGCAGCGGGACTGAATGTGCTGACGGTCGGCCGCCACGGCGATTTCCTGCGGCTGAAGCGGGTCGAGCACGAGCGCCACCGCCAGCGCGCCGAGGTCGAAGCGGACGGCGTTCTCCATGAAGTCGACTTGCCGCTGGCCGGCGACTTCCAGATTGCAAATGCGCTGGTGTCGGCCGGCCTCGCCATTTCGACTGGTACATCTGTTGCCAAGGCGTTGATGGCGCTGGAGAAATTGAAGGGCGCGCCGGGACGGCTCGACCTTGTCGGGACGGCCGCCAACGGCGCGCCGGTCTATGTCGACTACGCGCACAAGCCGGATGCGCTGGAAAACGTGCTGGCTTCGGTGCGCCCCTTTACCACCGGCCGCGTCATCGTCGTATTCGGTTGCGGCGGCGACCGGGACCGAGGCAAGCGGCCGATCATGGGCGAGATCGCCACAAGATTGGCCGACGTGGTCATCGTCACCGACGACAATCCCCGCTCGGAAGTACCCGAGACGATCCGCGCCGCGATCCTGGAAGCCGCACCTGGCGCCATCGAGATCGGCGACCGGCGCAAGGCCATCCACGAGGCGGTCGGGATGCTTCACGCTGGCGACACGCTGATCGTGGCCGGCAAGGGCCATGAGGAAGGCCAGACCATCGGCACCGAGACGCTGCATTTTTCCGATCATGAGGAAGTTCGCTCGGCGCTGCGGGAGCAAGCGGCGTGAGCTATCTGTGGACCTCCGAGGCGCTGGTTGCCGCCATGGATGGCCGGCCGCTCGGTCCGATGCCTGAAGCCATCGCCGGCATTTCCATCGACAGCCGCAGCCTGCAGCCGGGAGACGCTTTCTTCGCCATCAAGGGCGAGGCCATGGACGGCCATGATTTCGTGACCGCCGCCATCAAGGCGGGCGCCGGCGTGCTGGTCGTCGCCGAGGGCAAGCTGCCGTCGCTGGGGCGGCTGACTGCACCGATGATCGTCGTGGAGGACGTGCTTGTCGCTCTGGAAAAGCTCGGCGTTGCGGCGCGCGCACGCTCAAAGGCCAGGGTCATTGCCGTGACCGGATCGGCGGGCAAGACCACCACCAAGGAAGCGCTACGCCACGCTCTCTCCGCGGTCGGTACGGTGCATGCATCGGCCCAGTCGTTCAACAATCACTGGGGCGTGCCGCTGACGCTGGCGCGCATGCCGCAGGATTGCGACTATGCCGTCTTCGAGATCGGCATGAACCATCCCGACGAGATCCGGCCGCTGGTCAAGATGGTCCGGCCGCATGTCGCCATCGTCACGTTGATAGCGGCCGCTCACCTCGGCTTCTTCCGCAACCTGGACGAGATCGCCAAAGCCAAGGCAGAGGTTTTCGAGGGACTGGAGCCCGGTGGCGCCGCCCTTCTCAACCGCGACGATGCACGCTGGAAGCTGCTGGAGAAGATGGCCAAAGAGGCCGGCGTCGAGCATGTCTACGGGTTCGGCGAGAATGCCCGGGCGACCTTCAAACTGATCAAATGCGAGCTCAATGCCGATCACTCGGTCATCACCGCCAAGATTGGCGGGCACGAGATTGTCGCCAGGATCGGCGCGCCGGGCCGCCATATGGTGCAGAACGTGCTCGCGGTGCTTGGTGCCGCGCATCTGGTCGGCGCCGACGTTAACAGGGTTGCGCAGGCGCTGGCCGATCTTTCGCCCGAACACGGACGCGGCAAGCGCTATGTGTTGCGTCATCCCAACGGGCCGATCACGCTGATCGACGAGAGCTACAACGCCAATCCCGCGTCGATGAGCGCTGCAATGGCACTGCTCAACACGACGCCGGTGTCGGGCGAGGGCAGGCGCATTGCCGTGCTCGGCGATATGCTCGAGCTCGGCAGCCATTCGGCGAAATTGCATGCCGCGCTTGCCGGTCTGATCGTCGGCACCGACACGCGCACGGTCTTTCTCGGAGGCCCGGAAATGCGGGCGCTGGCCGACGTTTTGCCCGACGAGATCAGGACGGAATACCGCGCCGGTGCGGAAGATCTGAAACCGGTTCTTCTATCGGAATTGAAGCCCGGCGACGTGGTCATGATCAAATCGTCGAAGGGCACAGGCTTTTCAAAGCTGGTCGAGGCGTTGCTCGGCAAGTTTCCGGCGGAAGCCACAACCAGCAGACAGACCTAGGATCGGTCCGGGGGACGCAAGCGCATGCTAACACTGCTCGTCGAATTTGCGGACAAGATCTCGGTCTTCAACGTCTTCCGCTACATAACCTTCCGCACCGGCGGAGCGCTGATCACAGCGGCACTGATCGTGTTCATTTTCGGACCGACCATCATCAATTCGCTGCGGCTGCGGCAAGGCAAGGGCCAGCCGATCCGTGCCGACGGGCCGCAGACGCATTTCAAGAAGGCGGGAACGCCGACAATGGGCGGACTGATGATCCTGTCCGGCATCGTCGGTTCGTCGCTGCTGTGGGCGAACCTGTCGAGCATCTACGTCTGGGTGGTCCTGCTGGTGACGCTGGGATTCGGCTCGATCGGCTTTTACGACGATTATCTCAAAGTAACCAAGCAATCGCATCTCGGCTTTTCCGGCAAGGCGCGGCTGGGGCTCGAATTCGTCATCGCCGGCATCGCCGCTTGGGTGATCATGCATAACGGCCAGGCGCCGTTCTCGTCATCGTTGACATTCCCTTTCGCCAAGGAGTTTCTCGTCAATCTCGGCTGGTTCTTCATCCCGTTCTCGTGCTTCGTCATCGTCGGCGCCGGCAATGCGGTGAACCTGACCGACGGTCTCGACGGGCTGGCGATCGTGCCGATCATGATCGCCGCCGCATCCTTCGGCGTCATCGCCTATCTCTCCGGCAACGCGGTGTTCGCCGAATATCTGCAGATCCATTTCGTGCCCGGCACCGGTGAACTTGCGGTGGTCCTTGGAGCGGTGATCGGCGCCGGTCTCGGCTTCCTCTGGTTCAATGCGCCGCCGGCGGCGATCTTCATGGGCGACACCGGCTCGCTGGCGCTGGGTGGGCTGATCGGCACGGTCGCGGTGGCGACCAAGCACGAGATCGTGCTGGTCATCGTCGGCGGCCTGTTCGTCGTCGAGATATTCTCGGTCATCATCCAGGTCGGCTACTTCAAGATGACCGGCAAGCGCGTCTTCCTGATGGCGCCGATCCACCATCATTTCGAAAAGCTCGGCTGGACCGAAAGCCAGGTGGTGATCCGCTTCTGGATCATCGCCGTCATCCTGGCGCTGGTCGGCCTGTCGACCCTGAAGCTCAGATAGGAGGCCGCTTGATCCCCGCCGCATCCTTTTCAGGCAAGCGCGTTTCGCTCTTCGGGCTCGGTGGCTCGGGGATTGCCACGGCGCGCGCGCTGATCGAGGGCGGCGCGGATGTGCTGGCCTGGGACGACAATCCCGACAGCGTCGCCAAGGCCGGCGCGGTCGGCATCACGACAGCGGACCTGCGCGGTGCGGACTGGGCGAGGTTTTCCGCCTTCGTGCTGTCGCCCGGCGTGCCGCTGACGCATCCCAAGCCACACTGGACCGTCGAGTTGGCGCGGGGCTCAGGCGTGGAGATCATCGGCGACATCGAGCTTTTCTGCCGCGAGCGGATGCTGCTGGCACCGGCAGCACCTTTCATTGCCATTACCGGCACCAACGGCAAGTCGACGACCACGGCACTGACGGCGCACATCCTAAAATCGGCTGGGCGCGACACGCAGATGGGCGGGAATATCGGCCGCGCAGTGATGACGCTCGATCCGCCGCAGCCTGAACGGCATTATGTGGTTGAGTGCTCTTCCTACCAGATCGATCTTGCCCCTTCGATTAACCCGACGGCCGGTGTGCTGCTCAACCTGACGCCGGACCATCTCGACCGCCATGGCACGATGCAACACTACGCCTCGATCAAGGAGCGGCTGGTGGCCGGCAGCGAGACGGCAATCATCGGTGTCGACGATTCCTGGTGCGCCCAGATCGCCGATCGGCTGGAGCGGGCCGGCCGGCAGGTCATCCGCATCTCCAAGCGGCTGCCGCTGACCGACGGCTATTTCGCTGACGGCACCAACTTAATGGAAGCCGTGCACGGCCGCTACAGCCGTGTCGCCTTCCTCGAAGGCATCGGCTCGTTGCGCGGCCAGCACAATGCGCAGAACGCGCTGGCCGCCGCCGCCGCCTGCCTCAAGGTCGGGCTCGAGCTCGGCGAGATCCAATCCGGACTGGAGAGTTTCCCTGGGCTGGCGCACCGCATGGAGCAGGTCGGCCGCAAAGGGCATGTGCTGTTCGTCAACGATTCCAAGGCGACCAATGCCGATGCCGCTGCACCGGCGCTGTCGAGCTTTGCGCGTATCTACTGGATTGCCGGCGGCCTGCCGAAAGAGGGCGGCATCGAGCCGTTACGCGGCTTCTTCCCGCGCATCGCCAAGGCCTATCTGATCGGCGAAGCCGCACCGGCCTTTTCGGCGACGCTGGGCGAAGCGGTGCCCTACGAGATATCAGGCACGTTGGCGGCGGCAGTCGAACACGCCGCCCGCGATGCGGCCGGGGATAGTAGCGGCGAGGCAGTGGTGCTGCTGTCGCCGGCCTGCGCCAGTTTCGACCAATTCAAGAATTTCGAAGTCCGCGGCGAGGCGTTCAGGCAAGCCGCAACCGCCATTGATGGCGTGAAGCCCATCGGAGGGACACGATAATGCAAAGCCGTCTCGACAAAAGCCCTGTGGCGACCTGGTGGTGGACGATCGATCGGTGGTTCCTGGCGGCGTTCCTGTCGCTGATGGGGCTCGGCATCGTTTTGTCCTTCGCCGCAAGCCCGGCGGTGGCCGAGCGCATCGGGCTAGACAGTTTCCACTTCGCGACGCGCCAGATTATCTTCACCATTCCGGCACTTGGGGTGATGCTGGCCGTCTCGTTCCTTGAATCCAGGCAGATCCGGCGCATGGCGCTGGTCATGCTGTGCATCATGCTGTTTTTGATGGTGGCGGTGCTCTATATCGGCGTCGAGGTGAAGGGCGCGCGGCGTTGGGTGTCGCTTGCCGGCCTCTCGATCCAGCCGTCCGAGTTCCTGAAACCGGCCTTCGTCATCATCTGCGCCTGGCTGTTCGCCGAGCACAAGCGCCAGCCCGACATTCCGGGCAATTTGTTCGCCATGTTGCTGCTTGCGCTGGTCATCTCGCTGCTGGTGGCGCAGCCTGACCTTGGGCAGACCATGCTGGTGCTCGGCACCTGGGGGGTGATGTTCTTCATGGCCGGGTTGCCGTGGCTGTGGATCGTCGCGCTGGGTGCTGCCGGCGTCGGCGGCGTGTTCGCTGCCTATGCGGTGTTCCCGCACGTTGCCGGCCGCATCGACCGCTTCATGACCGGCGAGGGCGACACGTTCCAGGTCGACATGGGCCGCGAGGCGCTGATCAATGGCGGCTGGTTCGGCGTCGGGCCGGGCGAGGGTACCGTCAAGCGGGTCATCCCCGACAGCCACGCCGACTTCGTCTTCTCCGTCGCCGGCGAGGAATTCGGGCTGATCATGTGTTTCTTCATCATGTCCATCTTCGGCTTCATCGTGCTGCGCGGTCTCAACACGGCGCTCAGGGAGCAGGACGATTTCACCCGCTACGCGGTGGGCGGCCTGGTCACGGTCTTCGGCCTGCAGTCGGTCATCAACATGGCCGTCAATCTGCAGCTGATGCCGGCCAAGGGCATGACGCTGCCGTTCATCTCCTACGGCGGCTCCTCGCAGATCGCGATCGCCATCTCGATGGGCATGGTGCTGGCGCTGACGCGCAAGCGCCCGGAAAAGCGCAAGCAGCTGGGCTTCATGCCGTCGGCGCGTGCGATGCCGGCGGAGTGAGATGGCGAAGGGGGTCATCCTGCTGGCGGCAGGCGGCACGGGCGGACATCTGTTCCCGGCCGAGGCACTGGCGCACGAACTGACCAGGCGCGGCTGGACGATGCATCTGGCGACGGACGAGCGCGCCGAGCGTTTTGCCGGGCGGTTCCCGGCAGCCGCCATTCATTCGATCCAGTCGGCGACGATGGGGTCGAAAAATCCTTTTGCCGTGCTCGCCGCGTTTTGGAAAATCTGGCGCGGGGTGCGGCAGGCATCGAACCTCATCGCCAGCATCAAGCCCGCCATCGTGGTCGGCTTCGGCGGCTATCCGACGCTGCCGCCGCTTTACGCGGCGACCCGGCGCAAGGTGCCGACGCTGATCCACGAGCAGAACGCGGTGATGGGCCGCGCCAACCGGGCGCTTGCCGGCCGCGTCGACGCCATTGCCGGTGGGTTCCTGCCGGAAGACACAAGTGCTACAGGCGTCAAGACGGTGACCACCGGCAATCCGGTCAGGCCGCAAGTGCTGGAAGCGGCGAAGACGCCTTATGCCGCATCGGCCGGTGAAGAGCCGTTCCGATTTCTGGTGTTTGGCGGCAGCCAAGGCGCGCAGTTCTTTTCCGATGCGGTGCCGGCGGCGATCGCCCGGCTTTCCGATGCACAGCGCAGGCGGCTGGCGATCACCCAGCAGGCGCGCGCCGACGATGTGCCGCGGGTGAAAGCGGCCTATGCCACGCTTGACATCGAGGCCGAGGTGTCGCCCTTCTTCACCGACATGGCGGCGCGGCTGGCGGCGGCGCATCTGGTGATGTCGCGCTCCGGCGCATCGACCGTATCGGAAATCGCGGTGATCGGCCGGCCGGCGCTGCTGGTGCCTTATCCGCACGCGCTCGACCACGACCAGGCGGCGAATGCGGCGGCCCTTGCGGCAGCGGGCGGCGCCGAGGTGCATCCGCAATCCACGCTTTCGGCGGAGCGGATCGCCGTGCTTGTCGGTGGGCTGATGGATGATCCAGGCAAGGCGGCGACAATGGCCGCGGCGGCGAAATCGTCCGGAAAACCGGATGCCGCGCGGTTGCTCGCCGATCTGACAGAGGCTATTGCGTCCAGGAAAACCGTTTCGGAATTCAGGAAGGAGACGCACGCATGAAGATGCCGCAGACGATCGGCCTCGTGCATTTCATCGGCATTGGCGGCATCGGCATGAGCGGCATCGCCGAGGTGCTGCACAATCTCGGCTACAAGGTACAAGGGTCCGACCAGGCCGAAAGCGCCAATGTGCAGCGGCTGCGCGACAAGGGCATCGAATGCTTCGTCGGCCATCAGGCCGAGAACCTCGGCGAGGCCGAAGTGGTCGTCGTCTCCACCGCAATCAAGAAATCCAATCCGGAACTGAAGGCCGCGCGGGAAAAATTGCTTCCCATTGTCCGCCGCGCGGAGATGCTGGCAGAGCTGATGCGTTTCCGCCAAGCGGTGGCGATCGGCGGCACGCATGGCAAGACGACGACGACTTCGATGGTGGCGACGCTACTCGAAGCCGGCGGGCTCGACCCGACGGTAATCAATGGCGGCATCATCAATGCCTATGGCACCAATGCCCGCATGGGAGACGGCGAATGGATGGTGGTCGAGGCCGACGAGAGCGACGGCACCTTCCTCAAGCTGCCGGCCGAGATTGCCGTCGTCACCAATATCGACCCCGAGCACCTCGACCATTACGGCTCCTTCGACAAAGTGCGCGAAGCGTTTCGTCAGTTCGTCGAGAATGTGCCGTTCTACGGCTTTGGTGTGATGTGCACCGACCATCCCGAGGTGCAGGCGCTGGTCGGCCGCATCGAGGACCGGCGCGTCATCACCTATGGCGAAAATGCGCAGGCCGACGTGCGCTTCACCAATCATCGCATGGACGGCCCGACCTCGGAATTCGACGTGGTGATCCGCGACCGCAAGACGCACGGCCAGATAACGATATCAGGCCTGCGGCTGCCCATGCCCGGGCGCCACAATGTCTCCAATGCGACGGCGGCGATTGCCGTCGCGCATGAGCTCGGCCTTTCGGCTGAGGCAATCAAGAAGGGCCTGTCGTCTTTCGCCGGCGTCAAGCGGCGCTTCACCCATACCGGTTCGTGGAACGGTGTCGATGTGTTCGACGATTACGGTCATCATCCGGTCGAGATCACGGCGGTACTGAAGGCTGCGCGCAGCGCTACCAAGGGTCGCATCATCGCCGTTACCCAACCGCATCGCTTCACCCGGCTGCGCGATCTGTTCGACGAGTTTTCCGTCTGCTTCAACGACGCCGATACGGTAATGGTGGCGCCCGTCTATGCAGCCGGCGAGGAACCGATCGACGGCGTCACGTCCGACGCACTGGTGTCGCGCATCCGCTCCGGCGGCCATCGCGACGCACGCTACATCGAAGGTCCGGCGGCGATTGCGCCGATCGTGCGCGAGGTGGCGAAGCCGGGCGATTTCGTCGTCTTCCTCGGCGCCGGCAACATCACCCAATGGGCCTATGCGCTGCCCAAGGAACTCGGCGGGACCATCTCATGATGCGCGGCCAGGCGTTGATCGAGAAGCTTGGCGACCGGCTTGCCGGACTGCGCGGCCGCATCACGCCCAATGCCGAGATGGACAAGATCACCTGGTTTCGAGCCGGCGGGCTGGCGGACGCATTGTTCCAGCCGGCCGACGAGGACGATCTTGCCACGTTCCTGAAGGCGGTGCCGGAGGAAATTCCGCTGACCATCGTCGGCGTCGGCTCGAACTTGCTTGTCCGTGACGGCGGCATTGCGGGCTTTGTCATCCGGCTTTCGGCCAAAGGCTTTGGCGAGACCGAAGTGATTGCGCCGACCACGATCAAGGCGGGTGCCGCGACACCCGACAAGCGCCTTGCGGCCGTTGCCTACGAGGCCGGCATCGGTGGCTTTCATTTCTACCACGGCATTCCCGGCGCCATTGGCGGAGCGCTGAGGATGAACGCCGGCGCCAATGGCGTCGAGACGCGCGAGCGCGTGGTCGAGGTACGGGCACTCGACCGCAAGGGCAATGTTCATACGCTGAGCAATGCCGATATGGGCTATGCCTATCGCCGTTCAGCGGCGCCGTCCGGGCTGATCTTCACGTCGGCGCTGCTCGAAGGCATTCCTGAGGACAAGGCGGCGATCAAGGCCGCGATGGATGCTGTCCAGAACCATCGCGAGACCGTGCAGCCGATCCGCGAAAAGACCGGTGGCTCTACCTTCAAGAATCCTGAGGGCACCTCCGCCTGGAAGGAGATCGACAAGGCCGGCTGCCGCGGCCTGATGGTCGGCGGGGCGCAGATGTCGCCGATGCATTGCAACTTCATGATCAACACCGGAACGGCCACGGGCTACGAGCTTGAATATCTCGGTGAGACGGTGCGTGCGCGCGTGCTCGAAAGATCAGGCATCCGGCTGCAGTGGGAGATCAAGCGCATCGGTAATTTTCGGCCGGGCCATGCCGTCCAGGAATTTCTCGGGCAGTTGCTTTAGGCAAGCTGACCGCCGTTGCCTTTCGGACTCATGAATTCACATTTTGCTGCCGTTTTTGCGGAAAGTGAATCCATCGGAATCGTAAGCACTTGCCAGCGAATCAACTCTCTGATTCTCTGCCCTGAAGCGTTTCCTGATTTGAGTCGTTTCGACGCGTTACTCGCGTTTCCGTCTGGGGGGCAACCTGCCGGGAGACTCGGACTCAATGTTGCGGAAACACGGGAGCGAAGTTGCTCGGGCGCATTTGAGTGCGCGCGATGCTTTTCGGGGCATGCACGATGGTGCAGGCCTGCTGTGAGAGGAAATGACGGGGAATGACAAGCAAGCATGTGGCCGTTCTTCTGGGGGGATTCTCGTCCGAGCGGCCCGTGTCCCTGTCGTCGGGTAAGGCCTGCGCCGATGCGCTCGAGGGAGAGGGCTACCAAGTCACCCGCGTCGACGTCTCGCGCGACATCGGCTCGGTGCTCAGCGCGCTCAAGCCTGACGTCGTCTTCAATGCGCTGCACGGCCCTTTCGGCGAGGACGGCACCATCCAGGGCATCCTCGAGTACCTCGCCATTCCGTACACCCATTCCGGCGTGCTTGCCTCGGCGCTCGCGATGAACAAGGAACAGGCCAAGAAGGTCGCCAAGGCGGGAGGCATTCCGGTGGCGGAATCGAAGGTAGCCAATCGCTTCGCCATTCAGAACAAGCACCCGATGAAGCCGCCCTATGTCGTCAAGCCGGTCAACGAAGGGTCGAGCTTCGGTGTCGTCATCGTCCATGAAGGCCAGTCGCATCCGCCGCAGATCATCGGCTCGTCCGAGTGGAGATATGGCGATACGGTGATGGTCGAGCGTTATGTGCACGGGCGGGAATTGACCTGCGCGGTGATGGGCGATGTGGCGCTCGGTGTCTGCGAGATCATCCCGACCGGCCATTCCTTCTACGACTATGATTCAAAATACGTCGCGGGAGGATCAAAACACGAATGCCCGGCAAAACTTTCACCGAATATTTACCAAAAAATACAGACACTGACGCTCAAGGCTCACCAAGCTATCGGCTGTCGGGGCGTTTCCCGGTCGGACTTCCGTTATGACGATCGTCACTCCGAAAACGGCGAAATTGTCTGGCTCGAGGTCAACACCCAGCCGGGCATGACGCCGACGTCTTTGGTGCCGGAAATCGCCGCGCAAGCGGGACACTCGTTCGGCGATTTGTTGAGTTGGATGGTGGAGGACGCTTCGTGTCTGCGTTGAAGTGGGGACAGGGCAAGGGGAAGGGCGCGGCCGGGCCGGCGCTGTTCGGCATGCCGTTGTCGTTCGACCATTTCGTGCTGCCGCGCCTGCTCCGCCGGCCGGTGCGCGTGCTGGCGCGCCTCGGCGAAGGCGACTTCGAAGCGCCGCCCTATTGCGCTGCCATGCTGTCGGCGGCACTGCTTGTTTCGAGCAGTGCCTATGGCGCCTATCTCGGCGGATATTCCGACGCCATCGTCCAGAGTGTCACTGCCCGCACCGGCTTTGCCGTCGACCAGGTCAAGGTCGTCGGCAACCGCGAAACGTCCGAGATCGATATTCTCGACAGGCTGGAACTCGACGGCTGGACCTCGCTGATCGGCTTCGATGCCGAAGCCGCGCGCGAACGCATCACCACGCTGCCCTGGGTCGAAGCCGCGGCAGTGCGCAAGGTCTACCCGCATACGCTGGAAGTGCGCGTCGAGGAGCGCGAGCCGTTCGCGTTGTGGCAGCAAGGCAGCGCGCTTTCGGTCATCGAGAAATCCGGCACCGTCATTGCGCCGTTCTCCGGCGGCAAGCAGATATTGCTGCCGCTGATTATCGGCACCGGCGCACCGGCCAAAGCGCCGGATTTCCTGGCCAAGATCAAGAATTATCCGGAGCTCGCCGCGCGGATCAAGGGCTATATCCGCATCGGCGAACGGCGCTGGGATCTCAAGCTTGAAAACGGCATCACGATCAAGCTTCCCGAAGACGGTGAGGACCAGGCGATTGCCGACCTGGTCAGGATGGATCACGAGAACGGGCTTTTGACGCGCGACATCGCCGCCGTCGACATGCGCCTTTCCGATCGTCTGGTCGTCCAGTTGACGCCGGAAGCGGCGACACAGCGCCAAGCCGCGCTCGACGAAAAGCCCAAGATGCTGAAGCGCAAGCCGGAGACGAAGATATGAGCTGGCTTGGCGGCAATAGCGATGCCTCGTCGCGCCGGTCCGGCATCCTGACGGTGCTGGATGTCGGGTCCAGCAAGGTCTGCTGCGTGGTGGCCAAACTCAAGCCGCGCGAGGATGGCAAGCTGCTGCGCGGACGCTCGCATCGCGTCCAGGTGATCGGCATCGGCCACCAGAAATCGCAAGGCGTGAAATCCGGCGTCGTCATCGATCTCGACCGTGCCGAGCACGCCATCCGTCTTGCCGTCGACGCCGCCGAACGCATGGCGGGACTGACGGTCGATTCGCTGATCGTCAACATGACTGCCGGCCGGCTGAAGAGCGAGGCTTTTTCGGCCACCATCAATCTCGGCGGCCATGAGGCCGACGAGGCCGACATCAAGCGCGTGCTTGCCGCCGGCGCCAAGCAGGCGTTGCGGGCCGAGCGCGAGGTGATCCATTCGCTTCCCGTAGCCTTTTCGCTGGATGCCGAGCGCGGTGTGCGCGATCCGCGCGGCATGGTTGGCGACCAGCTTGGGGTCGACATGCACGTGCTGACAGGCGACGCAGCGCCCTTGCGCAATCTGGAGCTCTGCATCAACCGCTCGCATCTGTCGGTTGAACGCATGGTGGCGACGCCCTATGCCAGTGGGCTTGCTGCGCTCGTCGACGACGAGCTCGAAATGGGCGCGGCCTGCATCGACATGGGCGGCGGCACGACGACGATCTCGGTGTTTTCGGAAGGCAAGTTCGTCCATGGCGATGCCATCGCGATCGGCGGCAACCACGTCACGCTGGATATGGCCAAGGGCCTGTCGACCTCGCTCGATGCCGCCGAAAGGCTGAAAGTGATGCATGGCTCGGCGCTGCCTGGCAGTGCCGACGACCGCGACCTGGTTTCCATCCATCCGATCGGCGAGGACGGCGAGGTGCCGTTGCAGATCCCGCGCTCGGTGATGACGCGCATCATCCGCGCCCGCATCGACGAGACGCTGGAATTGCTGCGCGACCGGCTGAACAAATCCGGCTACGGCAACGCCGTCGGCAAGCGCGTGGTGCTGACCGGCGGTGCCAGCCAGCTTGCCGGCCTGCCAGAAGCTGCACGCCGCATTCTCGGCCGCAATGTGCGCATCGGACGCCCGCTTGGCGTGGCAGGCTTGCCCGAGGCGGCCAAGGGGCCGGCTTTCTCGACCCCGGTCGGACTTCTGATCTATCCACAGATGGCGAGCTTCGAGAGCCGGCCGGCGAAGGGAATTTCCGGTCTTCGGATGACCGGAACAGGCGGAAAACTGCATCGAATGAGTCAGTGGTTGAGAGACAGTTTTTAATTTTGACGGGGACAGCCCCATAGGCGGCCGCGGCGGCGAAGCGGCGGGAAAGGCAAAGGACGAAGACAATGACCATCAATCTGCAGAAGCCGGATATCACCGAGCTCAAGCCGCGCATCACCGTGTTCGGTGTCGGCGGCGGCGGCGGCAATGCCGTCAACAACATGATCACCGCCGGCTTGCGCGGCGTCGAGTTCGTGGTGGCCAACACCGACGCGCAGGCACTGACGATGTCGAAGGCCGAGCGGCTGATCCAGCTCGGCGCGCATGTCACCGAAGGTCTCGGCGCCGGATCGCAGCCTGAAGTCGGGCGCGCGGCGGCGGAGGAATGCATCGACGAGATCATCGATCATCTCTCCAACACGCATATGTGCTTCGTCACTGCCGGCATGGGCGGCGGCACCGGCACCGGGGCGGCTCCCGTCGTTGCCCGCGCTGCCCGCGAAAAGGGTATCCTCACCGTCGGCGTCGTCACCAAGCCGTTCCACTTCGAAGGCCAGCGCCGCATGAAGACGGCCGACATGGGTATCGAGGAACTGCAGAAATGCGTCGATACCCTGATCGTCATTCCCAACCAGAACCTGTTCCGGCTGGCCAATGACAAGACCACCTTCGCCGATGCCTTCGCGATGGCCGACCAGGTGCTCTATTCGGGCGTTGCCTGCATTACCGACCTGATGGTCAAGGAAGGCCTGATCAATCTCGACTTCGCCGACGTCCGCTCGGTCATGCGCGAAATGGGCAAGGCGATGATGGGAACCGGCGAGGCTTCGGGCGAGGGCCGCGCAATGGCCGCGGCGGAAGCCGCCATCGCCAACCCGCTGCTCGACGAGACCTCGATGAAGGGCGCCAAGGGCCTGCTGATCTCGATCACCGGCGGCCGTGACCTGACCCTGTTCGAAGTCGATGAGGCGGCAACCCGCATTCGCGAAGAGGTCGACCAGGACGCCAACATCATTCTGGGCGCCACCTTCGACGAGGAACTCGAAGGCGTCATCCGCGTGTCGGTGGTCGCCACCGGCATCGACAAATCGGCGGCCGAAATCGCTGCCGCGCCGATCGCCATCCGCGCGGCTCCGCCGAAGCCGGTCAGCCGCCCGGCGGCCCAGGTCACGGAAATGCGCCCGGCGCCTGTCCAGCAACCAATCTATGAACCACGTGCTGCCGACCCGGTCGCCGAGGCCATTCAGCTCGCCGAAGCGAATGCGGCAGCGATGGCGCAGGCCCGCCCGGCACCGGTCGCCCATGCGGAAGACTTCCGTCCGCAGAGCAAGATTTTCCAGGCGCCTCCCGCTCAACCGCAGCCAATGATGCAGCCAGCGGTTCAGCAAGCGATGCAGCCCGCTCCGCATCGTGAAATGCCGCAGCCGGTTGCCGCGGCACCCCAGCGCATGCCGCGGGTCGAGGATTTCCCGCCGCAGGTGAAGGCCGAAGTGGAGGCCAAGGCGCGCCCGGCCGACCACGAAAACAGCGGCCCGATGGGCTTGCTCAAGCGCCTGACCAACGGCTTGACCCGCCGCGAAGAGGAGCCTGCAAGGCTGCAGCCGGCGCAGCCGCGCGAACCGAAACTGCGCCAGGCGCCGGCGGAAGTGCGCCGCCTTGCCAGCCAGGATCCACAGCTTTACGCGCCGCGCCGCGGCCAGCTGGACGAGCAGGGCCGACTGACGCCGCAGAGCCGGGCTGTCCAGGAAGACGATCAGTTGGAGATTCCCGCCTTCCTGCGCCGACAGGCCAATTGATCTGTTAACGGTTCGTAACAGTTATTAACAGGCGAGCAGGAAACTGTTCGCCTGTTAATATTAAAAGCAATTTCAAAACAAGGACTTACGGGGCAATCCCGCGCTGGAGCGCGGTTACAACGAGTAAGAAACCGTGATTTGGAGTCTCCCTGCGGGACCATTATCTTCGCCACCGACCAAAGTCGGTTTGCTGGGAGTCTCGGGGAAGTGGCCCTGCCTGCCGATTAATCAAGAGCCGCGCCCTCAGGGCAGATGAAGCGGACCTAGGCAGCATGGGCTATGGGGATTGTTTTGCACGACTATCAGACGACACTTAAATCGCGTGCGACGCTGACCGGCATCGGCGTTCACAGTGGCAATCCGGTCACCGTCCATTTCCTGCCGGCGGACGCCGATACGGGTGTCGTCTTCCAGCTTTCGAATGCAAGCGGAAGCCACGAATTTCGCGCGCTCGTTTCCGAGGTCGGTGCCACCGACCTCTGCACCATGCTCGGCGATCCGCAGGGCGAGCACATTGCCACGGTCGAGCATCTGATGGCGACGCTTTTCGGGCTTGGGATCGACAATCTCGTCATCGAAATCGACGGCCATGAGGTGCCTATCCTCGACGGTAGCGCAGTGATGTTCATCGAGGCCATTGACCAGGCAGGCGTCGAAACGCTGCCGGTCAAGCGTCGCTACATCAGGGTGGTCAAGCCGGTTCGCATCGAGAACGGCGCCTGCTGGGCGGAGTTCCGGCCCTATGACGGCACGCGCTTCGAGATCGAGATCGATTTCGAAAGCCCGGCGATCGGGCGCCAGCTTTTTGCATCCGACATGAACGCCGACATTTTCCGGCGTGACGTCGCGCGGGCCCGCACTTTCGGTTTCATGAAGGACGTCGAGCGGCTGTGGGCGGCCGGCTATGCGCTCGGCTCCTCGTTGGAAAACTCCCTGGTGATCGGCGACGACAACCGCGTGATCAATATGGGAGGCCTGCGCTATCCCAACGAGTTCGCGCGCCACAAGACGATGGATGCGATGGGCGACCTGGCGCTCGCCGGTGCCCGGTTCATCGGCTGCTTCCGCTCCTATCGTGGCGGCCACAGGCTGAACGCAGCTGCGCTGCGCCGTCTCTTGTCCGACCGTTCGGCTTTCGAGATCGTTGAGACGACGCGCCGCGAGCGCGGGCGTACCGCGGAGATGAGCGCCGTCAACGCACCCCTCTATGCGCCCTGGATGATCTGATTCTTAAGGTCTTGCGGCTCCCGTTGCGGTCAAGCTGTGTTGCATGGATGCATCACCGGCCTGCCAAATTACACAGCTTTCCAGGTAGCGCCAAAGCGCCACAAAAATGTGCGATTGGCCGGGGATAGCGTTGCCGGGCAAGGCAATTATGGTTTATGGCTGCTGCCGTCGACTGAAATGACGCCGAAAGGGCGGAATCCAAACATGTTTTTCAAGCGAGTTGGTCAATCGAAGGCGCCGCGGCGGGCTGTTTTCCTGGCGCTTTCGGTGGTCGTTCCATCGCTGTTTCTGTCGGCCTGCATGTCGTCCGAGAAGGACGTCGATCTGTCGACCTATGTCGATCAGACCGAGCCGGCCGACGTGCTCTACAATCAGGGTCTCGCCAATCTGAATGCCGGGCGACTGCAGGAGGCAAGCCGCAAGTTCGATGCCGTCGACCGCCAGCATCCATATTCCGAATTCGCCCGCAAATCGATGGTGATGGGTGCCTTTGCCGACTACCGTCAGGGCAATTACGATGAGGCGATCGGTTCGGCCAAGCGCTACCTGACCCTCTACCCGTCGACCGACGATGCAGCCTATGCCCAGTATATTATCGGGCTGAGCTACTACCGCCAGATCAAGGACATCACCCAGGACCAGAAGGAAGCGCGTCTTACCGCGCAGACGATGCAGGATCTGGTAACGCGCTGGCCGACTTCCGAATATGTTGATGATGCCAAGGAGAAGATCCGCTTCGCCAACGATCAGCTCGCCGGCAAGGAGATGCAGATCGGCCGCTACTATCTCGAGCGCCGCGAATATATCGCGGCCGTTAAACGGTTCCGCAACGTCGTGGAGAACTATTCCAACACACGTCATGTCGAGGAAGCGCTGGCGCGTCTGACCGAGAGCTACTATGCGATGGGGCTGACGTCGGAAGCCCAGACCGCTGCGGCCGTGCTCGGCACCAACTATCCCGACAGCCAGTGGTACAAGGACTCCTACAAGCTCCTGCAGAGTGGTGGGCTCGAGCCGCGCGAGAATGCCGGATCGTGGATCTCCAAGGCCGGGAAGCTGATCACCGGCGCCTGAGCGGCGCGTCACCATGCTCTCCAGACTGTCGATCCGCGATATCGTTCTGATCGAGAAGCTGGACATCGACTTCTCGTCCGGCCTTTCGGTCCTTACAGGCGAAACCGGCGCCGGAAAATCCATCCTGCTCGACGCATTGTCGCTGGCGCTTGGCGCCCGCGGCGACGCTTCGCTGGTGCGGCATGGCGCGGCACAAGGCCAGATCATCGCCGTGTTCGACGTGCCGCGCAACCACGCGGCTCGCATGTTGCTTGCCGAGAATGCCATCGAGGACGACGGCGACATCATCCTGCGCCGCGTCCAGACGGCTGACGGCCGCACGCGCGTGTTCGTCAACGACCAGCCGTCCAGCGTGACGCTGATGCGCGACATCGGCCGTGCGCTGGTCGAGATCCACGGCCAGCATGACGAGCGCGCTTTGGTCGATCCCGGCGCCCATCGCGAGTTGCTCGACAGTTTCGGCGGCCATCTCGGCGCTGCTCGGGCAACCGGCGAGGCGTGGCGGCATTGGCGTACCTGCGAGCAGGAATTTTCACGGCACCGGGCCAAAGTCGAAGCAGCTGCCCGTGAGGCCGATTATCTGCGTGCAGCGGTCGCCGAATTGACCAGGCTCGATCCGCAACCTGGCGAAGAGACCGAGCTGGCCGAATTGCGCGCCTTGATGATGCGTGCCGAAAAGATCGCCTCGGAAATCCATGATGCGCAGGATGTGCTCTCGGGTCCGTCCTCGCCCTTGCCGCAACTGGCCAGCCTGCTCAGGCGGCTGCAGCGCAAGGTCACCGAAGCGCCCGGGCTGCTCGAGGATGTCGTCAAGTCGCTCGACGAGGCGATGCTGTCGCTCGACGCGGCGCAGTCGGGCGTCGAAGCAGCACTTCGCGCCACCGAATATGATCCGCAGCGGCTGGAGAAGGCTGAGGAGCGGCTGTTTTCGCTGCGTGCCGCCTCGCGCAAGCACAGCGTCGCCGTCGATGACCTGGCGCAATTGCGTGACACCATGGCTGCCGACCTTGCCGATCTCGACGCCGGCGAAGAGCGCCTGCAGGCGCTGGAGAAACAGGCTGCGGCGGCGCGCCAGGCCTATGACATTGCAGCGGCCCAGCTGTCGTCGCTTCGCCATGCGGCGGCTGTCGGGCTGAGCAAGGCGGTGATGGCCGAACTGCCGGCGCTGAAGCTCGAACGCGCCGAGTTCATCGTCGAGATCGCTAGCGATGCCGAGAGCCGCATGGAAGAAGGCATCGACCAGGTCGAGTTCTGGGTGCGGACCAATCCCGGCACCAGGCCCGGCCCTATGATGAAGGTCGCTTCCGGCGGCGAGCTTTCGCGTTTCCTGCTGGCGCTCAAAGTCGCGCTGGCTGATCGCGGGTCGGCGCCGACCTTGGTCTTCGACGAAATTGACACCGGCGTCGGCGGCGCGGTTGCCGACGCCATCGGCCAGCGGCTGGCGCGGCTGGCAAAACGCGTGCAGGTGCTTTCGGTCACGCATGCACCGCAAGTGGCGGCGCGCGCGGCGACGCATTTCCTGATCTCCAAATCGGGCGGTGCCGACCGGGTCTCGACCGGCATCGCCGAGATGGACCGGGCGGCGCGGCAGGAAGAGATCGCACGCATGCTCGCCGGTGCCACCATCACCGACGAGGCGCGTGCGGCGGCCGAGCGGCTGCTGCGGGAGAACACCGCGGCAGCGTAGAGCTGTTCATCGTTTCACCGAAACGCCGAACCGCTCTACCTCTTTGTTTCTGCGCAGTTCCGGACGGAAAACCGTTTCACACTTTTCCTGGAATTGCTCCAGGCGAGTTCGTTTCCGGCGCTCGTGACCTGAGTCAGGGTATGGCGCCATCCTGCTGTTCAGGAATGATTTTCTGTGTCTGGTCTCTCCCTCATGAGAAAATCCTGTTCTATTGTGTCGCGCCACCGTGGAGGGAGCAGTGCATGGACGAAAAACCAATCGATTCGCTCAGCGAAAGCGAGGCGGCAAGCGAGTTGAAGCGGTTGGCGCAGGAGATCGCCGAGCACGACCGGCGCTACCATGGCGAGGACGCGCCTATAATCACGGATGCGGAATATGACGCGCTGACCCGGCGCAACCTCGCCATCGAGCAGCAGTTCCCGCATCTTGTGCGCGAGGATTCGCCCTCACGCAGGGTCGGCGCGCCGCCGGCGGAAGGTTTTGCAAAGGTGCGCCACGCGGTGCCGATGCTCAGCCTCGCCAAGGCCTATACCGACCAGGACGTCGCGGACTTCATAGAACGGGGCCGGCGATTCTTTGATCGCGACAAGGAGCTGAACATCGCCTTCACGGCTGAGCCGAAGATCGATGGGCTATCGGCTTCCCTGCGGTATGAAGGCGGTGTGTTCGTGCAGGGGGCAACGCGCGGCGACGGCGTCGTCGGCGAGGACATCACCGCCAATCTCAAGACCATCGCCGATATTCCCAAGACCTTGAAGGGATCGGACTGGCCCGAGGTCATCGAAATACGCGGTGAGGTCTATATGACCTACGCGGAATTCGAGGCGCTGAAGCAGCGTTCGGCGGCGATAGGCGGCCAGGATTACGTCAATCCGCGTAACACGGCGGCCGGATCGCTGCGCCAGAAGGACCCGTCGGTTACCGCCAGCCGCAACCTCAAATTCTTTGCCTACGCCTGGGGCTATACTTCAAAGGATCCAGCTCCGACCCAATACGATTCCGTGCAAAAATTCGCGGAGTGGGGGTTCAAGGTCAGTCCGCTGATGGTCCGGGCAAAGTCGGTCGACGAACTGATCGCGCATTATCACCTTATCGAGGCCCAGCGCTCATCGCTCGGCTACGACATCGACGGCGTCGTCTACAAGGTCGACCAATTGGAGTTGCAGCGCAGATGGGGCTTCGTCACCGGCGAACCACGCTGGGCGATCGCTCATAAATTTCCGGCCGAACAGGCGATGACGACCGTGCTCAGGATCGACATTCAGGTCGGCCGTACCGGTACGCTGGCGCCCGTTGCCCGGCTTGCGCCCGTCACGGTCGGCGGCGTCGTGGTCGAAAATGTCACGCTTCACAACGAAGACTACATCAAGGGTCTGGACAGCAACGGCCAGCCGATCCGCGACGGCAACGACATCCGTATCGGCGACACGGTGGTCATCCAGCGGGCAGGGGACGTCATTCCGCAGATCGTCAGCGTCGTCGTCGACAAGCGTCCGCCAGATGCCGTGCCCTACGAATTCCCGCACAAATGTCCGATCTGCGGCTCACCCGCAACGCGCGAGATCAACGAGAAGACCGGCAAGGAGGATTCCCGCCGACGGTGCACCGGCGAGCTGATCTGCCCCGCGCAGGCCGTGGAAGGATTACGCCACTTTGTGTCGCGCGGCGCCATGGATATCGAAGGCCTGGGCGCTGAAAACATAGACCTGTTCTTCAATGCCGGGTTGGTCAAGACAGCCGCCGATATCTTCACCCTCCGGGACCGCCGTCCCGCCGTCACCAAGGCGCTGGCGGAGCGACGGGAGGAGCAGGCCAGGCAGCGCGAGGCCGCATCGGGCAAAACGCGCAAGAATGTACGCAGCGTCGAGGAACGCAACTATGACGGCCTCGACAAGCTCTTCGCTGCCATCGACGCCCGCCGCGAACCCGAACTCGATCGCTTCATCTTTGCGCTGGGCATCCGCCATATCGGCGAAACGACGGCCGCTGTGCTCGCCCGAACCTTCTCGACGATCGAGGAGTTGATCCGCATTGGCAAGGAGACAGCAGCAGCAGCCGATCCACACACCGTTTTTCCTTCGATCAACGGCATCGGCGATACTGTGATAGGCGCGCTTCGCGATTTCTTCGGCAATGAACGCAACGACGCCGTACTTGAAGCGCTGCTCACACAGGTCCACCCGAAGCCGTACATTGTGAACGTCTCAGCCGATAGTGCGGTCGCCGGCAAGACAATCGTGTTTACAGGCACGCTGGAAAAGATGACGCGCCCCGAGGCCAAGGCGATGGCCGAACGTCTCGGGGCGAAGGTCGCCGGCTCGGTTTCCGCGAAGACCGATCTCCTGGTGGCAGGGCCAGGCGCCGGTTCCAAGCTGAAGGATGCGACCAAATTCGGCATCGAGGTGATCGACGAGGACACCTGGCTGCAGCGGATTGGCAAGGGCGGGTGATGGCGGCTGCGTTCAATGGATTTGGGCAAAAGGCCATTCCCTTCCTCAAGGCGCTGGATTTTCATCAGAGCCGGGAGTGGTTTTTGGAAAACCGCGATCTTTTCGAGCGCGACCTGCGCGATCCCTTCGGCGATCTGGTCGAGACGCTCTCCGAGCGCTTCACGGCATTGGGGCTCGGCCTGCGCGGCGACCGCAAGAAATCGCTGTTCCGGATTAATCGCGACGTGCGTTTTGCCAAGGACAAACGGCCTTATAACCGGCATTTGTCGGCGATCCTTTCGCCCGACGGCACCAAGATGGAACAGGGCGTGTTTTACGTCCATATCGGGCTGGAGCGCTGCTTTGCCGCCATTGCCTGGTGGCAGCCCGGACCGGAGCTATTGCTGGCGCTGCGCAACGCGATCGCGAAGCGGCCCGCTGAATTCCGTAGCCTCGTTGCGGCGCTGAAGAAGAACGGCCTCGAGCTCGACCCGGACGGCTGCATGAAGCGCACGCCGCGCGGCTTCGAGCATATCGCCGAGCCCGATCTCGCTGCCGCGATCCGCAACCGGCATTTTGCCGTCCGGCACGCAATCGAGCCGGCGGATATCTACGGAGCTGGATTGGTCGACGAACTCGTCGACTTCGTCATGCAGGCAAAACCGCTGCTTGACTGGGGCAGGGCGATCGAAGGCAAGGCTTCGCCGCGCTAGGCTCGGAAGCGAGCTTGCCGCGACGCTTCAGCCATCATTTCCGCTGATCGTTTGCCTCAAGCAAATTGGTGTGACAAGCCGGGCCGCTCTCTCTACATACGGCCGTTCCCAAGGAGCGATCGATGTCGGCGGAAGCAATCTCCGAAAACGGAGCGAAAAGCGATTTCTGGGACGGCGTGCGGCTCAGCATGCCCGTCGTGGTGGCGTCGGCGCCGTTCGCGTTGCTGTTCGGGGCGCTCGCAGTCGACAACGGGTTTTCCGTGCTCGAAGCGTTCCTGATGAGCGCAACGGTGTTCGGCGGCGCCAGCCAGATGGTCGGCATCGAGCTGTTCGGCCAGCATGTCGCGCCGTGGCTGATCGTGCTGTCGATCTTCGCCGTGAATTTTCGCCACGTGCTCTATTCGGCTGGCATCGGCCGGCGCATTGCGCATTGGCCGCTGGTGCAGCAGGCGATAGGCTATTTTGTATTGACCGATCCGCAGTTCGCGGTGGCCGAGCGCAAGGCGGAGGCCGGCGAGACCGTCGGGTTCACCTGGTATATGGGCCTTGGGCTGCCGGTCTATGTGTTCTGGGTCATCGAAAGCGCGCTCGGCGCGATGTTCGGCAAGCTTATTCCCGACACCCATGCGTTGGGCATCGATTTCCTGCTGCCGATCTATTTTCTCGGCCTGGTCATGAGCTTCCGCAAGCGGCCGCTGTGGCTGCCGGTGGTCGTCGCCAGCGCTGCCGCCTCCATTATTGCATACAAAACGGTCGGCTCGCCCTGGCATGTCTCCATAGGTGCGCTGGCGGGCGTGCTGCTCGCCGTCATCCTGCCGCCCCGCCACAGCGGCGTGGGGGCACGGCCATGAGCACGACCTTGTGGATCATCATCGCCGCTTCGATCGCGACCTATCTGACCCGCATCGGCGGTCATCTGGTGATCTCCCGCTTCGATCATATCCATCCGCGCGTCGAAGCCGGGCTCAGCGCCGTTCCGGCGGCGGTGCTGACGACGCTGGTGGCGCCGGCGGCCGTGAGTGCCGGGCCGGCGGAATGGGCAGCCTTGATCGTCGCCGGCCTGGTCTCGCTGCGTGGCGGCCTGATGGCGATGTTCCTGGCGGGTGCTGCCGTGCTGATCCTCGCCCGGCAGCTCGTCGGCTGATCGACTTTTGCCTTGGCGGCGAGAGCACACATGCGCTTTACCGCAGCGACTATTGCCGCGCCGACCCGCGACAGGCTCAGCCGGACCGCCTCCGATCTCTCCTGGTGGGCGCGACGCACGGCGTCGGTATAGAGCGCTTCGCGCTGCTTCGGCGTCAATGCGCTTAGATCGGTCGGCTGGATGCCGAAGGGCTTACGCGACATTTCCATCTCCCCTGGTTTGCCGTGTTGATCGGCAGCTACACCGGCGATTTACGGGAAAGGCATAATCAGTTAAAATGAATAATTAAGATCGTTATGTTCTCCAGGAGAGATGTATGGATTTGGCCGATCTGCGCATCTTCCGCACGGTGGTGCGCGAGGGCGGAATCACCAGGGCGGCGGAAAAACTGTTTCGCGTGCAGTCGAACGTGACCACACGCATCCGGCAGCTCGAGGAGGATCTCGGCGTGCAGCTGTTTATCCGGGAGGGCAAGCGCCTGCACGTATCGCCGGCCGGTCACAGATTGGTCGGCTATGCGGATCGGCTGCTGGCGCTTGCGGAGGAGGCGCGAACGGCGATGCTCGATCCACGCCCGCGCGGCACTCTTCGCCTAGGTGCTATGGAGAGCACCGCCGCGGCACGGCTTCCAAGTCTGCTCGCCGAATACCATGCACGGCATCCCGAAGTGGAAATCCAGTTGCGCACCGGCAATCCGCAGGTTCTCGCGACCGCCATGCTTGCCGGTGAGCTCGATGCAGCGTTCGCCGCCGAGCCGATCGCTGACGTTCCGTTCGAAAAGCTGCCCGCATTCCACGAGCAGCTGGTCATTGTCTCGGCGGCATCGCGCGTTTCGGTCGAAGACCACCTGGACATGCCCAAAACCATGATAGCCTTCGAGCACGGTTGTCCGCACCGCAAGCGGCTGGAACAATGGTATGCGCGCAGAGGGTTCATGGCCGAGAAAACCATCGAGCTTGGTTCATACCATGCCATCCTTGGTTGCGTGGTGGCTGGCATGGGCATAGCGCTGATGCCGAAAAGCGTGCTTTCGGGTTTCCCGGAAAGCCGCTGGCTAAAGCTGCACGAACTGCCCTCTGACGAAGACAACGCCGTCACGGTGTTGTTCTGGCGCAAGGGAGCCGGTTCTCCCAACGTCACCGCTTTGCAGGGACTGCTTGCGGAGCAAAGCCTGTCAACCGGCGTTGCCGCCGCGGCTATTGCTTGAAGTCGTGCGGCAGCGGCGCGGTTGCCTTTTCCAGCCAGGCCAGCGTTTCGCCGTCGAGCATCGGTCCGATCTCGGCCAGTACGCGCGCATGGTATTCGTCAAGCCAATGCAACTCGTCGCGGGTTAAAAGGTCCGATCGGACCAGCCGCTTGTCGATCGGCGCCAGCGTCAGTGTCTCGAAGCCGTGCATGGCGATGTCGCCGCCCTCGATTGCCTCGGCCGGTGTCACCAGAATCAAGTTCTCGATGCGGATGCCGTAGGAACCTTCCTTGTAATAGCCGGGCTCGTCGGAGACGATCATGCCGGCCAGCAGCTTTTCGGTACCGGTCTTGGCGATACGCTGCGGGCCCTCATGCACGGCAAGATAGGAGCCGACACCGTGCCCGGTGCCATGGGCGAAATCGCAGCCGTGTCTCCATAGCGCCAGGCGCGCCACTGCATCGATTTCGGAGCCGCGCGTGCCCTGGGGGAAGCGCAGCATGGAGATGCCGATCATGCCTTTCAGCACCAGCGTGAAGCGTTCGCGCATCTCTTCCGTTGGCGTGCCGATCGGCACGGTGCGGGTAATGTCGGTGGTGCCGTCCTGGTACTGCCCGCCGGAATCGAGCAGGAACAGCTCGCCATCCCCCAGCTTGCGATTGGTGGCGCGGGAGACGCGGTAGTGCATGATGGCGCCGTTAGGACCAGCGCCGGAGATGGTATCGAACGATACGTCGCGCAGCGGCATCTGCGTTTCTTCGCCGGTCTGACGGCGCGTCTCCTCAAGCCTGGTGACAACGGCGATTTCGTCGAGCGTGCCGGGCTTCTGGCGGTCGAGCCAGCACAGCAGCTTGGCGACCGCGGCGCCGTCGCGGCGATGTGCGGCGCGTGCGCCGGCGATCTCAGCTTTGTTCTTTGTTGCGCGTGGAATGCGGGCCGGATCGGCCGTGGCAATGACGGTGCCGCCATTATCCTCGACCAGCATTCTGAGCTTGTCCGCCGCGAGAACCGGGTCCAGCGCGATTTTTGCGCCGCCCTTGGCCCGGGTGACGACTGCCGATTCGAATTCACCTGGTTCGTGCAATTCGGCGAGCTGCGTCAGGTAGGCCGCGACGGTGCGCGAAAACTTGCGCTGGTCCATGAAAAGCAGATGCGAGCCGTCGGCGGCGAGCACGGCAAAGCCGAGCGCCAGCGGTGTGTGCGGTACGTCGCCGCCACGGATGTCGAACGCCCAGGCGATGGAGGAGGGGTCGGTCAGCACGGCATGGGTGGCGCCGTCCTTCTCGATGGCCGCTGCCAGCCGCACCAGCTTGTCCTTGGCCAGTTCGCCGGCAAAGCCGATCGGGTGGATCTCGACCGGTGCCAGTGGCGGCCCGGGCTGGTCCTGCCAGATCGCGTCGATCGGATTCTCTTCGAGCGGCACCAGTATCGCGCCGGATTTCTCGGCCGAGGCCTTCAGCGCCTTGACGTCGCTGATCGTATGCAGCCACGGATCGAAGCCCAACCGCACGCCCTTGCCGAGATTGTCCTTGATCCAGTGGGCCGGCGGGCTGTCGACAAGGCTCTCGATCGAAAAGATGTCGAGATCGACCTCCTGGCGCACCTGCAGCGTGTAGCGCCCGTCGACAAACATGACGGCGCGCTCGCCAAGCACAATGGCGACGCCGGCCGAGCCGCTGAAGCCGGTCAGCCATTTCAGCCGTGCCGAGCGGTCGGCGACATATTCGCCCTGGTGCTCGTCGGCACGGGGCACGATGAAGCCATCCAGCCCGTTCGCCGCCAACCATTGGCGCAGCATTGCTACGCGCGGCTTGCCAACAGCCGGATCGCCGGCGGAATCGAAGGTCTGGAACATGTCGGCTCTCCTCGAATGCTGGCGCGACCGTAGCGCATGACTTCGAAAATCGGAATCGATTTTCGGACCGATCATTCCCGGTTGCTGCGTGTCTCTTTGCGCATGGACGCCATGCAGAATCGACGATTTCAAAAAGCGTCAGCGGAGCTTACCTTCTTAATGTGGAGGAAAAGTCCGGTTGCCCTGCAAAGGAGACCGTCATGTCCACGATTTCACCTAGACGCGGATTTTTCAAAAACGCTGTGAAAGCGCTGATCGAAGCTCGCCAGCGCGAAGCGAGCCGGTATGTGAGCGGCGTTCTGCTTGGCTTTGACGACGAAACGCTGAAAGCTCACGGCTACGATCGCGAACAGCTGAAGAAAGCGGCGAACTCGCGCTAAGTCCGAGCGGATTCCGACTGCGTTGAAGGCGCTGCGCCTCAGCGCTTGAGGTGAATCGTCACCCAGCCCTCGCGGTGCAAGGTGCGGACGTGCCGGAATTTCTGGCCGACATAGGCCGCGATTACCGCATCGCGCTGGCGCTCGAGGATGCCCGACAAAACGATCGAGCCACCGAGCGCCATATGTCCGGCCATTTGCGGCGCCAGACGCATCAGCGGCCGCGCCAATATGTTGGCGACGATCAGGTCGAAGGGCGCACGCGCGGCAAAGATCGGGTGGTGGAATCCGGGAGCCGTCACTGTTTCGACGAGCCCCTTGACGTGGTTCAGTCGCGCATTGGCGGCGGCCACCTTGACGGCGACCGGGTCGATGTCGGTCGCCAGCACCGGTATATGCGCGAGCTTGGCCACCGCGATGGCGAGCACCGCGCTGCCGGTGCCAAGGTCGAGCGCGTTGCGCGGATGCTCGCGCCGTATGACCTGCTCCAGCATTTCGAGGCAGCCGGCGGTGGTGCCGTGATGGCCGGTACCGAAGGCAAGGCCGGCCTCGATCTCGATCGCGAGTTCGCCGCTGTGTCGCTTCCTGCGGTCATGCGCGCCATGGACGAAGAAGCGCCCGGCCCGCACCGGCTTCAATCCCTCCAGCGAGCGCGCCACCCAGTCGATGTCGGGCAGCGTTTCGCGCGCTATAGGCTTCGACAGCGACAGTCCGGCAAGTACATCCCTGAGCCGCGCCTCGACCGCATGGACGTCGTCGCCGGCATAGAGCGATACTTCGTGGATGTCGCGGTCCTCGTCGACCTCGAGCACCGCAATCGGCAGGCCCTCATCGTCGAACGCCGCACCGAGCGCCGCGAAGATGCGATCAGCCTCGATCTTGCCCGCGGTGAAATACAAACGCGTCTGCGTCATTACCGGATGTGTCAACCTTCCGCCGCCAGCCGTTTGAGCTTGGCGATGGCGGCGTCCGGGCTTTCGCCATAGGCAATAGTGCCGGCGAAATCGCCCTTGGCATTGAGCAGCAGCACCGAAGCGGTGTGGTCCATCGTGTAGTCGCCGTCGTTCGTGTCGACTTTCTTCCAGTAGATGCCGAAGGACTTGGCCATGGCGTGGACCTTATCCGGATCGCCTGATATGCCGAGGATGCGATCGGAGAAATTGCTGACATAGGTGTTCATGATTTCCGGCGTATCGCGCTCCGGGTCGACCGTAACGAAATAGGCACGCAGGTTCTTGCCGTCGTCGCCCATCGTCTTCAGCCAGGCGGCCAACTCGAAAAGCGTGGTCGGGCAGACTTCCGGACAATGCGTGAAGCCGAAGAAGACGACGCTGGGGTGGCCGCGAAACGCGGCTTCGGTGACCGGCGCGCCCTTCTGGTCGACCAGCGTGAACGGTGCTCCGAACGGCTCGCCGCCATAATGTCCGCGGTACCAGTCGAAGGTGAGCCAGCCGATTCCGGCGGCCATCAGGACGAGAATACCGACCAGAATTGAACGCATCATCAGTGAAAGTCCGTCGTTATTCCATCGGGCGCCGGGTTGGCGCCGTGAAGGCCCTGGCTTGGCGAACACTCTTAGCGGTTCGGTCGCGCCGACGCAAAGATGTCGCGTTGCCGCAACCGGCAATCCTGTGGGAGGCGATCTGCTTGCAAAGCGCTGCCGTTCGTCCCACCTGAGGTCGGCAAAATTTGAACCGCAGGAGGCCTCTTTGCGAAAACTGATTGGCGGCGCGTTAGCCGCATGCCTTGTCATTGGCGCCGGCGCGGCCGCCGCCGAGGAAGTCGGCAAGGTCGGCGTCGATTGGCTCGGCAACGATATCATCGTCGAGGCGATCAAGGATCCGAAGGTCGAGGGCGTGACCTGCCACGTCTCCTATTTCGACCGTGGCGTGATCGACCGCCTGCAGAAAGGCAACTGGTTCGAGGACCCGTCCGATTCCTCGATCTCCTGCCGCCAGACCGGGCCGATCACCATTGGCGACATCGACATGAGCGAGGCCGGCGAGGAGGTGTTCAAGCAAGGCATCAGCCTGATCTGGAAAAAGCAGGTGGTGAACCGCATCTACGACAAGGCCAACGAGACGCTGATCTACCTGTCGCATTCACGCCAGGTGCAGGATGGCTCGGCAAAAATGTCGGTCACCACCGTGCCGCTCTACGGCCAGAACGTGGTGTGGACCAGCGGCAAGCCGAAATAGAGACTTAAGGTGCTACAGTGTCCTTGGCGCGTCCAAACTGATGCGCGGCGCTGCACTCGGCTTGCGAGACTATGCGCGCGGGCGTAAAGCGCCCGCATGGACCGTCCTGAACACCTTGTCCTAAAAGATCCCGAGCCGCGCATCCATCCGACGGCGGAGCTGAAGGCGTGCAAGCTTGGACGTTATGCGTCGATCGGCGAGCGCGTCATCCTGCGCGAGGTGATGGTCGGCGACTTTTCCTACTTCGAGCGCCACGCCGAGGCGATCTATACGACGATCGGCAAATTCTGCTCGATCGCCGCCAACAGCCGCATCAATGCGCTGGAGCATCCGGTCGAGCGGCTGACGCAGCACAAAATCAGCTATCGGCCCAACGAGTACTTCCGCTGGCTGGGTGTCGATCAGGCATTCCGCGACCGGCGGCGGGCGAGAGCCGTCAGCATCGGCCACGATGTCTGGATCGGCCATGGCGCCGTGATCATGCCGGGCGTGGCGATCGGCAGTGGCGCGATCGTCGGTGCCAACTCGGTGGTGACGCGCGACGTGCCGGCCTATGCAATCGTCGCCGGCGTTCCGGCCACGCCATTGCGGCAGCGCTTCAGCGCGGGAACTGCGGCCCGGATCGAACGTCTTGCCTGGTGGGACTGGCCGGTCGAGAAACTGGCCAGGGCAGTCCCCGACATGCAGGCCTTGCCCATCGAGGCTTTCCTCGACCGCTGGGAAAACGGCGCGCCCTGACTTCGGGGCGTATCTGCAAGCGGTCCGACGGCCTGCGCGATCTGCTCCTCCAACAATGTACCCGCGATCTTCCGCCACGAGGGAACCAGGAGCGGCTGCCAACTGTTTCTGCAGACACAATGAACTCGGCTTCCGTCCGGGTTCGTCGCCCGGCTGTTGAGGGAGTTTGAATGATTGAGAAGCTTTTCACCAGGATCGCCAACAACGTCGCCCATTTTGCCGGCCTGCCGCCGACGTTTGCCGTCTGTTTCCTGATCATCGTCGTCTGGGCGGCAAGCGGGCCGATGTTCGGCTTTTCGGACACCTGGCAGCTCGTCATCAACACCGGCACGACGGTCGTCACCTTCCTGATGGTGTTTCTCATCCAGAACACCCAGAACCGCGATGGCGCCGCGATCCAGGCGAAGCTCGACGAATTGATCCGGGTCAGCACAGCCCAGAACACCTTCATCGGTATCGAACACCTGACTGAGACCGAGGTCGAAGAGATCCGCAAGAAATGCGAACAGGCAGCGAAGCGGCATGATCAGAAGCTTGCCGAGTTGGCAGCCGAGAAAGCCATGGCGAAGAAGCGGAACACGAAGAAGCACGCAGCGGCGTGATATAAAGGTCCGGCGCATACCTGCGGATCCGATTCTTTGCTCTGGTGATCTTCGGTTCGGGATCATGCGCTGCGTGTCATGAATGCCGCGAAAGCATCCTTGTAGTCCGGATGCCAGCGCGACAGAGCAGGACGGTTCTCAATGATATCGCCAATTGCCCAGGCCATGCGCTTTTCGTCCATGGGCCGGGTCGCCTCGTTATCGGGACACAGGATGTAGAAATCGCCACGCAGCAGCGAGGCCAGCATGAAGTCGATGACCTGCTCGCCGGTCCAGGCGCTGGCCGGCTTTTCGGTCGCACCTTCGGTCAGGCCGGTAAAAGTGAACCCGGGAATGAGCAAATGCGCCGCGACATTGGCGCCGGGCTCGTTGCGCAGCGCGTGTGCAAGGCCCTCGGTATAGGTCTTCACGCCAGCCTTGGAGACGTTGTAGGCGAGGTTGCCAGGCGGCGTGGTAATGCCTTGCTTGGAGCCGGTGTTGACGATCAGGCCGGGCTTTCCCGCCGCCAGCATGCGCGGCGCGAAGGCCTCGACGCCATGGACGACGCCCCAGAAATTGATGTCCAGCAGTCGCTTCCAGGCGTCACGGTTCTCCCAGGGCTTGCCGGGGTTGTTGCCGACGCCGGCATTGTTCATCAGCAGCGAGACGTCGCCGAAAGTGCCGGATGTCCGTTCGGCCAGCCGGTCGAGGTCTTCGGCCCTCGAGACATCGGTGGCGACGGCAAGTACGGCGCTCTGCCCGCCGATAGCAGCGACGGCGCGGGCAGCCTCATCAAGGCGTTCGCCGCCGATATCGGCCAGCACGATCTTCATGCCCATCGCCGCCAGCCGTTTGGCGGCGGCAAGGCCGATGCCGCTGGCCGCGCCGGTAATGACGGCGACATTGCCGGAGGCAAGTGCAGGCAGGGCGGTCTGGATCTCGGCGTCGGTGGTCATGATTTTCTCCTGTTCTGGCCGCGGCGAACTTAGCGCGGAAAAAGGCTCGCGCAAGCCGGTCCCGGCATCTTCGGGTTGACCGCATCGGCGGGCGCTGCGCATGCTGATATCGAAAAAGGAGACCTGACGATTGACCGACTGGATCGAGATCCTGAAAGAACAGACCGCCACCGGCGACCAGATGAGCCGCGAGGTACCGCAGATGCTCGCCAATCCCGACATCAGCGAAGCGCAAGTTATGACGCTGTTTTCGGCGCTCGAAAAACAGGCCGAATTCGTCGAAAAGCTGCGTATGGCGCTGGAAAAATTCGGCCATGATTTTTCAGTGATCAAGGCGGCCGAGCGGCTGGAGGAGCGCTACGCCGACCTTGCCGCGTCGGTAGCGGAAAAGCTGAAAGCAATGCGAGGCTAGACGGGGCCTATTTCTCAATCAGCCGCTCGAAGCGCCTGTCCGGCACGAACCAGATCATCGCCACCAGGACATAGATCGAGACACCGATCCAGTGATTGACGAAGGTCAGCGCGATGGCGGAAAGATAGAGGACCAGCGAGATCTTTCCCTTGAGGTCATTGCCCAACGCCCTGGCGAAAAGGGTCTCGTTGCCGTGCAGTCGATGCAGGGCCATGGTGAGGATGTTGAAGCCGATGGCGCAGAGCGCCAGGTCGACGCCATAGACGGCAACCGGCACCGGCGCGAAATGGTTCTCACCCATGAAGGCTGTCGTCGCCGGCATCAGCGATAGCCAGAACAGCAGGTTGAGGTTCGCCCACAGCACGCGGCCGTCGACCCGCTGCACGGTATGGAACATGTTGTGCAAATTGTTCCAGTAGATGCCGACATTGATGAAGGACAGCACATAGCTGAGGAAGATCGGCCAGAGTGGTGCCAGCGCGGAAAAATCCTCGCCATGCGGCACCTTCAATTCCAGCACCATGATGGTGATGATGATGGCGACCACGCCATCGGTGAATGCCTCGACTCGTCCCTTGCCCATGAATCTCCCCTGACAATCCGCTGAAGTTAAAAGAGGATCTCGCTCAGCGCCATCGGCAAAGCTGCCAAACTTGTCAGGAGCAAGCCGGGGAGGGGGAACGGCTGACGCGAAAAAGGCGTTAGGATGTCAGATCCCGAACAGCAAAAGGTCGAAAAAATGACCGCTCACGCTCAAGTCATGACGCGCGATTACGAACTCGGCGGCCGCGCTGCAGCGGCCACCGTGGCCGCTATGATCGCGGCTCTTTTCGCCGGCAGCACGGCGCTGACGCCGCTTTACATCATCTACAAGCAGGTCTTCGGCTTCTCACAGATCACTTTGACGCTGGTCTACGCCGTCTATGTCATCGGCAATCTGGCGGCGCTGCTGATGTTGGGGCGTGTGTCCGATGTCATCGGGCGCCGTCCAATGGCATTGGCCGGGATGGCGGTGGCCGTGGTCAGCGCGGTGGTTTTCCTGTTCGCTGAAAATGTCGCATGGCTCGACATCGCCCGAATTCTGAGCGGACTGGGAATCGGCGTCGGCGCGGGCACCGGCACCGCCTGGCTCGCCGAATTGCTCCCGACCGACGACAAGTCACAGGCGGCGACGATTGCCACCAGCACCAATTTTCTCGGCCTCGGCCTCGGTGCGCTGGGAGCCGGGTTGCTCGCCGAATACGCGCCTTGGCCGCTCAGGCTGACATTCGTCGTCTACCTGGCGATGCTCGCGACTGTAACCCTGCTGGTCTGGCGCACGCGGGAAACCGTTTCGCGGCCGGGGAAACTGGCTGACGTTTCGATGCGGCCGCGCCTTTCCGTGCCCGATGCCATCCGCGCAAATTTCGTTGCGCCGGCGGTGACCGGCTTTGGCGCAATGGCGCTGGTCGGCTTTTATGCAGCACTCGCACCGAGCATTTTGGCGCAGCAACTGCAGGTAACCAACCATGCCGAAGCCGGCGCTCTGTTCTTTGAATTGGCGATCGTGACGGCCGCCACCATTGTAGCGACGGCACGTCTTTCGAGCCGAGCCGCGATGTTCGCGGCGCTTGCGCTGATGATCCCAACCGTCGCGCTGATTGTTGCGGCGCAGGTCTTCGCCTCGATGACCATAATGATTGCCGGCACCGCCTTGTGCGGCGTGGCGGCAGCGCTCGGCTATCGCGGCGGCTTGCAAGTGGTGAACGAGATCGCGCCGGCGGACCGGCGCGCCGAAGTCGTCTCGGCCTTCTTCATCTGCTGTTTTTGCGGCAACGCGCTGCCGGTCATCGGCATCGGCGTTCTGTCGACGGTGGCAGGTGCGACCGCGGCAAGCCTGGCCTTTGCCGGCATGATTGTCGTCTTTTCCCTGGTCGCTCTCGGGTTTGGCGCGAAATACGCGCGCTGAGCCGACCTTTCAGCCGTTCGGTGTCTCGGGCGAAAGGTGCGCGCGCTGGCGCGGTACGCCGAGGCCGGTATCCGGCGGTTCGCCGGCAGCCGGCCGGCTCTCGATCATGTGCAGGCTGCGCCAGCGGCCGAAGCGATAATAGGCCGCGGCCAGCACGAGCGAGGTTACAGAGCCAGCCGGAAAGCTCCACCACAGAGCTTCCTCGCCGATCACGCTTCGGAAGAAATAGGCGAAGCTGGTGCGCACCAGCAGCACCGAGATCACCAGGATGATCAGCGGCGGCATCACCGCGCCGGTGGCACGCACGGTGGCGAAGAGCACGATGGTGATGCCGAACAGGATGAAGGACCACGACGCGATCTTGTTAATGTGAGTGGCGATGTCGATTGCTGCACTGTCGCTGCCAAGGAAGAGGCTGAGCACCGCGCGATCGAATACGAACAGCAGCGCGACGAGCATCCCGGTGAGCACAAGGTTGAAGCCGACGCCGGAGGTGGCGATGCGTCCAATCCGGTCCCAGCGCCTGGCGCCGACATTTTGCGCCGCCATGGACGACACCGCGGCGCCGATGGCGAGCGCCGGCATCTGGATATAGGTCCAGAGCTGTGCGGCTATGCCGTAGGCAGCCGCGACCTGCGAGCCGTACGAGTTGACCATGCCCATCACCGTCAGCGCCGCGGCCGAAACGACGATCATCTGCAGGCCCATCGGCACGCCCTTGAAGACGACGATGCGCAGCAGCGCCGGGTCCGGCCGCAGCAGAGCGAGATTAGCGCCGGCCAGCCGCAGCGGGTGCTTGCGCGCATAAAGCACGATCAGGATGGCAACCACGCTTACCGTCTGGCCGATCAGCGTCGAGGTGGCCGAGCCGGCGATGCCGAGTTCGGGGAACGGGCCGATGCCGAGGATGAGCAACGGGTTCAAAGCGACGTCGAGCATGACGGCCAGCGCCATAAAAAGGAAAGGCGTGCGCGAATCGCCGGCGCCGCGCAGCACCGTCATGACGAAGGACAGCAGGTTCATCATCGGCACGGCGAGGAAGATGATGCGCAGATAGGAGCGCGCCAGCGGCAACGCGTCGGCCGGCGTGCCGAGCGCATCGAGGATCGCATCGACCCAGATCCAGCCGCAGACCGCGAACACCACCGAGACGAGGAAGAAGAAGGTGGCGCTGGTTCCGACGATGCGCCGGGCTTCGGGCAGGTCACGAGCGCCGACGGATTGTGCGACCAGGATGGTCGCCGCCATGCCGATGCCGAAGACGGTGCCGAGGATGAGAAACAGCACGAGGTTGGCATTGGACGTGGCGGTCAGCGCCGCTTCACCGAGGAAACGGCCGACCCACACGGCATTTATCGAGCCGTTGAGCGACTGCAGCACATTGGAGCCGAGCACCGGCAGGGCAAACAGCAACAGGGTGCGCGGGATAGGCCCACTGGTGAGGTCGCCGGTCTGCCGGCGCGGGGGCATGTTGTCGTCCATGGCAGGCAACTCGGCGAAGGCTTGTCTGAGTCCGCAATGATTGCCGATTTAACGGGAGAGGTCGATGCGGCGCTGTAAATTCCGCCTGGCGTGCCTTGATCTAAGCATTTCTCAACCTTCCGGAATCGTATATTGATCCCGCACGCGTGGGGCCGCATTTTCCTGGATCTCATGGGTAGGCCGGGGGGCTCATGTCCGATATTCCGTTGTTTTTTGAGCGCCTGAACCGGCGCGCCTTTCTTGGTGCATCCGCTCTGGGCGCGGCCTCCGTGGCTCTTTCGTCGTGCACTACGACGGACGTGGCGGCGCCGGTGCCCGCGGCACCAAGCGATCCGGCTTTCGGCGATGCCGCAAGCATGTATGCCGCGCGCATGGACGAGGGCTATCAACTGCCGGCAATCCCGGTAGCCAAGGTCGATCCGAAATTCGTGCGTCAAATCGTGGCCGACCCGACTGGAGAAAAACCCGGCACGATCGTCGTCGATACTTCCGAGCACTTCCTCTATCTGGTGCGCGACGGCGGCAAGGCAATTCGCTATGGCGTCAGCCTCGGCAAGGCCGGTTTCGGATGGACCGGCAGCGCCGTGGTACAGGCGAGGAAGAAGTGGCCGGTCTGGACGCCGCCGCCGGAAATGATCCAACGCCGGCCGGAACTGGCGAAATACAAGGACGGCATGCCGCCCGGCCCGCAGAGCCCGCTTGGTGCCCGCGCGCTGTATCTCTTCCGTGACGGCAAGGACACGATGTATAGGCTGCACGGCACGCCGGAGTGGGATTCCATTGGGAAGAACGCTTCCTCCGGCTGTGTGCGCTTCATGAATCAGGACATTATCGACCTCTACAGCCGCGTCGACGGCGTCGCGCCGGTCTTCGTGCGCCCGAACCTGTCGGCCGCCGGGAAGATCGCCGCCGTGTCGAACAGGACGGCCGAGCCGATCGATGCCGGCGTGCCAAAGGACGCGGAGATGTTGAGGTAAGTGCCTTCGACTGGATCGTCAGTCGCAGGTTTTGCAACGCACCAGGACACCGTCCTTGCGCGGGCGAGCCGCAACTGAAGGGCACGACCGCTCAATCGCGCCAGCTCAGGCGGACGCGTTCCGCGCGTCCGCCTGTATGGGTGCCGCTACTTCTTGGCGAGGCCTGGGAGCGTGACCTGATAGACCAGGAACATGGTGTCGACATCGGCGCCATCCTCGGCCTTGTAGGCCGCGCCTACCTGGAAGCCGTCCTGCGTGAGGAAGTCATTGTCATTGGCGACGAACAGGAAATAGTCGTCGGGCAGTGTCGGATCGAGGACGCTCACCACCGACATCGCCTCCCACTTCTCCGAAAGGTTGTTGCGGTCGTTGGGCGCGCCATTGTGCAGCCCGAAGCGGCCGAGCTCGGTCTTGTCGTTGATGTCAATGAGCGGCGTCAGCTTGGCCGGCGTCACCGATGGATCGAGCTCACCCTTGGGCGCCAGCGGCTTGTCCTTGTCGAATTCTGTGCCGGCGACATCGGTTGCCGCAGACAGATCGACGACGCTGATCTCGCGGTGGAGCGAGGTGTCGCCCTTCAGCCCCTGGCCATTGCCGCTGTCGCGCGCCAGCATCAGGAAGGTCTTGTCCGACAGCGCCACGATTTCGCTCTGCGCGGCGATCTTGGTTTTGCCCTTGGCATCGGTGAACACCGGCAGCGGCACGACATATTCATGCGCGAGCTTGAGCTGGCCGGGATCCGAGGCATCGTAGACCAGCGCGCGCGTGTTCTGACGCGTCGAGGCGGAATCGCCGCCATCCTGCCTTGGGGCCGACTGCAGCACGGCAATCAGGAACTTCCCGTCCGGCGTCAGCGCCATGCCTTCGAGGCCCTGGTTGTTCTGACGGCCGGTTTCGGGATCCTTCGGATCCGGGTCTGCCGCGCCAAGTCCCGGATTGTTGGAAGCAAAGTTTGGCGTCCCGTGACGCATCGGGACAAGCGCCGCCGGCGGCTGCGTTGCCGACATCAGACGCCCATCGGCGGAGAAGCGGTAGATGTTCGGACCGTATTCGTCCGAGATGAACATCGTGCCGTCGGGCAGCCGTGCGATCGCTTCGTTATCGAGCGCGAGCTTGCCGTTGGCTTCGGGCAGGATCGGCATGTCGTCGGTCGCGGCACGCACGCCGTTGAGCGGATCGAGGCCGGTTGCGTCGGCGCCCTTGTCGTCGGTCAAAAGCATGGTGTCGGCAAGCGTCGCCTTGAGGCCCGATTGTTCCTGGCCGGTGGCCGGCACTGCACCCGGCGCGATCGGGGCGAACTCGAGGGCGATCGTGTTGAGGCGCGGGCGGTAATCGGTGGTACCGACGACATTGTAGCCGCGGTCCGGCAACAGCCATAACGAGCCCTTATAGCCATCGGCGCCATGTGTCCAGCCGGCAGCGTCGATCGACATGCCCGAGCCGGAGCCAAACGTCTCGCCGAACTTGTCCTTCTGGCTGGCCGGGATGCGGCCGACACCGACCAGGCCCTTGTTGACGAAGCCGACGCCGCCGACGGTCGCGGCGTTTTCTGCCAAGGCCGGGGTCAAGGCGGTGAACATCGCCAGCGCGACGGCGAGGGACGCGGTTCGGAGCAGGTTTTTCATGGATATCCTCTTTTGAGACAAAGCTGCCGGGATCTGAAAAAGCGCCGCGTGGCATCGAGGATGCCGCGAAAGCCTTCGGAGAAGCGATCTAGGACTCGAACATGATACTTGCGTGACAGTGCCGCGCTTGCTTGTCCCCCCGTGGTCGCAACTGGCCTGGGTATGGCGAATTCGTCGTCGCCGAGCGAGCAATTAACAACTTTACAAATAATCTTTCTAATGTAAAGTTATGACAATGGAAGGTCCCCGATGACTGCCTATCGTTTCGCCACCCGCCTCAATTCCTTTGCCTCGCGGCCACAGTCCGAGTGGCCCGATCTTGTCGGCAAACCGTCCATGCTGCAAATGGCGGCACGTGCGGCGAAGGTTGCGGAGTTGACCGATCTCGACCTCAACTTTCCCGACCATGTCGATGAAAAGCCTGCGGCAATAGCGCGCAAACTCGGCGATATCGGGCTTTCCATCAATGGTTTCGCCATGCGCTACTATTCCAATCCGGCTTTCAAGCTCGGCGCCTTCACCAACCCGGATCCTGCCATTCGCCGCGAAGCCATCGACCTGACCAAGGCCGGCATCGACGCCACCCGCGAGGCGGGCGCCAGCCTGATGACCTTGTGGCTCGGGCAGGATGGCTTCGACTATGCCTTCCAGGTGGACTACGCAGCGCTCTGGCAACACGAAATCGATGGCATTCGTGAAGTTGCGGCGCATGATCCGGGCTGCCAAATCAGCCTTGAATACAAACCCAACGAGCCGCGCTCCTACAGCCTGATGCCAGATGCGGCGACTACATTGCTGGCGATCCGCGAGATCGGCCTGCCCAATCTCGGCGTGACGCTCGATTTCGCCCATGTGCTCTATGCCGACGAGCAGCCGGCCTTTGCCGCAGCACTCGTGGCGCGCCATAGCAAGCTGCTCGGCGTGCATCTCAACGACGGCTACGCCAAGCGCGACGACGGCCTGATGGTCGGCGCCGTGCACACGCTGCAAACGATCGAGCTGCTCAGGCAGATCCGTCGAGACGGCTACGCCGGCGCCATCTACTTCGACACGTTTCCCGATATGACCGGGCTCGACCCGGTCCACGAATGCGAAGTCAACATCGCGACCGTCAAGCGCATGCTGCGCGTCGTCGATCGGCTGGACGGGGACAACCGCCTGTCAGCCGCCGTCGACCGTCAGGACGCGATCGCCTCGCAGGCCATCATCCAGGAAGCCATGCTCGGGCCGGACAGCTGAGGCCGGCGGCATAGACCGTTTTTCAACAAGGGAGGAAGACCATGAAATTTCTACTTGCCACCGCTGCCGCTGCCCTGATGGCACTGTCCACCGGCTCGGCTTTTTCCGCGGACCTCGCGCCGCTCAATTCCGACACCGAGAAGGATCGCATCGACTGGTCGCAGCTCGAGGCCAGGTTCGGGGCGTTCCCCAAGCTGCCCGAGGGTACCAAGGCCGGTGCGGTCTCCAAGACGCTGACCAATGAATACTGGCGCTCGCTGGGAGAGGGCTACAAGTCGTTCGGCGACCGCACCGGCGTGCCCGTCGTCTACCAGGCAGCGCAGAGCGAGGGCGACCAGCTCGGCCAGCTCACCATCGCCGAAGGCCTGGTCACACAGGGCTACAACGTGCTGCTCGTCTCGCCGCAGACCGACTCCAACCTGCAGCCGATTATGGAACAGGCCAAGGCGGCCAACGTGCCGGTGGTCAACGTCAACGACGCGGTCATCCCGCAGGCCGAGCATTATGTCGGTAATGTCCAGCGCGACAATGGCGTGCGCGTCGCCAAATGGTTCATCAAGAACCGGCCGGACGGCGGCAAGGTCGCCATCGTCGAGGGCCAGGCCGGCGTCTACGCCGCCGTCCAGCGTACCGACGGTTTCAAGACCACGATCACCGAGGCCGGCAAGTTCGACGTCGTCGCCAGCGTCCCCGGTAACTGGGATCGCCAGACCTCCTACGACGCGGCCACCAACATCCTGCAGCAGCACCCCGACCTGATCGGCTTCTATGCCAACAATGACGGCATGGCGCTGGGCATCGTCGAGGCGGTCAAGGCTGCCGGGCTGCAGGACAAGGTTGCGGTCTTCGGCACCGACGGCATCTCCGACGCCTATGCCTCGATCCGCGCCGGCGAGCTGACCGGCACCGTCGATTCGTTCCCGGTGCTGACCGGCGAGGTGGCGCTGGAATCGGCGCTGCGGCTGGTGGCCGGGCAGAAGCTGCCGCGCGTCGTTGCCACGCCGCAGGCGCTGATCACCAAGGACAATGCCGACCGTTACTCCGGCGGCGGCGATGCCGTGCGCAAGGCGCTGCTCGAGGACGCGGCAGCGGGCCAGTAGAGCAGGGCCGGCAGGTGCCGGCCTTGGGTCGGCACCTTGCCTGGAGAACCGAAGCAATGTCAGCGCGGCTGCAATTCGAGGGCATTTCCAAAGAGTTTCCGGCTGTGCGGGCGCTGAGCGAAGTGTCGTTTTCGGTCGGCGCCGGCGAGATCCATGGCCTGCTCGGTGAAAACGGCGCCGGCAAATCGACGCTGCTGCGCATATTGTCAGGCGTCTACCGGCCGACGGCGGGAAGCGTGCTGATCGACGGCAAACCGGTGACGCTGAACAACCCGGTCGCGGCGCGCGCCGCCGGCGTGGCCATGATCCATCAGGAATTACAGCAGGTGCCACGCCTCAGCGTCGCCCAGAACATGTTCCTCGGCCATCCGTTGAGGCGCGGCGGCGTCTTCGTCGCACGGCGCGAGCAGGAGAGCCGCGCTGCGGAAGCGTTGGCCGCCATCGACCCGACCATCGATCCGGCAGCCCCGCTTGGCAGCCTGAAGGTGGCGCAGCGGCAGATCGTCGAGATCGCGCGGGCGCTGCTCGACCGCGCCAGGATCGTGGCGATGGACGAGCCGACGTCGAGCCTCACGCCGAGCGAGTTCGAACGGCTGGCGGAAGTTATTGCCGGTCTGGCACGCGACGGTGTCGCGGTCGTCTATGTCTCGCACAAGCTGGACGAGGTGTTCGGCATCTGCCAGCGCGCAACCATCATGCGCGACGGCGTTGTGGTCGAAACCGTCGATCTTGCAAAGGTGTCGGAAAGGGCCGTCGTTTCGATGATGGTCGGCCGCGAGCTTGCCCAGGAACAACACCGCTCGCATGCTTCCCCCGAGATCAGGCTGAGCGTGCGTGGCCTCGCCTCGGCAACCAAGGTCCGTGACGTTTCGTTCGACCTGCATCGCGGCGAGGTGTTGGGCATTGCCGGCCTGGTCGGGTCCGGCCGCACCGAGCTGCTGCGGCTGCTGGCCGGCGCCGACCGGACCTCATCAGGCGCAATAGAGATCGACGGCAAGGCGGTAAAGCTTTCCAGTCCGCGCGACGCGATCGCGGCCGGAATCGGCCTGGTGCCGGAGGAGCGCAAGCGCGAAGGCATCGTGCCGTTGCGGTCGATCTCCAGCAACATGGCGCTGGCCTCGATGGGCGTGTTCGCGCCGCGCGGCGTCATCGATCACAAAAGGCTGAAACGGGTCGCGGCCGAGAAGATGAAGCGGGTCAATCTCAGGCCGTTCCTGCTCGACCGGCCAATTCGGCTGTTCAGCGGCGGCAACCAGCAGAAAGCGATCATCGGCCGCTGGCTGGCGGCGGGAACGCGGATCCTTCTGTTCGACGAGCCGACGCGCGGCATCGATGTCGGCGCCAAGGCGGAGATCTACCACCTGATCGAGGAACTCGCCGCCGAAGGCCATTCGGTAATCGTCGTGTCGTCCGAACTCCCCGAGGTGATCCGGCTCGCCGACCGCGTGCTGGTCATGCGCGACGGCACGGTCGCCGCCGAACTGGGCCGCGCAAGTCTCAGCGAACAGGCGATCGCCGCGTACGCCATACCCCAAACGGAGATTGAGGCCGGCAAGGCGCAAGGCCATCGGGCCGGTGCATAACGGACAGGACCAGCGGATGACCGATATAACCCAACACACAGCAGCGCGCCCAAGGGCAGATTTCCTGCACCGGTTTTCCGTGCGCGACGCCGGCACGCTGATCGGCCTGGTGGTGATCCTTGCCGTCTTCGGGGCGCTGGTCCCCGGCTTTTTTGCCGAGCGTAACCTTATCAACATCCTGCAGCAGTCGAGCATCAATGCCTGCCTGGCGTTGGGCATGACGCTGGTCATCATCTCGGGCGGCATCGACCTGTCCGTCGGGCCGACGGCAGCCCTTTCGGCGGTCATCTCGGCCTCGATGCTGGTTGCCGGAGTGCCGTTTCCGCTGGCCATCGCCGCCGGCTTCGCCATCGGCCTCGCCTGCGGACTGCTCAACGGCGTGCTGGTTGCCTATGTCGGGCTGCAGCCCTTCATCGTCACGCTGGGAACGCTCAGCACCTACCGGGCGCTGGCGCTGATCTATACCGGCGGCAATCCGGTGCTCGGCCTGCCTGCCGGCTTCCGTGCCATCTTCAACGGCTCGCTGTTCGGATTGCCGTTGGCGGTCATCATCGTGGCCGTGGTCGCGCTGATTGCCTGGATCATCCTCAAGAAGACACCGTTTGGCGAATATCTGCTCGCCGTCGGCGGCAATGAGGAGGCGGCCTACATAGCCGGCGTGCCGATCGCCCGCACCAAGATCGCCGCCTATATGATCTCGGGCCTGCTGGCAGCGCTTGCAGCGCAGATCCTGATCGGCCGGCTGGGTGCGGCCGAACCCATTCTCGGCAATCTCTGGGAGCTCGACGCCATAGCGGCGGCGGCGATTGGCGGTGCCTCGCTGATGGGCGGCAAGGGCAGCGTCGTCGGCACCATCCTGGGTGCCGTCATCCTTGGCAGCATGCGCAACGGCCTGACGCTGATGAACGTGCAGTCCTTCTATCAGCTCCTGGCAACTGGCCTTATAATCCTCGCCGCGATGCTTATCGATCGCGTGACGAGGGGACGTGGATGACCTTGACCGGGCTGGACCTGAAAGCAGTAGGACCGCGCATTCGCATGATGATGCCGCATCTGACGCCGCTCGAGGCGAAGGTGGTTGAAACGGTCTTCGGACGGCGCGGCTTCGACGAGACCATACCGCTCAAGCAGATCGCCGAGGAGGCCGGTGTCTCGGAGGCGATGGTGGTCAAGATCGCCAAGAAGCTGGGTTTTTCCGGCTATCGCGACTTTCGCACGGCGGTCTATGAATACAGTCGCCTACCGACCGCCGAGATGCATCAGGAGCTGTCGGTGGACGACAGTTCGGCCGAGATCGTGCAGAAGGTGTTCCGCACCTCCATCCAGGCGCTGGAGGAGACGCTCGCCATCCTCGACATGGACGATTTCGACCGTGCCGCCGATCTGCTTTACCGCGCCAGGAACCGCGATTTCTACGGCGTCGGCGGTTCGGCGCAGATCGCACGCGACGTCTCGCACAAATTCCTGCGCATCGGCATCCGCACCTCTGTCTATGACGATTCGCACATGATGCTGATGTCGGCCTCGCTGCTCGGCGCCGACGACATCGCCGTCGGCTTCTCGCATTCCGGCAACACGAGCGCTGTTATCGACGCCATCCAACTTGCGCGCAAAAGCGGCGCGCGCACGCTGGCCATCACCAACTATGACAACTCGCCATTGGCAGCCGTCGCCGACATCGTGCTTTGCTCGACCGCCCAAGGCTCGCCGTTGATGGGTGAGAACGCAGCGGCGCGCATTGCCCAGCTCAACATTCTCGACGCGCTGTTCGTCGCGGTCGCGCAACGCGACTACCAGGCGGCGGAGCGCAATCTCGGCCGCACCATGTCTGCGGTGACGTCGAAACGGAAAGACAAGAACTCATGAAAGGCAAGCGGCTCGTGAAAGTCAGGGGCACATGACGGCTCCTCCGCCGCTGGTGACCGTATTCGGCAGCCTGCATTACGATATCATGGTCGAAGCCCCCGATCGCCCACGCAAGGGCGAAACGGTCACCGGCCATGCCTGGCATCCGAAATGCGGCGGCAAGGGCGGCAACCAGGCGGTGTCGGCAGCGCGGGCCGGCGTGCGTGCGGCGATGATCGGAGCTGTCGGCGACGATGATTTCGGCCGCGCGCTTCTCGACAATCTCGATCGCAACGGCGTCGACCAGCGCTTCGTGGGAGTGGCTTCGGGCGCCGGCTCGGGCATGAGCGTAGCGATTTTCGACGACAGCGGCGACTATGGCGCGGTGATCGTCTCGGGCAGCAATCTCACTCTCGGCGAAAAGGACATTACTGAGGCGGCCGAGCTGATCGCGCAAACGGCGGTTCTGCTGCTGCAAAACGAGGTACCGGAAGCCGCCAACATTGCCGCGGCGCGAGCGGTGAAGGCGTTTGGCGGCCGCGTCCTCCTCAACGCGGCACCCGCCCGAAACCTCTCCGCCGAGCTGATCGCGCTCACCGACATCGTCGTCGTCAACGCCATCGAGGCGGAGTTCCTGGCCGGCGTTTCGGTCGTCGACACGCTCGAGGGTGCTGCGAAGGCGGCCGGCATGCTCGTCGGTTTCTATCCGGCTGCAATCGTCACGGCCGGCGGCGAGGGCGTTGCGTATTGCGGCCGCGACGGCCAGGCATTCGCCTTGCCGGCGATGCCGGTGGAGGTGGTCAGCACCCACGGTGCCGGTGATGAATTCGTCGGCGCCTTTGCGGCGGGGCTTGCGCGTGGAGAGCCCGTCGAGGCGGCACTTGGCGCCGCCAATGCCGCCGCTGCCTCGCTGGTCGCAACGCCGGAGCGCGGGCGCGGGGGTCTTGATCAATCTGAGCCTGCTCAGTGACCGCCGCGATTCAATCGCTGTCGCGCGCGATCAGTTCCAGTGGCCAGACTTCACGGATGATGCGTGCGCCTTCGGCGCCGGCGTAAGCCGGGATCGATGCCAGCAGCATTTCGGCCAACCGCTCGCCCATCGGCTCGAGCGCCGGGCGGAAGCCGGTCAGCGCCGGCGAAAAATAGCGGCAGAGCGGGGTGTCGACGATGACGATCACCGCAACGTCGTGGCCGGGCCTGATGCCCGCCTCGGCCAGAGCCTTGCAGCCGCCAAGCGCCATCGCGTCGTTGTTGAAGATGATGGCCGTCGGCGGGTCCTTGGAGTGCATGACCTTCGGCGTCACCGCGTAGCCGCCGGCCTCGTTGATGAAGCCGTCGGCGATCAACGCGGGGTCGAATTCGATGCCGTGCCGCCGCAACGCCTTGCGATAGCCGGCGAGGAACAGATAGCCGAAATTGAGGTCGAGCGACGGGCGGATGGCGGCGATGCGGCGGTGACCGCGCGCGACGAGACGATCGACCGCGTCAGCCCCGGCTTTTTCGAAATCGAGGTCGAGCGAGGGATAGGAATCGCCGCCGGAGCGGCTGCGGCCGAGCGTCGCGAACGGGAAACCGGCCTGGGTCAGATAGTCGATGCGCTCGTCCTCGCGCCGCGTCCAGGCCAACACCACGGCATCGGCCCGCCGCGTCTCGACGACACGGCGCAGGCGCTCCTGCTGATAGTCGCCCGGCGCGCCCATCACCACGATCAGGTCGAGGCCGCTTTCGGCGAGCTTGGCCTGCAACCCGGTCAGGAACGGAATGAAGAACGGCTCGCCATAATCCTGGTCGCCCGGATGCGGCTGCAGCATGAAGGCGATCGAATGGGTGGCGCCGCGCCGCAGGCTGCGGCCGGACTGGTTCGGCGAATAATTCAGCTTCTTGGCCGCATCGAGCACGCGCTGGCGTGTGTCGGCATTGACGTCGGCGCGGCCGTTGAGCGCGCGCGACACCGTGCCGATGGAAATATTCAGGTGACGTGCAAGGTCGTGAATGCTGGACGCCAAAGGACAGTTCTCCCCCTTGCTTGGCTAGCACCGGCTGCTCTCCGGGCCAAGCCGACGCCACGATTTTTCACAGCCGGCCAATTGACATTCTACGCCATCGGGTGTGTTCTCGTAAACGTTTACGGAAGAACGTTTGCGGCTCTGCCGTGAACGCCGTGGCGATCGGTCTGGAGGGGCCGAGAGGGAGGAGTGCTGGATGATCAATGTCGTCCTGGTCGGCTGCGGAGCGATGAGCAAGGCCTGGCTCGATGCAGCCAAGCAGATCGACGGGCTCGCCATTGTCGGCCTAGTCGATATCGACGCCGAAAGGGCGCGGGCAAGGGCGCGCGAATACGAGCTTTCCGGCGCCGTCATCGGAACCGAGCTCGACGCCGTGCTCGACCAGACCAGGCCCGCCGCGGTATTCGACGTCGTGGTTCCCGCCGCCCGCCGCGAGGTCGCGCTTTCCGCCTTTGCCCACCATTGCCATCTCTTGACCGAAAAGCCGCTCGCCGACAGCCCGGACAATGCGCGTGCCATTGTCGAGGCGGCCCGCAGCGCCGGCCGCATCCATGCCGTCGTGCAGAACCGCCGCTATGTCGCCAACGTCAGGCGCATCCGGCGCTTTCTCGATTCCGGCGCCATTGGTGCGCCAACCAGCATCCACGCCGATTTCTTCGTTGCGCCGCATTTCGGCGGTTTTCGCGAAGAGATGCGCCATGTGCTGCTGCTCGATATGGCGATCCACACATTCGATGCAGCCCGCTACATGGTGGCCGGCGAACCGGCCGGCGTCTATTGCCAGGAGTGGGAGCCGGTCAATTCCTGGTATCGGCAAGGGTCGTCGGCAACCGCAAGCTTCGACCTCGGCGGCGGCAAGCTGTTCACCTATGCCGGCAGCTGGTGCGCGGCCGGCTTCCGTACCAGCTGGGACAGTACATGGCGGATCGTCGCCGAGCGCGGCAGCATTGTCTGGGACGGCGCGGACGGGTTGAAGGCGGAAGTCGTGCGGCCGGTCCGTGAAGGCCTGTTCGACCGCACCGAATCGATAGCCGTGCCGCCGCTCGACCCGGCCGATCGCGTCGGCGGCCATCTCGGCATCCTCCAGGATTTCGTCCGCGCCGTCGAGACCGGCACCGAGCCGGAGACGCGCGGCGCCGACAACATCAAGAGCCTGGCCATGGTTTTCGCTGCGATCGAGAGCGCCGAGACCGGGCGCCGGGTCGCTATCGCTGCACAGGAAGGATCATGATGCCAAACCCGCTGCTCGACATCAGGATCGGCACAATGGTGCGGGCCAATCTCGACGACCCGGCCGCCTATGTCAGGCAGATCCTGCCGCTCGGCTTCGAGAGCATCCAGCCGTTCTTCTGGCAGACGCTGGGCGGCAAGGACATTCCACGGCTGGCAGGCGAGATCCGCGAGGCGATCGGCGATGCCGATGTCGTCGTCTCGTCAATCGGCGTGTTCGGCAACCCGCTGGAGAGCGGTGAAGTCGATCGCGGCGTGCTCGAGGCGTGGGAAACGATCATCGACAACGCGCATCTGTTCGGCACCAATGTGGTCAGCGGCTTTACCGGCCGCATCCGCGGCAAGCCGCTGCCCGACAGCCTGCCGCGCTTCCGCGAGGTCTGGGGGAAGCTGGCAAAGCGGGCCGCCGACAAGGGCGTGCGCATCGCGTTCGAGAACTGCGCCATGGACGGCAACTGGGCCAGCGGCGACTGGAACATCGCCCACAATCCGGACGCCTGGGAGCTGATGTTCAACGAATTGCCGGACGACAATCTCGGCCTGGAGTGGGAGCCCTGCCACCAGCTGGTCTATCTGATCGATCCGATCCCGCAGATCCGCAAATGGGCGCCGCGTATCTTCCACGTCCACGGCAAGGACGCGACGGTGCGCTGGGACGTGATCCGCGAACATGGCGTGTTCGGCCGCCTGCCGTTCGTTCAGATGCGCACCCCTGGCTTCGGCGATAGCGACTGGACGCGGGTGATCAGCGAGCTGCGGCTGGCCGGCTACAAGGGCGCCATCGACATCGAGGGCTGGCACGACCCGGTCTACCGCGGCGATCTCGAGATCACCGGCCAGGCGCGGGCACTGGACTATCTCCAACAATGCCGGGGAGGCGCGAGCTATCTGCCGAACCCGGTGTGAGGCTAATGCATGTCGCGCAAAAGTGCCCAGCGGTTTTGCGATAACGACATGCATAAAACAGGACAAGCCGGCGGGAGGTGCCGGCCAGCGAAAGATTGCGGCGCAATGCCGAAGCGATCGTCAACACCCCTCGGCTAGCGAGGGAACAAAGGGAGGATAAGTGCATGAGCATTACGATGAGAAGGACAGTTCTGCGCTCGACCGTCGCGGCGGCCGCGATGGCGCTCGCCGCCGCACTCTCGACCTTGCCGGCGCAGGCGCTCGATGCCCAGTGGTGTAAGGATGTCCATATCCGTTTCTTCGTCGGCGGCGCCGAGGGCGATGCCTTCGGCACAATCGTCTATAATGGCGCGAAGCAGGCCGCGGCCGATCTCGGGCCGAAGGTCGACTACATCTTTTCCCAGTGGGATGTCGAGAAGATGGTGCAGCAATTGCGCGAGGCTGTCGCGGTCAAGCCCCAAGGCATCGCCATGATGGGCCACCCCGGCGACGCCGCGATCATGCCGCTGGCCGAACAGGCACACAAGGACGGCATCAAGATGATGTATCAGAACGTGCCGGTGCCGACGGTCACGGCGGCGTTCGGTGGCGGCTATGTCGGCGCCCAGCAGGAGCAGCAGGGCCGCGCGCTCGGCGCCGAGGCGGTCAAGCTGGCCGGGCTCAAGGCCGGCGACAAGGCAATCATGATCGGCCCGTTCGAGAACGAGAGCCGCGGCGCGCGAGAACGCGGCACTGTCGCTGCCCTCAAGGAAGCGGGTGTCGAGGTCATACAGCTCTCCTCGCCGCCGAGCGGCGAATGGGCTTCCGACCCAAATCTGGCCCTTCCGGTGATCACCGCGGCACTGCTCAACAATCCCGACGTCAAGGCGGTTGGCTATCCCGGCGGCCAGATGCTGGGCAATGTGCCCACCTATATGCAGGCGGCGGGCAGGAAGCCGGGCGATATCTTCAACTTCGGCTTCGACACCAGCCCGCAGATCGTCGAGGGCTTCAAGGGCGGCTGGGTGCAGCTGACGGCCGACCAGCAGCCGTTCCTGCAAGGCTATCTGCCGATCCTCAGCCTCTGCCAGCAGGTTGTGCTGGGTCTCGCACCGATGAATGTCGACACCGGCGCCGGCTTCGTCACGCCGCAGAATTACGAGATCGTCGCCGAGCTCGCCAAGCAGGCGCTGCGCTGACCTCCCAAGCCGCCGGCCGGGATCGAGCCCGGCCGGCGGGACCGCCGGCGAAAAGGCCGGCACGCGACAATCAAGCGAGGATCGCCATGGCCGAACGCATCATCGAACTGCGCGACATCACCAAGTCCTACGGCCAGGTCTATGCGCTGGGCGGGGTTAATCTCAGCGTCGATCGCGGCGAGGTGGTCGGCCTGATCGGCGACAATGGCGCCGGCAAGTCGACGCTGATCAAGATCCTGTCCGGCGTGGTCAAACCGACCAGCGGCGAGATTCTCGTCCGCGGCAAGCCGGTGACCGGATGGAACCCTGCGCGCTCACGCGACGCCGGCATCGAAACGGTGTTCCAGGACCGGGCGCTCGCCGTGCAGCAGACGATCGTGCGCAATATCTTCATGGGCCGGGAGCTCACCGGCTGGCTTGGCTGGCTGAAGGTCAACAAGGAGATCGCGGAGGCGAGCCGGCTGATGCGCGAGATCGGCTTCACCTCGAAAGTGTTCACGCCACAGTCGATCGTCGGCCAGCTCTCGGGCGGCGAACGGCAGGGCGTGGCGATCGCGCGGGCCATCTATAAGAAGGCGGAGCTGATAGTCCTCGACGAACCGACGACCGCGCTATCGCTGACCGAGACCGCCAAGGTCTTCCACTTCGTGCGCCAGGTGCGGGCGAGCGGGCGCTCGATCCTGTTCATCGGCCACAATATCCACCACGTCTTCGATATTGCCGATCGCTTCGTGGTGCTGGACCGCGGCAAGGTCGCGCTCAGCGCCGACCGCAGCGAGGTCAAATCGGCCGAAGACCTGATCAATTTCATGGAAGACGTCGCCCACCCCAGCGGATTGCCGGGGTTGCACGACGCGGGGGATTCGGGGAGGGCGGCACGATGAGCAAGACCATGGAACCCGATCTGCAGAGCCCCCTCGGCGGCAGGCATAATGAGGCCGCCGGGAAAGAGTGGAGACACCCGTCCGACAATTGGCTGCGCGGGTTCATCCTCGACAACCGCGCCGCGCTCGGCACGCTTGCCGTGTTCATCGTCATGATGGCGGTGTTCATGATCGCCAACCCGATTGTGTTCACCACCTGGTATCTCTACAGCTCCGTACTCACCACGCTGCCGGTGGCGCTGTTCGTGGTGGTGCCGCTGGTCTTCGTCGTCACCTGCGGCGAGATCGACCTGTCGTTTCCGGCGACGATGGGCTTTGCCTCCTGGGTGTTTGCGCTGGTCGTGCAGGCTGGCTACGACCCGTTCCTCGGCATCGCCGCCGCAATCGTCACCGGCATGCTGCTCGGCTTCCTGGTCGGCTCGCTGGTCGTCTATGGCGGGCTGTCGTCGCTGATCGCCACGCTCGGCATGAATTTCCTGCTGCGCGGCCTGATCCAGATCATCAACGAGGGCAGGTCGACGGCGCTGACCGGCCTTGCCGACAGCTGGGCCTACAAGATCTTCTCCAGCCAGCTTTACGGCATTCCGGTGCAGATCTTCTGGGCCATCGGCTTCGTCGTGCTGTCGGCGCTGCTTTACAACCGCCATCGCTTCGGTGCCCAGGTCAAGGTGGTCGGCGACAATCCAGACAGCGCCCAGCAGATGGGTATCGACGTCAAGCGCGTGCGGGTGAAAGTGTTCGTCTTCGTCGGTATCGGCGCGGCGATCGCCGGCACCTTCTCGGTGATGATCAACTTCACCTGGTGGCCGACGGCGGGCGACGGATACCTGCTGCCGGTGCTGGCATCGGTGTTCGTCGGCGGCACCCCGACCTGGGGCGGCATCGGCACGGTTGTCGGCGGCGCGATCGGCGCGGTCACGGTCTCGTTCATCCAGACCGGCGTCGTCGCGGCAGGCCTGAGCGGCTTCTATGTCCAGTTCTTCAACGGCCTGATCATCATCCTGTCGCTGCTCGGCCATAAGTGGAACCAGGCGCGGTATCGCTAGCGCCCGGCGGCCTCACACCCCGGTGACAAACCCGTCCAGCACGCGTTTCTGGCCGGCCTTGTCGAAGTCGATGGTCAGCTTGTTGCCTTCGATGGCCGAGATGTTGCCGTTGCCGAATTTCTGGTGGAAGACGCGGTCGCCGACGCTGAAGGGGGACGGCGTGTCGGCGACGGATTTGGCGACCAGCTCGCCGTCGATGGTGCGGCCCTTGACCGAGGTGCGGCCGGCGCCGTAGCCGGAGTCGGTTTCGCCATAGCCGATGCGCTCGACCTGGTGACCGGAGCGCGTGCCCCAATTGCGGTCGGTCGCCTCGGTGCGGTTGGCCTGAGCGCGCTGCCAGCCCGGTGTCGCATAGGTGCTGGAGAAAGCGCCGGATTTTTCGGCGCCGTTATTGCCGCCGATGTTGTCGAAGCGCGATGCCCCATAAGGGTTCTGCCTGCCTGCACCTTGGCCTCCACGACCGGAGGCGAACGAGCCGCCGCCATAGGCATTGCCGTAGCCGCCGTAGGAGTTGCCGCTCTCGGAAACTTCGACATGGGCTTCCGGCAGCTCGTCAAGGAAGCGCGACGGGATGGTCGATTGCCAGAGGCCGTGGATGCGGCGGTTGGAGACGAACCAGATGTGCAGGTTCTTCTTGGCGCGGGTCAGGCCGACATAGGCGAGGCGGCGTTCCTCCTCCAGCCCTGAGCGGCCGCCCTCGTCGAGCGAGCGTTGGTGCGGGAACAGGCCTTCTTCCCAGCCGGGCAGGAACACGGTTTCGAATTCGAGGCCCTTGGCCGAATGCAGCGTCATGATGTTGACGGCGTCAAGCTCGGCGTTCTGCTCGGCGTCCATCACCAGCGCGACATGTTCGAGGAAGGAGCGCAGCGATTCGTACTCCTCCATGGAGCGGATCAGTTCTTTTAAGTTCTCGAGCCGGCCGGGCGCTTCGATCGAACGGTCGTTCTTCCACATGTCGGTGTAGCCGCTCTCCTCCAGAATGGTCTCGGCGAGCTCGGCGTGCGGCGTGGTTTCGAGAGCCTTTTGCCAGCGTTCGAAATTGGCCGATACCTCGCGCAGCGCGGCGCGTGGCTTCGGCTTCAGCTCGTCGCTCTCGGCGAGTTTTGCCGCCGCCTCCAGCATCGGGATGCGCAGCGCCCGTGCGGTGTCGTGGATCTGGCGGATGGTGGCCTCGCCAAGGCCGCGCTTCGGCACGTTGACGATGCGCTCGAAGGCGAGGTCGTCGGCGCCTTGTGCGACGACGCGAAGGAAAGCCAGCGCATCGCGGATTTCGAGGCGCTCGTAGAAGCGCGGGCCGCCGATGACGCGGTAGTTGAGGCCGAGCGTGACGAAGCGGTCCTCGAATTCGCGCATCTGGAAGGACGCGCGGACGAGGATCGCCATGTCGTTGAGATTGTGCTTCTGGCGCTGATAAGCCTCGATGGTCTCGCCGACGGCGCGGGCCTCCTCTTCGGAATCCCAGGCGGCGTGGACATGCACCTTCTCGTCGTCCTCGGCGATCTTTTCGGTGAACAGCGTCTTGCCGAAGCGGCCCTCATTGTGGGCGATGAGGTGGGAGGCGGTGCCGAGGATGTGCGCGGTCGAGCGATAGTTGCGCTCCAGCCGGATGATGGTGGCGCCGGGAAAATCCTTGTCGAAGCGCAGGATGTTGTCGACCTCGGCGCCGCGCCAGCCATAGATCGACTGGTCGTCGTCGCCGACGCAGCAGATATTTACGGTGGACAGGCGCGGGCTTCCCTCCCCCTTGAGGGGAGGGTGGCCGGGCGAAGCCCGGTCGGGTGGGGTCCGTGCGGCAGTGCTTGACCTACCGGCGGCAGTGCTCGACGCTCTAGCGGTGCCTTCTGCGGCAACCCCCTCCGCCCGCTTCGCGGGCACCTCCCCCTCAAGGGGGGAGGATTGCGGCCGCTGTGCCAGCAGCCGCAGCCACATGTACTGGGCGGTGTTGGTGTCCTGATATTCGTCGACGAGGATGTAGCGGAAGCGCTTGTGGTATTCCTTCAGCACGTCCGGATTGGCGCGGAAGATGCGGATCGGATGGCACAGGAGATCGCCGAAGTCGCAAGCGTTCAGCGTTTGCAGCCGCTCCTGATAGGCCTTGTAGAGCTCGCGGCCCTTGCCGTTGGCGAAGGCACGGGCATCGCCCTCGGGGATGTCGGCGGGGCCAAGGCCCTTGTTCTTCCAGCCGTCGATCATCTGGGCGAACTGCTTGGCCGGCCAGCGCTTGTCGTCCAGCCCTTCGGCCTGGATAAGCTGCTTGAGCAGGCGCACGACATCATCCGTGTCGAGAATGGTGAAGTCGGATTTGAGCCCGGCCAGCTCGGCATGTCTGCGCAGCAGCTTCACTCCAATCGAGTGGAAGGTGCCGAGCCACGGCATGCCCTCGACATTGCCTTCACCGATCAACAGGCCGATGCGCTGCTTCATCTCGCGCGCCGCCTTGTTGGTGAAGGTGACGGCGAGGATCTGCGAGGGGAAAGCCTTGCCGGTGGCAAGGATGTGGGCGATGCGGGTGGTCAGGACGCGCGTTTTGCCGGTGCCGGCGCCGGCCAGCACCAGCACCGGGCCTTCGGTGGTTTCCACCGCCAGCCGCTGCTCGGGGTTGAGGCCGTTGAGATAATCGGGCGCGTTGTTCTGGTTGCTGCGGGCAGCCATGGCGCGCGCGGCAATGCCCGACGGGGCCACGGGCCGCGCGTTCGGTTCGTCAAAAAAGGGCATGTCTTCCGAAAAGCCGGACATCTCCCCCCGAATGTAGTGATTCGGCAGCGAAAGGCCAGAAGTGTCTCCGTTTTGTTCTCTGTCCAGTCGGTGGACTCACAATCTGGATGGGTCTGCTAACCAAAACGCCGGGCTTGCGATGGGCCGGCACCGTAAAACGCCGAGCTTGCTTGACAGTGGAAGCGGGCCGGAGAAAGTTGCGTGGGGGCAGGAACGCAATGCGGGGTTGCCCATGGACGCGTCGCGGAGCGCACCAGTCGAAGGAGCACCGTCTTGGCTGTGGTCATCACCTCCCTGATCCTTTTCCTCATCGGCCTGGCGATTGGCGGCGGCGGCATCTGGCTCGTGACGCTGGGCGGCAGCTGGTACTACGTCATCGTCGGTCTAGCTTTCCTTGTCGCGGCCTGGCTGCTCTACAGGCGCAGATCCACGGCGCTGTGGCTCTACGCGGCGATCGTGCTCGGCACGCTCGCCTGGGCGGTTTGGGAGATCGGCTTCGACTGGTGGGAGCTCGGCCCGCGCGGCGGCATCATCGTGCTTGTCGCGCTATGGCTGTTGACGCCATGGGCGCGGCGCGGGCTTACCGGTCCCGACGGACGCGCACCGCTTATCCTCGCCGTACTGGCATCGCTTGCCGTCGCCGGTTATTCGATGACGACCGATCCAAAGGATATTACGGGTGAACTCAACACCGACAAGGTGACGCCGACGGCCGATCTTGGCGGCAACGTGCCGGCTGGCGAATGGCACTATTACGGTCGCACGCAATACGGCCAGCGCTATTCGCCGCTCGACCAGATCACCGCCGAAAACGTTGCCAATCTGCAGCCGGCCTGGACCTATCGCACCGGCGACGTGAAAGGGCCCGACGACATCGGCGAGACGACCTATCAGGTGACGCCGCTAAAAATCGCCGACTCGCTCTACATCTGCACGCCGCATAATTTCGCCATCGCCATCGATGCCGCGAGCGGTAAGGAGAAATGGCGCTTCGATCCGCAGGTCAAGCTCAACAAGGACCGCCAGCACCAGACCTGCCGCGGCGTGGCCTATTATGCCGATGCCAAGGTCGCCGCCGGCCAGCCCTGCGCCACACGCATCTACCTGCCGACATCCGACGCCCGGCTGATCGCGCTCGATGCGGCGAATGGCCAGGTCTGCCCGACTTTCGCCGAAGGCGGCACGCTGAACCTGCTCGCCAACATGCCATATCCGAAGCCGGGCTATTATTATTCGACCTCGGCGCCGCTGATCGTCGCCAACAAGATCATCGTCGGCGGCGCGGTCAACGACAATTATTCGACGCAGGAGCCGTCCGGGGTCATCCGTGCCTACGATGCCGACACCGGCGCGCTGTTGTGGAATTGGGATTCGGGCAATCCCGACCAGACGATGCCGCTGCCGCCGGACCAGACCTACACCAACAACTCACCCAACATGTGGTCGACGGCGAGCGTCGACGAGAAGCTCGGGCTGCTATATGTGCCGCTCGGCAACAAGACGCCGGACCAGCTCGGCGCTGGGCGCAGCGCCAATGACGAGAAATTCTCCTCGTCGATCACCGCGCTCGATCTCAACAGCGGACAATTGCGCTGGGTGCGGCAGACCGTGCACCACGATCTCTGGGACATGGACGTGCCGGCGCAGCCGACGCTGGTCGACATCACCACGGAAAGTGGCGTGGTGCCGGCGCTGGTCGGGCCGACCAAGCAGGGCGACCTCTATGTGCTCGACCGGCGCAGCGGCGAGCCGATCGTTCCGGTCAAGGAAGTGCCGGCACCGGGCGGCGCCATCGAGGGCGACCATACCTCGCCGACGCAGCCGGTCTCGGATCTCAGCTTCAGTCCGAAACCGCTGACCGGTGCCGACATGTGGGGCATTACCATGTTCGACCAGCTGGCCTGCCGGATCGAGCTCCGGAAGTTGCGCTATGAGGGCCGCTACACGCCGCCGTCGCTGCAGGGCTCGCTGATCTACCCCGGCAATTTCGGCACCTTCAACTGGGGCGGCGTGGCAGTCGATCCGGTCCGGCAGGTGATGTTCGGCATGCCGACATACCTGGCGTTCATCTCCAAGCTGGTGCCGCGCGCCGACGTGCCGCCGCCCGGTGACACCAAGGGCAGCGAACAGGGCCTGAACCGCAATGACGGTGCGCCTTACGCAGTAATATTGAAGCCGTTCCTGTCGCCGCTCGGCATTCCCTGCCAGGCGCCGCCCTGGGGCTATGTGGCGGGTGCCGACCTTCGGACCGGCAAGATCGTCTACAAGCATCGCAACGGCACCGTCTACGACATGACGCCGCTGCCGCTGCCATTCAAGGTCGGCGTGCCCGGCATTGGCGGGCCGATGATCACTGCCGGCGGCGTCGCCTTCCTCGGTGCGGCGGTCGACGACTATGTGCGCGCCTATGACCTGACGACCGGCAAACAGCTCTGGCAGGCGCGGCTGCCGGCCGGCGGGCAGTCGACACCGATGACCTACACGGTAGCCGACGGACGCCAGTTGGTCGTCATCGTTGCCGGCGGCCACGGCTCGGTCGGTACCAAGCCGGGCGACTATGTGATGGCCTATACGCTGCCGAAATAGAGAAGTTCCTTCAGAGCCCGAGATGCCCTTTCAGGTCGGGTACCGATGCAAGTACCTCACTGGTCAGCTGCGGGCCAGCGGCTGTCTCGGCCTGCTGGACCAGCATCGTGCCGGCCTGGCTGATCTGTGCGAGCGTGAGGCCTGATGCCTTGAGTATGGCGACGCCGTTGATCAGCGCGCCGGTCTTTTCGCCGAGAGCGCCGCCGAGCGCGCCCTCCAGCGAGGACAGGAGGCCACCACCGGAAGCCGCGCCGGGAGCCATGACATCATATTGCTTGGCCAGGGCGTCGGCTCCCGGGATTTTGGCAAAGAAGCTGGACAGAGTCGTGCCTTCCGCCTCGTGTTCGAGCACCGAGAAAATCGTGCCGGCGACCTTTTCCGTCAAAGCCTGGTTGAGACCGGATTTCTGGGAGACGGTGTTGATGATGTCCTGAACGTCCATGACCTTTCCTCAGGCTTTGGTGTTTGCGGGCGGGTGCCGGTTGGCGCGGATCTTGATCAACGATCGTTTGAAGGCGGTGAAGGCAGTGAACCGCAGCGCCAGCAAAGCCATAGCGGCGAGGGCGAACCCACTTGCCAGAAGCGGGGAGGGAAAGGTCATGGGCGTGTTCCTTCGTCGTCAATCAGGCATTCTTTTCCCGCCAAATGGCCATTGTCGTTCGCCAAATGGCCCGAGTGAGGCATAGCCCGGTAACTTCTTTTTACATTGTGGTGCGTGCATTTAGCATTGCCACAAAGGACCAAAATTTAACGACAGTGGGGCTAGCGGCATCACGGCCCTCGCGCAGGGACTTATGGCAGCCTCACTCAGCCGTGACTGGACCAGGCAAGCTTCGGCTCTATGTTGCCGCGGGGGGCGCCGACGAGGAGCGCGCCATGACAACACCTGCCGAACCCACCGCCGCCGAGCCTGTCATTACCCAGGCGATGATCGATGCCTATGACGAATATACGCACCTGACGCTCGACCGGCGGCGCTTCATGGAGCAATTGACCAGGCTTGCCGGATCGGGTGCGGCAGCTGCCGCGATCGCGCCGCTGCTGGCGGCGAACTCGGCCCAGGCGGCAATCGTGGCGGAAGACGATCCGCGTGTGAAAGGCGAGGACATCAGCTATCCCGGCAGCGCCGGCGAGATGAAGGGCTATCTGGTCAGGCCGGCGGAGCAGACCGGCAAGCTTGGCACGGTCATCGTGGTGCACGAGAACAGGGGTCTCAACCCGCATATTCGCGATGTGGCGCGGCGCGTGGCGCTGGAAGGGTTCGTGGCGCTTGCGCCGGACTTCATGGCACCGCTCGGCGGCACGCCGGACGATGAAAACAGGGCACGTGACCTGTTTTCCCAGCTCGATCCAGCACAGGTCGCCGCCAATGCCGTGGCAACCGTCGCCTACCTCAAAGGCTACAAGGACGGCAACGGCAAGGTCGGCGCTGTCGGCTTCTGCTGGGGCGGCGGCACGGTGAACATGCTGGCCGTCAACGCGCCGGACCTCGCCGCCGCCGTCGCCTATTACGGCATGCAGCCACAGGCCGAGGACGTGCCGAAGATCAAGGCCGCGCTCATGCTGCATTATGCCGGGCTCGACACCCGCACCAATGCCGGCATCGATGCCTTCAAGAAGGCACTCGACGCGGCCCATGTCGAATACTCGGTCTATGTTTATGAAGGCGCCAACCATGCCTTCAACAACGAAACGTCGGCGGCCCGCTATGACAAGAAGGCGGCTGACCTCGCCTGGGGCAGGACGATCGCCTTCCTCAAGGAGAAACTGGCCTGATCAGTCCGGCGCCGGCTTATGGAACGCCACGCCGGCCACCACCAGGGCGATGCCAAGGCAGTCGGTGAGGCTCGGCACCTGCCGCAGCACAATGATGCCGATCAACGTCGCGGTGACCGGCAGCAAAGACAGCATCAGCGCGAAGCTGGAGCGCGGCAGCCGCGACATGGTAAGCTGGTCGCAAATATAGGGAATAACCGACGAGCAGATGCCGACGCCGACCGCCGCAAACAGCAGCGGCGGCGCCGAGAAAGCCGGCAGAGCATCGGCGAAACCGATCGGAAGAACGACGAGAAGGGCGACCGCCATGGCGGCACCCAGCCCGGCGATGCCATCGCCGGCGCCGCCGCGCGCGACGCGGTGGCCGAGCACGATGTAGCTAACGAACAGCGTGCCGTTGAGGAAGGCCCAGAACAGGCCGACGGGATCGCTCGACCATTTGACGTCGATCAGCAACAGGGTGCCGGCGACAGCGATTGCGAGGGCGGCGAGATTGCGCGGGCTTTTGAGGCCAACAAGCGCAACGGCGATGGTGCCGACGAATTCGATCGCCGCCACCAGCGAGATCGGCAGCCGGTCGAGCGCCAGGTAAAACGAGCAATTCATCACCCCAAGGCAGACGCCGAAAGCCACAAGCAACAACCGCGTCGAGCGATCGGCGCGGGCGAAGACCGCCCATGGCCGGGTCAATGGGGCAAAGACGAGTGCCGCGGTGGCGATGCGCAGCCAAGCCATGCCCAGCACGCCGACATGCGGGAAGAGCAGCACCGCGAAGGCCGGTCCGAGATAGTGGAACACGGCGCTGACGCCGAACCAGAGATGCGGCGGGACCGCGTTTGCCAAGGTAAAGGCGGGGCCGGCGAGTGCCGGACTTGCCGCTGGGGCTTGCGTCCGATCTTGCATGGGATCAGTATCGCAGGCGATTTTTGCCATTGATATGGATGATGGCCGGGCATTGCGGCCATTTCCTTTCCGAAAGCAAGGAGTATTCCGCTGAAACGCCTTCGAAATGAAAATAGCGATCTGGATCCGGCGGACCTGAAAATCCTGCGCCTGCTGGAAAAGGACGCGCGCACCAGCACCGCCGAACTGGCGCGGTCGGTCGGCCTGTCGGCGCCGAGCGTGGCCGAGCGCATCAAGCGGCTGCAGGAAAGCGGCGTGATTGAGGCCTACACGGTGCGCATCAATCCGGCCGCGCTCGGCATGAAATTGTCGGCGTGGCTGCGGATCAGGCCGGTGCCGGGCCAGCTCGCTGTCGTGGCCGAAATCATCCGCGACCTACCGGAAATCGCCCAATGCGACCGGGTCGCCGGTGAAGACTGTTTCATCGCGCTGGCGCATGTCGCCTCGGTGGCCGAGCTCGAGCGGGTGATCGACCGGATCATTCCGTTCGCGATGACCAATACGGCGATTATCCAGTCGTCGCCTGTCGTGGCGCGTTCGCCGCTGGGGGCGGTGAAGCGGCTGCCTTGACACTTGGGATCGTTCGTCAGCACGTCGTCAGAAATGCAAACCGGACGGCCGGTCTGTTTCTTCCCCCACCGTTCAGGCGTGGCCGCGTTTCATCCGCGCCTGCTTCAGGATGGCGCGCCAGCGGATCATGGCGAAGGGGATCGGCTCGTTGTTGTTGGCGATGTGGAAGATCTCGTTGTTGAGGTTCTTCAGCGAGCGCCAGAAATCATAGTCGGTGATGCGTGGATCAGCCGCCAGCCTGTCCGCCTCGACCTTGATGTCGGTTTTCATGCACGTTCCCCGAACCGCTGCTGCTCCGCCGCCCGTATCGCAATTCGATGCGGACGGTTTTCCAACGCCGCGCTGAGTCGTTCAACGTCTCAATTCGGCTTGTTCACGTTAAAACCTCGGTAAGGTTAACGGCGGTTGGACGGTGGTTCAAGCCGGCTTACGACGAATCCCGATCGAGCGGCCGGCGCGCTCCGGCATCGGCAGGGCGGCGTGGGCGGCGCGCATCGCTTCCACCCGGGCCAGGACGTCGGCGGGGAAGGGCGCGACCTTCGGGCCAGCCATGTCGACGTGCAGCGACAGCGTTTCGGATGTGGCGGCGAGCCAACCGTCGACATGACGGATTTCCTGATAGGCCCTCAGCCGCTTCTCGTCATGGTCCAGCAGCTGGAACGAAACCGTGACCTTGTGGTCGAGATGCAACTCCTGGACGTAGCAGACATGGACTTCCGCCGTGTAGATGGTCAGCCGTCGTTCTTTCACGTAATCCGGCCCCATCCCCATCATCTCGAAGGCTTCGTCGGAGCAACGATCGAAAAGCACGTTGTAGTAGGCCATGTTGAGATGGCCGTTGTAGTCGATCCAGGCCTCCTCGATGTCCATGGCGCGAGAGACGAAAGGGGCAGGGATGGGCATCGGAAACTTCCTTCTCGTCATGCCGGGATGAGCGTGGACTGGACAGAGCGTGGTTGGTGAGACTACGCATCCGTAGATGCAGAACAAGGGTGGACGCTGGTCCATTCGCGGAGGAATCGATGGCTCTAAGCGACCTCAATCCGGTCGAGCGCAACGAAGAAGGCATTGCCGCCGTACTCGGCATCCTCAAGCAGCGGCTCGGCGAGCGATTCCAGACCGGCCAGGCGATCCGGGCCCAGCACGCGCACACCACGACCTATATCCCGACGCAGGCGCCGGACGGCGTCGCCTTTGCCGAGACGACGGAGGAGGTGCAGGAGATCGTGCGCGCATGCGCGGCACATCGCGTGCCGGTGATCGCCTTTGGCGTCGGTTCCTCGCTGGAAGGCCACACCAATGCGCCGGGCGGCGGCATCTCGCTCGATACGTCACGCATGAACCGTATCATTGCGGTCAATCCGCAGGACCTCGACTGCATCGTCGAGCCCGGCGTGACGCGCGAGGATCTCAACCGGCATCTGCGCGACACCGGCCTGTTCTTTCCGATCGACCCGGGCGCCAACGCCTCGCTCGGCGGCATGGCGGCGACACGAGCGTCGGGCACCAACGCGGTGCGCTACGGCACGATGCGCGAGAACGTCCTGTCGCTGACGGCGGTGATGGCCGATGGCGAGGCAGTGACGACCGGCAAGCGCGCCAAGAAGAGCTCGGCCGGCTATGATCTGACGCGGCTGCTGATCGGTTCGGAAGGCACGCTTGGCATCATTACCCAGCTGACCTTGAAGCTGCAGGGCATTCCGCAGGCGATTTCAGGCGGCGTCTGCCCGTTTCCCAGCCTCGAGGCGGCGTGCAACGCGGTGATCGCGACCATCCAGATGGGCATTCCGGTGGCGCGCATAGAATTGGTCAACGCGCTGCAGATGCGGGCGATGAAGACCTATTCGAAGCTCGACTATCCGGAGAGCCCGTGCCTGTTCGTCGAGTTCCACGGCAGCGATGCCAGCGTCGCCGAACAGGCCGAGACCTTCGGCATGATCGCCGAGGAAAATAGCGGCGGTCCGTTCCTGTGGACCAGCGTCGCCGAAGAGCGGACAAAATTGTGGAAAGCCCGGCACGATGCCTACTGGTCGTCGCTGACGCTACGGCCGGGCGCCAAGGGCCTGTCGACCGATGTCTGTGTGCCGATCTCGCGCTTTGCCGAATGCGTCACCGAGACCGAGGCGGATATCGCCGAGATGGGCCTGATCGCGCCGATCGTCGGCCATGCCGGCGACGGCAATTTCCATGTGCTGGTGCTGATGGACGTGGACGACCCGAAAGAGATCGCATTGGCGGAAAAATTCGTGGCGCGGCTCAATTTGCGCGCCATCGCCATGGACGGCACCTGCACTGGCGAGCATGGCATAGGGCAAGGCAAGATCGGCTTCCTGCGGCATGAGCTCGGCCATGGCGTCGACATCATGCGCACGATCAAGCAGGCGCTCGATCCGCTGAACATCATGAACCCGGGGAAGATACTGCCGGGAAAGGACTGACATCAGGCCGCTGCCGCGCCCCGATTTGCCTCTTTATCGACACGCTGATGCGGGTAGAGTGCCACTGACTTTACTATCAACTGTCCAGGAGTTCATGCTCGCACGCCTGTTCGTGATCTTCGGTGGGCTTCTTGTGCTGGTGCTGTGTGCGGCGCTGGTGGTGCCGTACTTTGTCGACTGGACAGGTTACCGTGCCGATTTCGAGCGCGAGGCCAGTGCCGTCCTGGGCCGCAAGGTGACCGTGCGAGGCGATGCGACGGCAAGGCTGTTGCCGTTCCCCTCGGTGACCTTTTCCAACGTCGCCGTTGCCGGTGGCCCTAACGGCCAGCCGGCGATGACCGTCGAAACCTTTTCGATGGATGCAGAACTCGCGCCATTCCTGCGCGGCGAGGTGCTGATCTTCGACATGCGCCTAGTGCGGCCGAAGGCGACGATTGACATCGCCGCCGACGGCACGGTCGACTGGACGATACGGCCGTCCTCGCCCTTCGATCCCGGCCAGATCTCCATCGAGAAGCTGACGGTGACGGAAGGACAGATCGCGCTCAGCCACGCCGCCGGCGGGCGCAGCCATCTTATTTCCGAGATCAACTCGACGATCTCGGCCAAGTCGCTGGCCGGCCCCTGGCGGCTGGACGGCTCGCTGTTGCTGGACGGGTTGCGGACCACGATCACCGCTTCCACCGGCAAGGCCGAACCGGACGGGCAAATGCGGCTCAGGCTCAAGGCCGATCCGGACGCCTATCCGCTGGTCATCGAGACCGACGGCAATGTGGGCCTCGTCGAGGGCGCCGCCGTCTATTCGGGCCAGTTCAAGATATCGGGCGCAGACCAGACTGCGGCGCGGCAGCTGGGCACCGGCGGCGAGGCGCTGAAAGTCAGCGCCGGCAAACCGGACCCGGGCTTCAGGCTGAACGGCAAGTTTTCGCTCGACCACCAGAAGCTCGGCGTCGACGAATTCCGCTTCGAGACCGGGCCGCGCGACAATCCCTACACTGCCGACGGCAAGGCTGCGGTCGACCTTGGGCTGAAGCCGCATTTCTCGATCGAGGCCAATGGCGCGCAGGTGCAGTTCGACGAGGCCGTGGGGGCGGCGGCCGGTGCCGGATTGACGCTGTCCGAGCGGGTGGCGGCGCTGGAGCAGGCGCTGCTCGACCTGCCGAAGCCGACCATACCGGGCACGGTCGAGGTGAAACTGCCGGCGGTGGTGGCAGGCGATACCACCGTTCGCGACGTGCACCTGTCCGCCGAGCCAGCCGAGGGCGGCTGGGCGGTAAAATCGCTGGCCGCCACGCTGCCCGGCCGCGCCAAGCTGGAAGCCAACGGCATGGTCAGCGTCGAGGACCATTTCGGTTTCACCGGATCGCTGCTTCTGGCGGTGGCGCAGCCCTCCGGCTTCGCCGCATGGCTGTCGAAGGACGTCGACGAGGCGATCCGCCGCTTGCCGGCCGCCGGCTTCAAGGCCAAGGTGGATTTGAGCGAGAAGCACCAGGCCTTCAGCGATCTCGAACTCATCCTCGGCAAGGCGAAGTTCTCCGGCCGCATCGATTCCAGCCAGCCCGACGACACAAGGCCATCGGTGCTGATGCAACTGGAAGGTGGCGAACTCGATGTCGACGGGCTCGCCGCCTTCGCCTCGATCTTCGTCAGCGACAAGGGCGCCAACCGCTTTTCCGACCGCGACCTCGATTTCCAGATCAAGGCCGGGCCGGTCAGCGCCGGCGGGTTGACCGCCGATAGCGTCGACACCGCGCTTAGATTGCGCGATGGGCTGCTTGAGATCGATCGCCTGTCGGTCGGCGGACTTGCCGGCGCCTCGATCAGCGCTACCGGTCGAATCAAGGATTTCCCGGCGAGCCCGACCGGCAAGCTCGACGCCTCGGTGGTCGCCGTCGACCTCAAGCCGCTGATCGACGTCGCCGTCCAGCATTATCCCGACAATGCAGTGCTGAAGGGCCTGGCGGAGCGTGCTGCTGCCTATCCCGAGCTGTTCCAGGATGCGCGTATCGATGCGGTCACGAGTGCCGCAGACAATGGCGACGGTACGACTGGACTGGCAATGAGCGCACAGGGCAAGGCCGGTGGCGCGGCCTTTTCGGCGTCGTTGTCCGGCAAAGGGGCGCTCGACCGGCCTCTCGAAGCGCCGGTGACGCTGACCTTCAACGCAAGGAACGCCGACGCCACCGCGCTTCTGGCGCTTTACGGTCTGCCGGCGCTGCCACTCGGCATGCTCGGCGAGGCGACCACCGAGGTCTCGGCCAAAGGCACGCTTGGCGGCGGCCTGGCGACACGATTCAGCCTGGCCGGCAATGACTTCAAAGCTGGTTTCGACGGGACAATTGCCGACACGCCTCAAGGCGCGGCCGCCAAGGGCAAGGTCAGCCTTGAAACGGCCGACATCGAGCCATGGCTGATGACGACCGGGGTCGGCCTGCCCGGCATGGGCACCGGCATGTCGACGTCGCTTGCAGCCGATGCCGATTACGGCAATGGTCTCCTGGTGCTGAGCGGCCTCAGCGGCGCCGTCAACGAAGCGGCGGTTTCCGGTGACGTAAATATCGACATCAACGAGGGGCTGCCGCATCTTGCCGGCGCGCTGTCGCTGGACGAGCTGGACCTCGATCCGATGGCGGTGATGCTGTTCGGCGACCAGGCCTTCCTTGTCAATGACAGGACCTGGCCGACGGCACCGTTCAGCCAGAAATCCAGTCTGCCATTTACCGCCGATCTCGATCTGACGGCGGCGTCGCTTGCCGCCGGTCCGCTTGCCACCGCCTATGACGCTGCGCTGTCGCTGCAGCTCGACCAGGAGGGCATCCGCGTTTCCGACCTCAAGGCAAAGTTCCTCGGCGGCGCGTTGAGTGGCCTGTTCGAGCTCAAGAACAATGACGGCACCGGGCTTTTCTCCGGTCAGATGAAACTCGCCGGCGCCGATCTGGCAGCCGTGCTGCCGGAGGCCGGCATCAGCGGAAGCGGCGAGTTCTCGACGGCGCTTTCGACCAGCGGCAAATCGGTCGACGCGATGGTCGCGGCGCTGTCCGGTTCCGGCACGGCGACGCTGAAGGGCATGACTATTGCCGGCTTCAATCCCGATGCCTTTGGCGCATTCATTGCCAAGGCCGACGCGATAGGGCGCGATATCGACGCGTCGAAGACCGCCGGCTTTGTGCCGCAGATCGCCGCGGCGGGCAGTTTTCCGGCGCAGGACACCGATATTGCCTTCACCATCGCCGGCGGCACGCTAAGGGCGCCGCCGGTCAAATTCGAAAGCACGGGCGCGACGCTGTCCGCCGACATCACCGCCGATCTGAACACCAGCACCGTCGATGCCAAGGGCGAGATCGCCTACCGGCCCGGCGATGAGGCGCTGGTCGGCTCCGAACCGATTTTGAATTTCAGCGTCGACGGGCCGTTTGGCGCCACCAAACGGCAGTTCGACAGCGAGCCGCTGGCACAGTTCCTGACCCAGCGTGCGCTGGAAAAGGAGCAGCAGCGGGTCGAAGCCATGCAAGCCGCACTGCTCGAGAAACAAAGGCTGCGGCGTGAGGTGCGCTACTACGCTGCGCTGCAAACCGAGCGTGAAAGAGCGGCGGAGGAACTGCGCAGGCAACAGGAAGCAGCGCGGCTGAAGGCCGAGGCCGACGCCAAGGCAAAGGCCGAAGCCGAGGCTCAGGCCCAGGCCGAAGCCGAGGCGAGGGCGCAGGCTGAGGCCAAAGCGAAAGCTGAAGCGGACGCCAAGGCAAAGGCCGAAGCTGAGGCGCAGGCCCAAGCCGAAGCGGAGGCCAGGGCGCAGGCTGAAGCCAAGGCAAAGGCGGATGCAGCGGCGAAAGCCGAAGCCGAGGCCAGGGCGAAAGCCGAGGCGGCTGCAAAGGCCGCAGCGGATGCCGAAGCCAAAGCCAAGGCGGCGCAACAGGCTGCCGAGGAAGCAGCGCAGGCCGAAGAACAGCAACGCCAGAGGGCGGAAGAGGCGTTGCGGATCGCCTCGGAAGAGAAGGCAAGGCTCGACGCCGAACGCAAGGCCGCGGCGGAGCGCGCGGAACGGGAGCCACCGGCCGCAAACAACGTGCCACCGCCAGTGCAGCCCCCGCCAAAGCTCAAGCTCGATCCCTCGTCGATCGACGATCTGCTGAAATCGCTGAATGGCGGGTGACGGCGCATCCCTTATGTGTCGCCTCCAGCAAGCAAGCGCTTCAGCATCGGCTCGATCCGCCCGAGTTCGTCGAGATGAGCGGCTGACAGATCGGCGAGACTGTCGTCGGCGCGCTCGGTCAGCCGCAGCAGCACGCGGCGGTGGTCCTCCTCGTCGTGGTCCCTCGCGACCAGCCCGGCTTCGCAAAGACGGTTGACCAATTCCACTGCGCTGTGATGGCGGATGCGCAGGCGCTCCGCGAGGTCGCCAATGGTCACCGGCCCTCCGCCGGGGAACCCTTTGATTGCAAGCAGGGCCTGATGCTGGCGTGGTGTCACCAACATCGCTCGTGCCCGCCATCCTCGGTGGCACGGCCGGCGACCCATCCGCAAGTCGGCACGCCGCCAGAAAGCAAGGTCTGCAAATGAAGTCCGATCACGCCAACCCCAGCCATCTGCGCGATTTTACCACCGACGCCCGGGTGCTGCTCATTGCCGGCATAGCGGTGGTGGTTGCGACGGCGGGGTTGTTTGCCGGCATTGCCCTCTTGAAGCTGATCCGGCTTGCCACGAACATCGCCTATTTTGGCCAGTTCACGCTCGCCGACCTGAAACTGCAGGATACGCCGCTTGGCAGGCCGAAGAACGCGACCGTTCGGCTTTGCTGGGCTTCCGTATCCGGCGCAGGAAACAGGATAGCGTTGCCTGAAGGCTACAACTTGCCGCGCTTGGCCCAATCCAGCACATAGAGCCGGAGCGCCGAGGAGAGATTGGCATCCCGCGGGCGGCTCTCGTCGATTTCGGCGACAAGGGCGGCGAGCGTCAGTTTTCGCACGGCCGCGATGGCGACCAGGTCGTCGTAAAAAGGCTTTTCGAGCGAATAGCTGGTGCGGTGGCCGCGAATGGTGACCGAGCGCTTTTCCACCGGGCTCACGAGACGATCCTACTCACACTTCAAGCATCGGATTTGTCCGAATCGCCCGAATTTTCGCGGCGATGGCCGGCGACGAATTTATCAGCCTTGTCGGCGATCAGGCGGTCGCGATCCCGGCTGGGTTTGGAACGGCCATGCAGCGCCCGGTTCTGTTCGGCCAGGCGCTCCTTCTCGGCTCGCGCCTTCTGCTTGCGTGCCTGACGGAGATTGACGATCTCGGCCATGTCACGCCGCCCGTCCGGTCACTTCTTGCGGAAGGCGTCAAGCGACACCACGTCGGCGCCCTTGGCGCCGGCGTCGGCCGCGGCAGGCTTCTTTTCCGCCTCGGCGGTTTTCTTCTTCGCCTCGGGCTTTTTCTCGGCGACGATGGCCAGCGGTTCGGGAGCAGGCTTGGCCTTTGTCTCCTGTTCCGCCGGGGTATCGGTCTTGACGTCGAATTCGAGCTCGAAGTTGACGGACGGGTCGTAAAAGCCGCGTACGGCCGAGAACGGGATTTCCAGTTTCTCCGGCACGTCGGAAAACGACAGCCCGACCTCAAAGCCGGTGTCGCTCACCTTCAGGTCCCAATACTGGAACTGGATGACGATGGTCATCTGTTCGGGATAGCGCTCGCGCAGCCGCGACGACACGCGCACGCCCGGCGCGCCGGTGAGAAAGGTGATGAAGAAATGATGGTTGCCCGGGAGACCGGTGCGCGCGACTTCGGCCAGGACCTTGCGCATGACGCCGCGCAACGCCTCCTGGGCCAGAATGTCGTAGCGGATGTGGTCGTCGGCCATGTGGCTGTCGGGTTCCGTTGAATCGTCCTGATAGCTGTAATCAAGCTTGAGCGCGGCGTAAACCGGATATAGATCGCCGGCGTGCGGAAGCGAAGCCCATTGGCGACGATTTGATCGCCAAACGGCTTTGATCGTCAAGCGCTGGCGAGCGCGCCCTGTTTGCTCGCCCGGGCCACAGGCTGCCGCTTGCCGAAGGCGCGCAGGAAGGTGCGCACGCCATTTGTCGCCGATTGCACCACCTCGTCCTCGGTCGGCGTGCCGCCGAGCATGAACGTCGTCTGCAACTCGGCATTGGCAAGCGCCATGAACTGGCGCGCTGCGACATCGGGATCGTCGATGTCAAGGAAGCCCGCATGAGCGAGGCGGGCGAAGCGGGCGGCGATCGCCGGCCATGTCCTGCCCGGTCCCTCTTCGCGCCATTCGGCGAACAACTCGGGATAGCGCCCGCCCTCGGTCTGGATCAGCTTGCGCAGGAATTTGCCGTCGCGGTTGCAGATGCAGTTGTGGTTCATCCGCACAGCAAAGGCGATGAGGTCGGCCTCGAGATCCTTCGGCTGATCGGGAAAAGTGGAGATCGTGGCAAAGATGCCGGCATTGCAACGTTCGGTGAGGTCGCGGACGATGGCAACGAAGAGTTTTTCCTTGTCGCCGTGATGATTGTAGATGGTCTGGCGGGAGACGCCGGCCTCGGCGGCAATCATGTCGATATTGGCACCGGCAAAGCTTTCGCGGCAGAAGACCGAGGCGGCGGCATCGACAATCGACATGCGCTTGGCCTCGTGGCCTCGCGGCGGGAAAATGTCAGGAGAGACGTTGGCCTTCATGCAAAACTATATAGAGGTGGTTGACGAATTAGACAAGCCTGTCTAAATTTGTGGACTTGCACGAAGGGGGTTTCGTTCCGCAGAAGAGTCGGAACTCCACGGGATGGAACGTCCTAGGGTTACACGCCGGTCCTCGGCGGCAACCAGAATTCGAAAGAGCCTGCTATCATGAACGCCAAATTCCTCCGCATTGCGGTCGTGCTCGGCCTATTGTCCGCGATCGGCCCGTTTGCCATCGACATGTATCTTCCGGCCCTGCCTTCAATCGGAGAGGATCTGCATGCCGGCACTGCTGCGGTGCAGATGAGCCTGCTGATCTTCTTTCTTTCCATGGGCTTCGGCCAGATCGTCGTCGGACCGATCTCCGACATGGTCGGCCGCAAGCTGCCACTCTACGGCGGCCTGGCGCTGTTCATGGTCGGCGGCGTCGGCTCGGCGCTGGCTCCCTCGATCGAATGGCTGATCGCCTTCCGCTTCCTGCAAGGGCTCGGCGCCAGCGCCGGCATGGCCGTGCCGCGCGCGATCGTGCGCGATCTGCATACCGGCACCGAGGCCGCCAAGCTGATGTCGCTGCTGATGCTTGTGTTTTCGGTGTCGCCGATCCTGGCACCGCTGACCGGTAGCCAGATCATCGAGAATTTCGGCTGGCGCGCCGTGTTCTGGACGGTGACGGGCGCGGCCGTGCTCGCCACCATCCTGCTGGCGACCTCGCTCAAGGAGACACGGCCGGTCGAGGAGCGCGCCGGGTCGTCCTTCGGGACGGCACTTTCCGGCTACCGCTTCCTGATGGGCGACCGCAACTTCCTTGGCCTGACGGCCATCGCCGGCTTCGGCATTGCGAGCTTCTTCGTCTATCTGTCGAGCTCGTCCTTCATCCTGATCGACCATTATGGCCTGTCGCCTTCGGTTTACAGCGTGTTCTTCTCGATCAATGCGGTTGCCTTCATCGGCATGTCGCAGCTGACCGGGTTGCTATCGGAGCGGTTCGGGCTGCAGCGCGTGGTGCGCGTCGCGGTGACCGGCTATGCGACGACGATGGTGGTGCTGTTCGCGGTGATGGCATCGGGTGTCGACCGGCTCGACGTGATGGCGGCGCTGCTGTTCATTGGCTACGGCTTTCTCGGCCTGGTCATCCCGACGACGTCGGTGCTGGCCATGGAAGAGCATGGCGAGATCGCCGGTACGGCGTCGGCGCTGATGGGCACGCTGCACTTCGCCATCGGCGCGGTCGCCATGGGCGTCGCCGGCGTGTTTTTCGACGGCACGCCGCTGCCGATGGTGGCGGGCATCACGCTCTGCGCGGCGATCTCCTTCACACTGGCCAAAATAACGCTCGGCCGCAGCCGGGACGTCGCGGAAGCGCCGGCGGAGTAAACTTCGCTTATCGAGACAAAAAGGCCGGGCGATGTTCCCGGCCTTTTCACGTTTGCGGTCCCGGTTCAAAGCAGCCTATGCCTATATGACGGGTTCAGGACATGCAGCTTCGACATCTCAAAACCTTCGTGGCGGTCGCCACCACCTTGAACATCACACGCGCCTCCGAGCGGGTTCATCTTGCCCAATCGAGCGTGACCGAACAGATCCAGGCGCTGGAAATCGATCTAGGCACGTCGCTGTTCGACAGATCACGGCGTGGCTTGAAGCTGACGGCGGCGGGACAACGCCTGCTGGACTATGCAAACGATCTCCTCGACCTCGCGGACGAAGCCCGTTCCGCAGTCGCCGACGCGAGCGGCACGGTTGCCGGTCGCCTGACTGTCGGCGGCCTGGAGACGCTTTGCTCGACACGCTTGCCAGCTGTGCTGGCGGAATTCCATCGGCGCCATCCCGATGTGGAACTGAACCTCAGGGCGGACGATAGCAGTGCGTTGCGTGCCGGCGTGACAAGCGGGGCGCTGGACGTATCTTTCCATTTCGGAGCCGTCCCGGCGGCGCCGCCGGAGCTGCGAAGCGAGCAAGTGGCATTAGAAGAGCTCGTCACCATAATGCCGGCAAATCACCGGTTGGCCGGATATTCTGCCATAACGCCCGACGATCTGGCCGACGAGGCCTTCCTCGTCACCCAGCCCGGTTGCGTCTATAGGCGGATGTTCGACGAAACGTTTGCCGCAACATTGCCTGACCGTCCAAAACTCGTCGGCGAGTTCGCCAGCATGGGCGCGATACGGAGCCTTGTTGAAGGCGGTCTTGGATGCGCGCTGGTCCCGCGTCTCGTGGCTTCCGCGGCTGACGCCAATATCGTCGTGCTGCCCTGGGTCGGAAGCAGCCCGGTGACGCCGGTCACCATGGTATGGCGCCACCGCCGCATTCAAGCGCCGGTGCTGCGGCTGTTCCTTGCAATGGTCCGCGAAATTTTGGCCATCGCTAGACCAGTCGCTGGCCACCATCGACATGAAGCACGGTTCCGGTGATGAAGCCGTTGTGCATGAGGGACGTGATGGCTTGGGCAATGTCGGCTGCCTGGCCGATCCGGCCGACGAGCAGACGCTTTGCCATGGCGTCCAGCGCGGCTGTCTTTCCGCTGCCGACGACGGCATCCCAAATCGGCGTGTCGACCCAGCCGGGCGAAACGACGTTGACGCGGATCGGCGCCAGTTCGACGGCAAGCGCGTAGGCGAGTGAGCCAAGTGCCCCATTAACGGCTGCCACCACCGAGCCTTTCGCCGCCGGACGATAGGCGGCGATGCCCGAGGTCAGCGTGATCGATCCCCTAGGCGTCAGACGAGGCGCGCCATGCTTGGCAAGAAGAAGCGGTCCGACGACTTTGGAATCCATCACTTTGCGCGCCACCGAGATATCCATCTCGGGAAGCAACACATAGACGCCGGTAACGTCGGCGGCGGTCGAGACGATGTGGTCGAGCGTGCCGACATCCTGGAACAGGCGCTGGACCTCGTCCTCGCTTGTGACGTCGGCTGCGATCGTCCTCAGCCTTTCCGGGTGAGGCAAGCGCTGCCGTGCGGCCGACAACCGGTCCTCGGAGCGGCCGACGATCGTAACCTCGGCGCCGGCGGCAAGCTGCTGTTCGGCCAGCGACAGCCCCATGCCGGAACTACCGCCAACGATCAGGATGCGTTCGTGTTTTGGTGTGGTTTCCTGGTTCATCTTATCTCTCCATGAGGCAGCTCGCCGGGCATGACCACACGCGGCGAGAAACTGAGGCCTTGTCCCGCAAAGGCGTAGAAGAAGGGAAACGGGAAGAAACGAATGCTGCCATCGGAGGTTCCGATGATGGGAGGCCCTTGGGCTTTCGCCTCAGCCTGAGACGCCTCAGCCTGAGACGTTGACGATGCGCGATTTTCTGTGTAGCAGCGATCATCATGAAGATCGCAATGGTTCTTGCAGTGGTAGGAAAGCGCACGGGCAGGATGGTGTAACCATCCGGCGACAGCCACCCGTGCGCGACAAACAGGCTCCGACGGGGCCTTTTTTTATGCCCGAAATTCTTCTTACGCCCGATTTCGGCGACGCCCCGTCAACCCATCCTCATCACGCTACGGGACAGAACCATGACAAGCGATAATTCCATTCAGCATACGAGCAACCGCATGATAGGAGCGGAGATCGTTCTCCGCGCACTCAAAGACAATGGTGTGGAGCATATTTTCGGCTATCCCGGCGCGGCCATATTGCCGATCTACGACGAGATATTCCAGCAGGACGACATCAAGCATATCCTCGTGCGCCACGAACAGGGCGCCGGCCATGCCGCGGAGGGTTATGCCCGGTCCACGGGCAAGGTTGGCGTGATGCTGGTCACATCAGGCCCAGGCACGACGAATGCCGTGACGCCCCTGCAGGACGCGTTGATGGATTCAGTACCGATCGTCTGTCTGTCCGGACAAGTGCCGACAACATTGATCGGCTCCGATGCCTTTCAGGAATGTGACACGATTGGCATCACGCGATCCTGCACCAAGCACAACTCTTTGGTCAAAGACGTCAATGACCTGGCGTCAGCAATCCATAGGGCGTTCCACATCGCCCGGTCGGGGCGACCGGGGCCTGTTCTCGTCGACATGCCAAAGGACGTTCTGTTTGCGTCCGGCGTGTACACGCCGCCATCAGACGTTGTCGCGCTGAAGAACTATCGACCGAAGCTGCAGGGCGATATCGGCAAGATCGGCCAGGCGATAGAATTGATGGCCAATGCCAGCCGTCCCGTTATTTATGCCGGCGGCGGCATCGTCAATTCCGGCCCGGAAGCATCGAGATTGCTGCGGGAGTTGGTTCAACTGACCGACTTTCCGATCACCTCGACGCTTATGGGCCTTGGGGCTTACCCCGCCTCCGGCAAGAACTGGCTCAAAATGGTCGGTCTGCATGGTTCCTATGAGGCGAACATGGCGATGCACGATTGCGACGTCATGATCTGTGTCGGCGCGCGCTTCGATGACCGCGTGACCTCGCGTGTGGACGCTTTTTCGCCGAACTCCAGCAAGATCCATATCGATATAGATCCGTCCTCGATCAACAAGAACGTCCACGTCGATATCGGCATACAAGGCGATGTCGGCAATGTTCTGGATGACATGGTTCGTCTATGGCGCGCATTGCCTCAGAAACCGGATGGAGGCCGCCTCCAGGACTGGTGGAGAAGGATCGTCGGCTGGCGCGCACGCAATTCATTCTCTTACGAGATGAACAAGGATGTGATCATGCCGCAATATGCGGTGCAGCGTCTCTACGCGCTGACGAAGGATCGCGACACATACATCACCACTGAAGTGGGCCAGCATCAGATGTGGGCGGCCCAATTCTACGGCTTGGAAAAGCCGAACCGCTGGATGAGTTCGGGCGGCCTCGGGACGATGGGCTACGGCCTGCCGGCGGCGCTGGGCGTGCAGATCGCACATCCGGACAGCCTCGTCATCGATATCGCCGGCGACGCATCGGTTCAGATGACCATGAAAGAGATGTCGACGGCAGTCCAGTACGACGCGCCGATCAAGGTCTTCATCCTGAACAACGGATATATGGGCATGGTTCGCCAGTGGCAGCAAATTCTCCACGGCAACCGCCTCGCGCATTCCTATTCCGAGGCTTTGCCCGATTTTATCAAATTGGCCGAGGCGTTCGGAGCGGTCGGCCTGCGCTGCGACAAACCAGCCGACCTTGATGATGCGATCCAGGAAATGATCGATGTGGACCGGCCGGTGCTCCTTGACTGTCGTGTTGCCAAGCTCGCCAATTGTTTTCCGATGATCAGGACGGGCAGGGCGCACAATGAGATGTCACATGAGGCTGCCGACGAGACCTTTGGCAGCGCGATCGAAACGATCAGCCAGGGACTGGTATGAACGCAGCGGCGCCAGGGCGTATCAGGGCGTAAAAAGCCCAGGCCCGCAGCTGCACATATCGGGCGAGCCTGCGGCTGCGCATATCAAAAAGGGGGAGAAATGGAGGTTTCTGTTGCCAGGTACCTCCGAACCCCGCCTAGAAGTGCGAACCACTAGGGCTTGAATTGAAGCTATCGCACCGCTTACGCGGCGAGACGTGCTTCCGCATAGTTGTCGTTGGCAACTATAAGTTTAGCCCGATAACGGTGGTACAATGCCGGGCAAAAGTACGATCTTTACACCTTCGTCGATCCTATTTCGCCCCCAGCAAAAGCCGCTCCTGAGCAGCGGTTTTTGGTGGAGGCGCCGGGTACCGCCCCCGGGTCCGAACGGCTTATTTCATCGCCTGTTTATCGCCATAGTCGGTCGAGCCGACGAAGCGAATATAGGGACTGGCGGTGGAAAATGAAAGGCCGGAATGCCACTTTCGTCCGTGCCAAAGTGGATCATGAAGGGTTGACTTGCAGCCGGTCTCAACCGAAGCTTTGTGGCGGTGAGGAGACCTAGCGCATACTTGCGGCAGCGCGCCACAATCCTCATCGACCGGATCCCGTGGCGCCGACGAGGGGAAATTCGATGGCCGATTATCTCGCAGACGTAAAGAAGTATGATGCGGCGGCGGATGCCGACGCGGTCGCCAAGATCGTCAAGCATCTGGGCATCGCGCTCAGGAACCGCGATTCCTCGCTGGTGTCCTGCACCGACCCGGAGGAACTGAAGCGCGTCAGGAACAGCTGGGTCGCCGGCAAGCTCGGCGTCACCGACGGTGCCAAGGCGGATGCGGCTATCGAAAAGACCTGCAAGGCTATGGCGGCCGACAACAGCAAGAGCCGGGTGACATTCTATTACCTCGTCGCCAAGGATCTGGGCATGCTCGGCTCGCTCTGAGCAACCTCGCCGCCGGTGCTGGTGAGACTTCTGCTGGAATCGTCTCGCTTTGCTGTGTTCGGCCGACGGTCATTCGGCTATGATGGCTGACAACCCGAATCGGACCGGAGCCGATGCGCCAGTATCTCGACCTTCTGAAGCATGTGCTGGAAAACGGCGCTGATCGCGGCGACCGCACGGGCACCGGAACGCGCTCGGTATTCGGCTACCAGATGCGCTTCGACCTGGCCCGCGGCTTTCCGGTCACCACCACCAAGAAGCTGCACCTGAAGTCGATCATCCACGAACTTTTGTGGTTCCTGGCCGGCGACACCAACATCAAATATCTCAACGATCACGGCGTCTCGATCTGGGATGAGTGGGCCGACGAGAACGGCGATCTCGGCCCGGTCTATGGCAAACAATGGCGGTCGTGGCCGGACGGCCATGGCGGCGCTATCGACCAGATTGCGAATCTTCTGAAGGAGATACGCAAAAATCCTAATTCGCGGCGGCTGATCGTTTCGGCGTGGAACCCGGCCGAGGTGGAGGCCATGGCCTTGCCGCCCTGCCACTGCCTGTTCCAGTTCTATGTTTCGGAAGGCAAGCTTTCCTGCCAGCTCTACCAGCGTTCGGGCGATATCTTTCTCGGTGTGCCGTTCAACATCGCTTCCTATGCGTTGCTGACGCTGATGGTGGCGCAGGTGACCGGATTGAAACCCGGCGATTTCATCCACACGCTCGGCGACGCGCATCTTTACTCGAACCATTTCGAGCAGGCGCGCGAACAATTGCGGCGCACGCCCAAGGCGTTGCCGACGCTGTGGATCAATCCCGAGGTGAAGGATCTCTTTGCCTTCCGCTTCGAGGATTTCCGGCTCGAGAACTATTTCGCCGACGCGACGATCAAGGCACCGATCGCGGTCTAGCACCATAGCTGACTGTGCATGTCGACATTGCCTACTGCGGCTACGCCCTCGGGCGTTGTCAGCATCCATCTTTATTGGCCGACGTCGACTTGACGCGCAATCCCTGGTCGCTGATTTTCATGTGAATATTTCCTTCGGCCTCGGTGCCGCTGTATCCAACGAAGATTATCGCAGGCCGGGAAAACCTCAGCTCAGAATGCCGTAGGCGATAAAGAGCCTTTCCTTGTTATGTTCACATGGATATATCGATGGACGGCTTCGGGCGTTCCGAGACGAGGAGAGTTTCATGCTGGCGCGCAAAGGTTCGACGACGATTGCCATCGCGGGTCTCGCCGCCATCCTGATGGCCGCGGTGCCGGCGGCCCATGCCGATGACAAGGTGGTCGTGTTTGCCGCGGCGAGCCTGAAGGATGGGCTCGATGCCGTCAACAAGGCCTGCGAGGCCGATGTCGGCGAGGCGGCGACCATTTCCTACGCGGCGAGCTCGGCGCTGGCCAGGCAGATTGAAAGCGGCGCGCCAGCAGACCTGTTCATCTCGGCCGATCTCGACTGGATGAAATATCTTGCCGACAGGAAGCTGACCAAGCCCGAAACCCAAGTGAAACTGCTCGGTAACCAGATCGTGCTGGTTGCGCCGCGGGATTCCAAGGTTGAAACCAGGATCGAAAAGGGTTTCGATCTTGCCAAGCTCGTCGGTGACGGCAAACTTGCCATGGGCGATGTCAAAGCTGTGCCGGCAGGCAAATACGGCAAGGCAGCCCTCGAATCGCTCGGTGCCTGGTCTTCGGTCGAAGGCAAGGTGGCGCAGGCCGAGAATGTCCGCGCCGCCCTAAAGCTGGTGTCGACCGGCGAGGCAGCACTCGGCATCGTCTACGCCACGGATGCGCATGCGGAGCCTGGCGTGAAGGTGGTCGGCACTTTCCCCGCGGGTACCCATCCGCCGATCATCTATCCAGTCGCCCAGCTTGCGGATTCGAAGAGCAGGGATACGCCGGCATTCCTGAAATGCCTGCAATCCGCCAAGGCTGGCGAACTCTTCAAGGCGCAAGGTTTTACAATCCTCGCGCCGAGCAACTGACGTACGGCACCGCACATGAACTGGCTGCTGGATCTCGCTCCCGACGAATGGAATGCGGTCCGGCTGTCGATCAAGGTGGCGACCGTGGCGATGATTGCCAGCCTGCCGCCGGGCATCCTGATCGCTCTTGTGCTTGCCCGCGGCCAGTTCTGGGGCAAGACGCTGCTCAATGGTCTGGTGCATCTGCCGCTGATCGTGCCGCCGGTGGTGACCGGCTATTTGCTGCTGTTGACTTTCGGCAAGCGTGGTCCGGCCGGCGCTTTCCTGGCCGAACATTTCGGGATCGTTTTTTCCTTCCGCTGGACTGGCGCCGCGCTCGCCTGCGGCGTGATGGGCTTTCCGCTGATGGTGCGGGCCATCCGGCTGTCGATCGAGGCCGTCGACCGCAAAATCGAGGCGGCCGCCGGCACGCTCGGCGCCAATCCGCTATGGGTATTCGGCACGATCACGCTGCCGCTGATCCTGCCCGGGCTGATCGCCGGTGCGATCCTCTCCTTCGCCAAGGCGATGGGCGAATTCGGCGCGACGATCACCTTTGTCTCCAACATTCCGAACGAGACGCAGACGCTACCGTCGGCGATCTACACTTTCACGCAGGTTCCCGGCGGCGACGCCGGCGCGCTCAGGCTGACGCTGATCTCGATCGTCATCTCGATGGCGGCACTTGTTGCCTCGGAAGTGCTGGCGCGGCGTGTCGGCCGGCGGATGGACATCGAATGACGGTTCAGGTCGACATCAGCCACCGGCTTGGCGATTTCACCGTCAATGCCCGCTTCGAAAGCGCCGGGCGGCTGACCGCGCTGTTCGGGCCTTCCGGCTCCGGAAAGACGACGCTGATCAATTTGATTGCCGGGCTGATCCGCCCCGACAAAGGTCGCATCGCGGCCGAGGGCCGCGTGCTGGTTGATAGCGATGCCGGTCTGTTCGTGCCGAAGCACAAACGGCGGATCGGCATGGTGTTCCAGGATGCGCGGCTGTTTCCGCATATGAGCGTGGCGAGCAATCTGCGCTATGGCCGCTGGTTCACGCCGGCTGCCGAGCGTTACGCCGATATCAATGGCGTGGTCGAACTGCTCGGGATCGGCCATTTGCTCGACCGGCGGCCGGCAAAACTCTCCGGTGGCGAGAAGCAGCGTGTGGCAATCGGCAGGGCGCTGCTTGCCAGTCCGAAATTGCTGCTGATGGACGAGCCGCTGGCTTCGCTCGATGAGCGGCGCAAGGCCGAGATCTTGCCTTATATCGAGCGGCTGCGCGACGAGACGAAAATCCCGATCGTCTATGTCAGCCACTCGATCGCCGAAGTGGCGCGGCTGGCGAGCGACGTCGTGGTGCTGATGCAAGGAAAGGTCGCCGCTTCCGGTCCGACCGGAGCGATCATGCAGCGTCTGGATCTATTGCCGGCCGAAGAGCGCGGCGAGGGCGGCGCCGTGCTGGATACCGCGGTTCTGCGCCACGACGAAGCCTTCGGCATGACGGTGCTAGGCTCATTGGCGGGCGAGATCCGGGTGCCGCTTCTGGCAACGCCAGTCGGTGCGCCGGTGCGCGTCCGCATCCGTGCCCGCGACGTGATGATCGCCACCGAGCAGCCGGTTGGCCTCAGCGCGCTCAACATATTGCCGGGCACGATCGTGGCGATAGAGCCGGGCGAAGGGCCTACCGTCGAGATCGGCCTCGACTGCAATGGCGCAACCGTGCTTGCCCGCATCACAGAACAGTCGCGGCAGACACTGGGGCTTCGGCTTGGTCGACAGGTGTTCGCCGTGGTCAAGACGGTGAGCTTCGACCGGGCGAATACCGGCGCCGGCCTGCCCGCCGAGGCGGATGAGTGAACGGCCGATGATTCGCTATATCGTTTTGGAATAGCGGTATCGCTGCAGAACCTGTAGAATAGCGTGACCGCGGAGGAGCAAATGCCGTCGCTGAGTTTGCGGATAAATCTCGATCCAGATGGCCGCATCGGACCGGGCAAGATCGAGCTTCTGGAACAGATCGCCGCCTTCGGCTCGATTTCGGCCGCGGCACGCGGCATGGAGATGTCCTACAAGCACGCCTGGGATCTGGTCGAAGACATGAACCGCGTGTTCGGCAAGCCGCTGGTTGCGGCACAGACGGGCGGCAAAAAAGGCGGTGGCGCCCAGTTGACGTCGGTCGGGCTTGCTGTGGTCAGCCGCTTCCGCGCGATCGAGCGGGCTGCGTCTTCAGCAGCGGCGGCGCATATGGAGGCGCTGCAAGCCGAGATCGACGCAGCGTGACGCCGGCGGAATTCTGCCGCGTGTGATCCCTGTTACTTCTTAGGCTCGCCCGGCTTGCGCAGCAGATAGGTGTCCATGATCCAGCCTTTTTTCCGGCGGGCCTGCTCACGGGTGGTCACGATCTTGTCGCCGACGTCGCCAATCCGGCCCGAGATGACGATCTCGTCAGGCGTCCCGAGATAGGCGCCCCAGTGAACGGTGACGTCGTTGTCGTCCAGCGTGTTGAAGGCGCATTTGCCGTCCAGCATGACGATGGTGCTGCCGGCGTTTTCGGGCAGACCTTCCTCGGCGAGCCGGCGGCCGGTGGTGATCAAAATGGCGTCGCCGATCCGGTTCAATGCCATTTTGTGGCTGGCTGCGAGTGCCTGGATGGCGGTGATGCCAGGGACGACCTCCAGCTCGAACGCTACATTGCCTCTGAGGCGCACGCGCTCAAGGATGCGCAGCGCACTGTCGTAGAGCGACGGATCGCCCCAGATCAGGAAGGCGCCGCAGCCATCTTCAGGGAGTTCGTCGCGGATCAGGCCTTCGTAGATCGCGGCGATCGCCTCGTGCCAGTCGTCGACGGTCGAGCGGTAGGAAGGCGCCGGCTCGGCGCGCACCGGCACGTCGAATTCGACACGGCGCGAGTCCGGATTAATGACGAAGCGGTCGCAGATCTGGCGGCGCAATTCGGCGAGATCGTTCTTCTTGGCGCCCTTGTCGGGAATGAACAGCACGTCGGCCCGATTGAGACCGTTAATGGCCTGGACCGTCATGTGCTCCGGATTGCCGGCGCCGATGCCGATGACGAGAAGCTTGCGCATGGGCGAACTCCTGCCCGATCGGGACCGGCGTGTCTAGACCGACACGACATGCCGGCAGGCGCCGGCGCATTTGCCGAAAGGCTTTGAAACGCCACATTGAACAGCTAGAGTCATGTTGGCATTCTCGCCGGGGGAGTTTCCATGTTCCGTTACGTCCTGACCGCAGCCTTGGCGCTCTCGGCTACGCCTGCGCTCGCCAATGATTCGGTCGCCGAACTCGGCACCGGTGGGCTGATTCTTTCGCGCAGCGATGCGGTGGCGATGGAAAGCGAGGATCTCTACATCTCGCCGGAAAAAGTGATGGTCGATTACGTCTTCCGCAACAATACCGACAAGGATGTCGATGCGATCGTCGCCTTTCCGATGCCCGACATCGAAGGCGACCCCGAAGAAATACCAGCGATTCCGGAGGCGCAGAGCGACAATTTCCTCGGCTTCGAAGTGACGATCGACGGGGAGCCGGCAAAGCCGCAGCTCGAGCAGAAGGTGTTCGCGCTCGGCATCGACATCGGCGCTGACCTGAAGGCGCAGGGCGTGCCGTTCTATCCGTTCGGCGATGCGGCCAAGGCAGCGCTGGCAAAGCTGCCGCAAGCGGTCGCCGACGACTGGGTCAACCGCGGCATCATCATCGAGGACACTGCTGACGACGGTTCGGGCATGAAGACCGTCTATACGCCGTTCTGGCAATTGCGCTCGACCTATTGGTGGCGCTCGACGTTTCCGGCCAACAAGGCGGTCCATGTCTCGCATCGCTACAAGCCGAGCGTCGGCGGCACCTCCTCGGTCAGCTTCTTCTATGACGGCCAGTTCCAGGGTCAGTATGCCGCCTACAAGACACGCTACTGCATGGACGATGCCTTCGAGAATGCCGTGCGCAAGGCAGCCAAGGACGATCCCGACGGCTACCCCAAATATTTCGAGAACCGCATCGCCTATATCCTGACCACGGGCGGCAACTGGGCGTCGGGAAACATCGGCAGTTTCAAGCTGACCGTCGACAAGGGCGATGCGAAGAACCTGGTCTCGTTTTGCGGCGAAAACGTCAGGAAGATCGGACCGACGACGTTCGAGATGAAGGCGCAGAACTTCTACCCCGAGCATGACATCGACATATTGCTGCTTGAGCCGTCGGATGGCGGAAACGGCGGCTGATGGACCTCGCGCTTTATGTCGCCATCGCCGAGAACGGCGTGATCGGGCGCGAGGGTGGGTTGCCGTGGCGGCTGTCCACCGATCTCAAGCGGTTCAAAGCCGATACGATGGGCAAGCCCATCATCATGGGCCGCAAGACCTATGAAGGCATCGGCCGCCCATTGCCGGGCAGGCTCAACATCGTGGTGACACGAGACAAGGCATGGCGCGCCGAGGGCGTCGAAGTCGCGCACTCGATCGAGGACGCGATCGCGCTGGCGACGGTGCGCGGGCGCTGCATGGCCGGCGCCGACGAGATCTGCGTCATCGGCGGCGGCGAAATCTACGCTCAGGCGCTGCCGTTGGCCGATCGGCTGCACGTGACCCATGTTCTGGCCGCGGTCGACGGCGATGCCCATTTCCCGCCGATCGATCCGGCGCTGTGGCGGATCGTCCGCTCGCAGGAGGTGGAGGCTGGCGAAAAGGACAGCCATGCGACACGCTATTCGGTTTACGAGCGGCGCCGCGACGTGCATTGAAGGCGACAAAGGGGTCGCGACAGGTCTAGATGGACCCAAAGGCGGACAGTGGCGGCAGCCGATCGCGTTGAAAGCGTGCCGTCGCATCCCTATAGAAGAATAATATTGGATTTTGCGCCGGTGAGCCGGCGCTTGAGGGAATTCCAAGCGAAAGGACATTCATGCCCTGGAACGACAAGAGCGGCGGCGGCGGCCCGTGGGGCGGCGGCAACAATCAGGGGCCTTGGGGTCAGGGACCAAAAGGACCTAGCGGCCCGCAGGGCTCGCCTCCCGATCTCGAGGATATCATCCGGCGCGGGCAGGACCGGTTGCGGCGCGCGCTGCCGGGCGGCGGTGGCGCGAGCCCTGCCGTGTTCGCGCTGATTGCCGCGGCGCTGGTGGTGCTATGGGCGTTCAAGGCAGTGTACACCGTCCAGCCAGATGAAGTTGCGGTGGAGCTCAGGTTCGGCAAGCCGAAGGCGGAGCTGTCGCAGCCGGGCCTGCATTTCCATTGGTGGCCCATCGAAACGGTCGAGACCGCTAACATCGCCGAGCAGCTTGTCAGCATCGGCGGCGGCAGCACCAGCGGCGATGGCCTGATGCTTTCCGGCGACCAGAACATCGTCAACGTGCAATTCTCGGTGGCCTATCAGGTTTCCGACCCGAAGGCCTATCTGTTCGACGTGTCCGACCCGGGCGGCATGCTGCAGCAGGTCGCCGAAAGCGCGATGCGCGAAGCGGTCGGCCGGCGCCCGGCGCAGGACATTTTCCGCGACGACCGGCAAGGCATTGCGGCGTCGGTGCGTGAGATCATCCAGACGACGCTGGACGGCTACAAGGCCGGCCTCAACGTCAACGCAATTTCCATCGAGGACGCCGCGCCGCCGCGCGAGGTGGCAGACGCGTTCGACGAGGTGCAGCGGGCCGAACAGGACGAGGACAAGTTCGTCGAGCAGGCCAATCAGTATTCCAATCAGAAGCTCGGCCAGGCGCGCGGTGCGGCCGCACAGATCCGCGAAGACGCGGCCGCCTACAAGAACCGGGTCGTGCAGGAGGCCGAAGGCGAGGCGCAGCGCTTCATCTCGGTCTATGACGAATATGCAAAGGCGCCGGAAGTGACGCGCAAGCGGCTCTACCTGGAGACGATGGAGAGGGTGCTGAAGGATTCGAGCAAGGTCATCGTCGAGCAAGGCAACGGGCAAGGGGTGGTTCCCTACCTGCCGCTGCCGGCATTGCAGCAGAAGGCGCCGGCACCGGCCACCGGAGGAAACCAGTGATGGCCAACCGTCTTCCCGTCATTGCGGTCATCGCCGCGGTCATCCTGTTCCTGCTCTATTCGTCGGTCTTCGTCGTCAATGCGCGCCAGCAGGCGCTGGTGCTCAGGTTCGGCGAAATCGTCGACGTCAAGAACCAGCCGGGCATCTATTTCAAGGCGCCATTCTCCTTCTTCGATGCCGACACCGTCCAGCTGATCGAAAACAGGGTCCTGCGCTTCGACCTCGACAACATCCGTGTCCAGGTTTCGGGCGGCAAATTCTATGAGGTCGATGCCTTTATCGCCTATCGTATCTCGGACCCGCGTGTGTTCCGCGCCGCGGTTTCCGGCCAGATCGAACTGGCCGAGGCCCGGTTGAGGACGCGTCTCGACGCTGCCTTGCGCCGCGTCTACGGCCTGCGCGACTTCGAGGCGGCACTCTCGGAAGAGCGCGCCGTGATGATGCGCGAGGTGCGCGATCAGCTGAGACCTGATGCCACCTCGCTTGGCCTGCAGATCGAGGATGTCCGCATCCGCCGCACCGATCTCACGGCCGAAGTCTCGCAGCAGACCTTCGACCGCATGAAGGCCGAACGTCTCGCCGAAGCCGAGCGGCTGAGGGCGCGCGGCAACGAGGCAGCGCAGCGGATCAGGGCTCGCGCCGACCGCGAAGTGGTCGAAATCGTCGCCGAAGCGCAGAAAGAGTCTGAAATCCTGCGCGGTGAAGGTGAAGCCCAGCGCAGCGCGACGTTTGCCGGGGCCTATCAGCGCGATCCGGCCTTCTTCGATTTCTACCGGTCGATGAATGCCTATGGCACGGCGCTGAACAGCGCAGGAACGACGATGGTGCTGTCGCCGAATTCCGAGTTCTTCCGCTTCTTCCGCGACCCGGACAGCAAGGAAACGCCTGCGGCACCGGCGGCACCAGCGCCAGCACCTGCCGCTCCCGCGCCACCGGCGGCTCAGCCAAGCACCGGCCAGTAGGGCCGGTGCAGGGATAGCCGGCGTAACAGAGGATTTATTCTCTGGCGGTAGCCATAGCCGCAAACGTGCCTTATTTCTTGCCAACATGACGCGACGCGGCGTTTTTTGCCGAAGCGCTTTTTTCAGAACACCCGGAGGCCTTTCGATGACATCCACCACCCTTCTGCGTGCAGCGAGGCGGACGTTCATCGCCGGGGCCGCTGCGCTTCTGGTCGGCGCCATTGCCGTTCCGTCGTTCGTGGCGCCGACGATGGCAGCCGACGGGCCGCCCTCGGTTGCCGATCTCGCCGCCGGCCTGCTTGGCGCCGTGGTCAACATCTCGACGTCGCAGACTGTTAAAGGCACTGAGGGGCCGGGCGCAGTGCCGATGCCGCAGCTGCCGGAGGGCTCGCCCTTCCAGGACTTCTTCGACGATTTCTTCAAGAACCGTGGCGGCGACAAGGGCGGCGGCGGGCAAAAGGTGCAGTCGCTGGGCTCCGGCTTCGTGGTCGACGCCGTGCAGGGCATCGTGGTGACCAACAACCACGTCATTGCCGATGCCGACGACATCGAGGTGAATTTCTCCGATGGGGTGACGCTCAAGGCGACGCTGGTCGGCACCGACACCAAGACCGATGTCGCGGTGCTGAAGGTCGATCCGAAAGGGCACAAGCTGACGGCGGTGAAGTTCGGCGATTCCAACACGATGCGTGTCGGCGACTGGGTGATGGCGATCGGCAATCCGTTCGGTCTCGGCGGCACGGTGACGGTCGGCATCGTCTCGGCACGCAATCGCGACATCAATTCCGGCCCGTATGACGACTTCATCCAGACCGATGCCGCGATCAACCGCGGCAATTCCGGCGGACCGCTGTTCAACAGCAGCGGCGAGGTCATCGGCATCAACACGGCAATCATCTCGCCATCGGGCGGCTCGATCGGCATCGGCTTCTCGATCCCGTCGCAGCTTGCCTCGGGCGTCGTCGACCAGCTTCGCCAGTTCGGCGAGACGCGGCGCGGCTGGCTCGGCGTGCGCATCCAGCCGGTGACCGACGACATTGCCGAAAGCCTGGGCATGGCGACCGCCAAGGGCGCGTTGGTCGCCGGCGTTATCAAGGGCGGGCCGGTCGACAACGGCACCATCCAGGCCGGCGACGTCATCATCAAGTTCGACGGCAAGGACATCCATGAAATGCGCGACCTGCCACGCGTCGTGGCGGAGAGCCCGGTCGGCAAGGCGGTCGACGTGATCATCGTGCGCAAAGGGGTCGAGCAGACCGTCAAGGTGACGCTCGGCCGGCTCGAGGACAGCGAAAAGCTTGCCAGCGGCGGTGAAAACGGCAACGCCGACCAGGACGATGCCGACAAGGCGCCTGCGGTTTCGACGGCTGCCGTGCTCGGCATGACGATCGGCGAGCTCAATGAGGAGACGCGCACGAAATTCGGCATCGCCGCCGACGTCTCCGGCGTCGTCGTGACCGACGTCTCCAAGGATTCGGCGGCTGCCGAACGCGGCATCCAGCCGGGCGAGGTGATCACCGAGATCGCGCAGGAATCGGTCGCAACGCCCAAGGACGTCATGGACCGGATCGGCGCGCTGAAGGAGCAGGGGCGCAAGAACGCGCTGTTGATGCTGGCGTCGAAGACCGGCGAGCTGAGGTTTGTGACAATCCGGATGGATTGAGTCCGGAAGAGCCTGCAATGCTCTGATCTTGAAACGAAAAAGGGCGGCTAGCGGGTCGCTCTTTTTCTTGCCTGCCAGTCTGTGCGTGACAGCCTGTAGAAGACATGTCGCCTGAGTGCGGTGTGGCTGTCCGGAACACCGGGATGGTCGAAATCGGAGGCGGGGTCGGCGATCATGCCCAGGCGCTCCATAACGGCAGTGGACCGGCTGTTATCCTTGACTGCGAAGGACACGATTTCGTCGAGGCCAAGTCTTTCAAAGCCATAGGTGAGCCAGGCTTCGGCTGCTTCGGTGACATAGCCGCGGCCCCAGAATTCGGGTGCCAGCCGCCAGCCGATCTCGATCGTGCCGGGCGGCAGGAATGGCAAATGATCAGTTCGGGTTATGCCGACGAAGCCGATGCATTCGCCTGTGGCTGCGATCTCAGCGGCCGCGAAGCCGAAGCCGTCGCGATCGATAGCCGCGCGCAACTCCTCCATCTTGGTGTCCGACTGGGCACGGTCGCGGCGAAACGGAAAGAATTCCATGACCAACTCGTCGGAATTGATGCGATGGAAGAGCTCGCGGTCACGATCTTCCCAGTTGCGCAGGATCAGGCGCTCGGTGCGGATCGGCATCATTCGACAAATTCCTCCCGGCGATAACCCTGCAGATAAAGCAAGGCGGTGAGGTCGCCGTGGTCGATGCGGATCTTTGCCTCGGCTGCGACGGCCGGCTTGGCATGCAAGGCGACGCCGATGCCGGCAAGACGGATCATGTCGAGATCGTTGGCGCCGTCGCCGACGGCAATGGCATCGGCAGGCGTCAGGCCGAGGCCGGCGGAAATCTCGATAAGGGCTTCGGCCTTGGCGGCGCGGCCGAGGATCGGTTCGGCGACCAGGCCGGTGAAGCGGCGATCCTGCTCGATCAGGCGGTTGGCGCGATTTTCGTGAAAGCCGAGCAATGCTGCGATGCGGGTGGTGAAGATGTCGAAACCACCGGAGATCAGCGCCGTCCAGGCGCCATTGGCCGCCATTGTCTGGACGAGCGTGCGGCCGCCGGAGGCTAGCGTCAGGCGATTGTCGATGATGCGGTCGATGATTGCGGCATCGAGACCCTTGAGCAGCGCCACGCGCTCGCGCAAGGCCGGCTCGAATGCGATCTCGCCGTTCATCGATCGCGCCGTGATGGCGGCGACGCGATCCTTGACGCCGATCTCGTCGGCAAGCTCGTCGATGCATTCCTGGTCGATCATCGTCGAATCCATGTCGGCGATCAGGATCTTCTTGCGCCTGTTCTCGGCCGGCTGGACGGCCACGTCGATCGGTTCGGAAGCCAGCGCGGCACGCAGGCGCGCCGTTATTTCGGAAGCGTCGGCGGTCTCCGGCAAGTCGAGCTCGCAGGCGATGCCTTCGGCCAGCCAGCGAACAGCGCTTGCGCCGACCGACCGCGAGGCCATATTCGCTAGCGTCGACGTCAATGCGCGGCCGGCGGGATGGGATAGAAGCGTGGCGATCAGCAGCATCGAAAATTCCAGCGGACAGGCGGGCGAAGGCCGCGTGAAGAACGCGATCCTGATAGCCGGGCCGACCGCCAGCGGCAAGTCGGCGCTCGCACTCGACCTCGCCGAGCGCAATGGCGGTGTCATCGTCAACACCGATTCCATGCAAGGCTATTCGGTGCTCGACGTGCTGACGGCGCGGCCTGGTCCTGCCGAACTCGCCTGCGTTCCCCACTTTCTTTATGGACACGTCGATCCGTCCACCGCCTATTCAACCGGCGCCTGGTTGCGTGATGTCATAAAGCTGATCGACGACGGCACGCTTTCGGAGCGGCCAGTGATTTTCGTCGGCGGAACCGGGCTTTATTTCCGGGCGCTCACGGAAGGTATCTCGGAGATGCCCGACATTCCGAAGTCGATCCGCGATCGCTGGCGCTACGAGCTCCAGGAACAGGGCGCAGTGAGATTGCACCGCATCCTGTTGCGCGAGGATTCTGCGGCCGGCATGATGCTGAAGCCGACGGATGGCCAGCGCATCGTGCGGGCGCTGGAGGTGCTCGACGCGTCGGGCCGTTCCATCCTGGACTGGCAGGCCGCGCGTGGCCGGCCGTTGATCGACGGGAGCAGCGCGCGCTTTTTCGTCATCGAGCCGGAGCGAGCGGCTCTGGTGGAGCGGATCGATGCCCGCTTCGACCGCATGCTGGATGAGGGGGCACTGGACGAGGTGAAACAGCTTTCAGCGCTCGGCCTCGATCCCGACCTGCCGGCGATGAAAGCAATCGGTGTTCGCGAGCTTCAGGCCGCGCTGGCCGGCGCCTTCAGTTTTCCCGAGGCCATCGAGCGCGCGAAAATCGCGACGCGGCAATATGCCAAACGGCAGGCGACCTGGTTCAGGCACCAATTGGGCCCGGAATGGCAGAGATTGCGTCCTGATGGGGGGATCGACTCGATGCTCTCACTCCCTCCTTCGAGCGCAACCTGAAAAGTCGACACCGAGGGGACATTTCGCGTTGAAGTTGTCCAGGTTAACTGTCCGTAAGTTCCCGCATGCCATAAGATCGCTACGAACTTTCCAACGGGGAGCAGATGCGTTTCCACAAGGCGGAATCAGCCTTTTTCGTCTTTATTTTTGTGATCCTGGCCGCCGGCCTGGTGACGCTTTACGCCTATGGGCTCCTGCAAACCCTGGCCGCCGACATTAGCAATACGCCTTCAAAACTCGATGAAATCGTCTATCTCAACAAGCTGCTGTTTGCGACGGGCGTGCTGTTGGCGACTGCGCTGTTCTTCGGCATTTTCTTCATCTACCCGCTGATCCGAAAGCAGGCGACGGAAGAAGGCAAGCTGCGCGCCATGACCGTTTCGCTCAGCGCGCGTTCGGAGACGCTGGAGCATGCGGCGCTCACCGACAGCCTCACCGGCATGCAGAACCGGCGTTATTTCGACGATGCGCTGAAGGAATATCTCGAAGAGTTCCGCCGCATCGAGAAACCAGTAGGGCTGATGATCCTCGACCTCGACCATTTCAAGCAGGTCAACGACAGCCACGGCCACGATGTCGGCGACGAGGTGTTGCGGGCGGTCGCCAACTGTCTCAAGGACATGACACGCTATCACGACGTGGTGGCGCGCCTGGGCGGCGAGGAGTTCGCGGTGGTCACGCCCAATATGGACGCCGAGCTGCTATCCAAATTCGCCGAGCGCATCCGCAAGGCGATCGCCAACATGTCGGTGCTGACGGGCAATGTCCGACTGAAAATCACCACCAGCGTCGGGCTTGCCGTCTGGGATCGCAAGGAAACCGCCGAGGAGTTCTATCGCCGCGCCGATCGCCAGCTCTATGAGGCGAAGAGGCAAGGGCGCAACCGCGTCTGTGCCTGAATTCCGTCATTGAATTCGTGATTCCGGCCGTCTGGTATCGTTTTCTTCGTTTCCGGTGCACGCAGACCGACATCACCCCGTCAAGCTGAGATGCTGCCTTTGCGGGGCTTGCCGGAAATAGAGGTGTTGCCGTGACTAAATCCGATCTCTCCGGTCTTTACCGAGGCTATATTGCATGCCTGAACAAGCAGGATTGGCCAAATCTGGGGAGGTTTGTTCATGATGAAGTGACCCACAACGGTCGCAAGCTCGGATTGTCCGGCTATCTCGAGATGTTGGTGAGAGACTTCGACGAAATTCCGGACCTTTATTTCAACATTCAGCTATTGGTTGCCGATCCGCCTTATGTAGCGAGCCGGCTAAGCTTCGACTGCGCGCCAAGGGGAACGTTCCTTGGGCTCGATGTAAGCGGGAAGAGAATTTCGTTTGCCGAGAACGTATTTTATGAGCTTCAGAGAGGGAAAATTCGCCAGGTGTGGTCAGTTATAGACAGGACAGCCATCGAAACTCAGCTTTGATATCTGCGAGCGCTGCCTAAAAGTCGCTCGGCTCAATCATTCTGGGGGACGCAGGCCGAAGGTCGCCGGCTTGAGGCCGTAGCGCAAGTCGAAATCGTCGTTTCGCTGGGTGCGTGCGGCCGACCGCTTGCGATAGTCCGAATCGCCGGCCTGCCGGCCCGGATCGACGACTTCCGCGAAAGGCATTGCCTGTTGTGATTTCGGCACGTTGCGCAGCCGTTCGACGATCGCCACGAGGTCGACCTCGTCGCCGGTTTCGGACGGCAAGGCATTCTCGCGTTTGGCGGTGCCGGGGATCAAATCCTCGGAGAGCTTTTCGAACTTCATCCGCATCGTCGTCGCCACGCCTTCCCCGAAGGCGATAGCCTCGCGCTGGCCCATGGAAGACAGGAACGCGAGCGTCGAAGCCGAGGAATCGGCGATCGCCGAGCGGATGATCGCCTGGTCCTGCTCGTTGGCGAGCCGCATGGCAAAGAACGTCGAGCACTGCGACAGGATGGTCGGGTCGAGTTCGCCCGGGCGCTGGGTGACGACGCCGAGATAACAGCCATATTTGCGGCCTTCCTTGGCGATGCGCGACAGCGCGTGCCGCGTCGGCGCGAAACCGAGGCGCGGATCGGCCGGCATATAGCGATGCGCTTCCTCGCACAGGAAGAGCAGCCGCAGGCGGCCTTCGCTCCACAACGCCAGGTCGAAGGCCAGCCGCGCCAGGACCGAGCAAACGGAATTGACCACCTCGGACGGCATGCCGGCCATTTCGAAGCAGGTCACCGGGCGGCCGTGATGCGGCACGCGGAAGATGTTGCCGATCGTCTCGTGGATGGTGTCCTCGATCAGGCGCGAGTTGAACATGAAACGGTAGCGCGGATCGGATGCCGCCGATTCGATACGTGTCTTCAGTGACCTGAGGGTCGGGCGATCGTTCTTGCTTTCCAGCAGCCCCATGCGCTCGTCGACCAGCTTGATGAGGTCGGCAATGCGATAGGGCACCGGCGCGTCTGCGGTCAGCGCATCGGTGCTGCGCCGTAGATAGTTGCCGGAGTTCGGATTGCGGTAGAGGTTCTTGGCCGCGGGGATGAGATCGCGCAAGGCGTCGACCTCTTCCGGGACCGTCTCGCGGCCGCGAAACAGCACCTCGGCAAATTCCTCTAGCTTGAACATCCAGAAGGGCAGGTCGAGCGTCGTCGAATCGACCCTGACGCAATATTCGGGCAACGACGCGGCGAACTCGTTGTGTGGATCGAGGATGAGCACGCGCAGGTCGGGCCGGGCGGCGATCGACTTGCGCAAGAGCAGCGACACGGCGGTCGATTTGCCGACCCCGGTGGTGCCGACAATGGCGAAATGCCGCGCCAGCGTATCGTCGATGGCGATATTGGCGTCGATCGCCTCGTCCTGCGACAGCGTGCCGATGGTGATCGAATGACGACCTGCGAGATCGTAGACGGCCTGCAGGTCGCGGCTGCGGATACGATGGGCAATGGCGCCGATATGCGGGTAGGTTGTGATGCCACGGTCGAAGATCGGCTTCGCGCCGGGTTCGGCCCCGTCGCGCACCTCGCCGATCAATTCGATGCTGACCTCGATCGGATTCTGGCCCTCGCTGCTCCACGCACGATCCGACTTGCCGATTTCATAGACCAGGCCGACGGTTCGTGATGTACCGAGATTGATCGAGATCATCTTGCCGACGCTCCACAGGCCGGTGACCGTGCCTTCGATATCGTCGGCATAGGCGCTGATGGTGGCGCGCGCGCCGTCGCATTGTACGATATTGCCCAGAATGCGCTTGTCGTTCTGCTCCGCCCTGCGGCGCTCCAGCAAAGTCGGTTCCCCAATGGAGGCTTCGCGTTCAACGAGCATGGATACGCCGGTCCCCTTTTCCCAAGCGATGAGCCTAGGCGAACGGGGTTAAGGTGGGATGAGGCCGGATGGTTTAGCGGACATTAAGGAGTTTGCGAAAACTGGATGAAACGGCCGTTGCTCTGTAGAAGAATATATTGGATTAATGGATGATATAGCGAACGACATCTCCTCGACCGTCGGCAGAAGAATACATACCGAAAGAGTGGCTCGAGGCTGGTCCTTGGCAGAACTGGCGGAGCGGTCCGATGTTTCGAAAGCCATGCTGAGCACGGTAGAACGCGGCATGACCAGCCCGACGGCGGCACTCCTTGTGCGTATTGCGGCCGCCTTCGGCATGACGCTGTCCACATTGATCGCAAGGGCGGAATTGCAGGGCGGTGGCCTGCTTCGCGAACGTGACCAGCCGCTCTGGCGCGATCCGGCTACGGGTTATGTGCGGCGGCATCTTTCGCCGGTTTCGGACATGCCCCTCGAACTGATCCGGATCCAGTTGCCGGCCGGCGCCAAGGTAAGTTTCCCGGCGGCGTCTTATGCCTTTATCAGGCAACAGATATGGCTGATCTCCGGGCGACTGGAATTCACAGAGGGGGACATCGTTCACCGGCTCGAACCGGGCGACTGCCTGGCGCTCGGCGCGCCATCCGATTGCGTCTTTCACGCTCCGGGGCCGGACGCCGCCGACTATCTGGTTGCGTTGGCCAGGAGCTGAGGTGAAGGCGCGCCGTCCAAAACGCTGCGACAATGGCGGTCCGCCGCTCGACGACTATGACGGTCCGCCCTGGGGCAAGGGCGACCCCTATGTGTTTCTTGCCTGGCAGACCGCCCATGCCCAGGCATGGAAAGTGCCGAGCCGCGAGATCATGCTGATGCGGCTGCACAAGGCCGAGCGGCTGGGCCTGACCTATGAGGAATACACGCTCGAACTGCTGGAACGCGGGCGACATCTGCAAGAGGAAGACGCCGATCGCATCGCGGAAATCCGGCGGGCCAGGAAGCGGAAGCGGACCAGTCGTTTCGACTGACGGACGGCGACAGGGGAACGACATGAGTTCGATCGAAATCAGGCCACTCAGCAATGCTGACGGAACGCAAAAAATGCTGACGGAACTGCTGATCGGGACAGTCGCTGCCGGCGGCTCGGTCAGCTTCATGCATCCGTTGGTGCCGGAGATGGCCGCGGCCTTCTGGAACAAGTCGCTTCAGGCGGCCGCCAGAGGCGAAAGGGCGGTGCTTGGGGCCTGGAACGGCGAGGCTCTGGTCGGCACCATCACCTTGCTGCTCGACTGCCCTCCCAACTCGGCACCATCACCTTGCTGCTCGACTGCCCTCCCAACCAGCCGCACCGGGCCGAGATCGCCAAGCTGATGATCCGCCTCGATTACCGCGGCAAGGGCATCGCAACCCGCCTGATGGAGGCGGCGGAAGCCGTTGCTGTGGAGAAAGGCCGCACGCTGTTGGTCCTCGACACGGCAAAAGAGGAGGGGGCTTCCGGGCTCTATGAAAAGCTCGGCTTCACGCTGGCCGGCGAAATACCGGATTATGCGCTGAAGCCGCATGGCGGGCTCACAGGCACCCTCATCTACTGGAAACGCGTCGGCCGGACACGCTGATGGCGACAACGATGCACCTTTGCAACACCCGTCAGACCATCGCGGGCGTGGAAAGAATAGCTCTTGCGTCAAATTGGCGGCGAGCTTAGAGAAGCCGCCCATTCTGATCCGTCGTCCTGAAAGGAGACCTGTCAATGACCCGGCGATCCAGATCGACACATTCCGTGCCGACGCTGGAATTGCGTGCGGCTGACAGGGTTCCAATCAGGAAGAACGGCCATGGCAAAGTCCATGATCCAGCGCAGGCAGGATGCCGAGCGCGAACGCATTGAAGCATATGCCGTAACGCTGCGGCGGGTTTTTCCCGTCCCGCGTCCCGCTCCGGATTTCGAGCGGGCGCTCGACGAGGCACGTCGGGGCTTTGCCGGCATGGCGATTCGCGACGGCGCGCTGTGGCGTCCAAAGCTGAAGACGCGCGACCCCGAGCGGCTGCGGCTGGCCGCGGCGCGCCATCTCTATGCGCGCTACCCGGTTACAGCCGCGCTCGAGGGGATCTGGCTGGACAGCTCGGGGTTGAATGTCGGCGAGATTGCGCTTCGCAAGGCTTGGTATATCGCAGTGGCGCATGGTGACTCGCTTTACAAGGCGGGCGCCTGTGCGTGGCTGTCTCGCAAGGAGGTGCATTGCTTCTTGAACTTGCCCGGCGATTTCACGTTCGACGAGGCATTTTGGGTGGTGATCGCCCGGTCCTACACGGATGATTCCGGGTTGGCGGCCCGACTTGCCAAGTCGAAAATCGCGCGCACGCCACGTAACGATCTGGCCTTCTGGCGCGAGGTGACACGGTTCTTCTGCGGGCAACCCGCGTCGAAGGAGGAGATCGACGATCTTTGCGACTATATCGGCGCCGTGCACCAGCGCGATGCGGCGTACAGCCTGAAGGGTCGCACGCTTGCCTCGCTGCGTCGGCAGATGCTGGAATGGCATCGAGACATTGCCGCGATCGAACGCATCGAGGCAATGCGCCGCCGCGCTGCCGGGCGGACCACGCGTACTGCCGGGACGCAGTCGCAGGGTCGCGCCTGGGACGGCTCGTGCCTGGACGACTGGGACTGGCAGCCGTCGACCAAGGAGGCAAAGGCGCATGGCGAGCGTTTCTTCGTCCGTCAGTTGAAGACAGCTGAGGATCTGGTCGCCGAGAGCCGGGCGATGCATCATTGCGTCTCGATATACGCGGCCAAATGCATCGCCGGCAATGCCTCGATCTGGGTGCTGCGGCGCTCGGCGCTGGGCAAGATCGAGCGGTTGCTGACGATCGAACTCGACCCGCAAAACCGTGCGGTGCAGGTGCGCGGTTTCGGCAATCGTCTCGCCTCGCTCGAGGAGCGCAAGATCATCGAGCGCTGGGCCAAGGCGAGGGGTGTGGTGCTCTGCGCCTGAAACGGAAGACCCGCGCGGCGGAAAGGCGGCGCGGGTGCATAATGGGCGGATGTGCCGACGTCAGGCCAAGTGCACATTCGCCGTTGACAGCGGCGTCAAACCAATTCTATTGTCCGCCACCATGAAAAAGGCACTCATTCTCGTAGGAAAGCGCGTGGGCAAGGCGGTGTAACCGCCGGGCGGTGACCTCCCATGCGCAAGACACAGGCTCCCTCGGGGGCCTTTTTTATTGCCCGAAACACGACTAAACGACGAGCAATCGCCAGATGGCGAACAGTACGGGACCAGAACGATGAGCAGTGGACAGAATGAGCGGCGCGAAATGCCAAGAACTGAAATGCCAAGGAGCGAAATGACGGGTGCCGAAATGGTGGTGCAGGCGCTGAAGGACAATGGCGTCAAGCATGTTTTCGGCTATCCGGGCGGCGCGGTTCTGCCAATCTACGATGAAATCTTCCAGCAGGACGAGGTCGAGCACATCCTCGTCCGCCACGAGCAGGGCGCGGGCCACGCGGCGGAAGGCTATGCGCGCTCGACTGGCAAGGCCGGCGTCATGCTGGTGACCTCAGGGCCGGGCGCCACCAATGCGGTGACGCCATTGCAGGACGCGCTGATGGACTCGATCCCGCTGGTCTGCCTGACCGGCCAGGTGCCGACTTCGCTGATCGGCTCGGATGCGTTCCAGGAGTGCGACACGGTCGGCATCACGCGGCCCTGCACCAAGCACAACTGGCTGGTGAAGGACGTCAACGAGCTCGCGGCAACGATCCACGAGGCCTTCCATGTGGCAACGACAGGGCGCCCCGGTCCGGTCGTCGTCGACATCCCGAAGGACGTGCAGTTCGCCAGGGGTATCTATGTCCCGCCGCAGACGGCGCCGCGCACCAGCTACCAACCGAAGGTCCAGGGCGATCTGGAAAAGATCAAGGCGGCGGTCGAGCTGATGGGGGCTGCCCGAAAGCCGATCATCTATTCGGGCGGCGGCGTCATCAATTCCGGCCCGGAGGCGAGCCATCTGCTGCGCGAGCTGGTCGACCTCACCGGCTTTCCCATCACCTCGACGCTGATGGGCCTCGGCGCCTATCCGGCGTCGGGCAAGAACTGGATGGGCATGCTCGGCATGCACGGCACGTATGAAGCGAACATGGCGATGCACGATTGCGACGTCATGCTCTGCATCGGCGCGCGCTTCGACGACCGCATCACCGGGCGGCTGACGGCGTTTTCGCCGAATTCGAAGAAGATCCACATCGACATCGACCCGTCGTCGATCAACAAGAACGTCCACACCGACGTGCCGATCATCGGCGATGTCGGGCGTGTGCTGGAGGATCTGGTGCGGCTGTGGCGGGCAACCGCCAAGGCCGACAAGAAAGCGCTTCACCCGTGGTGGGAGCAGATTGCCAAATGGCGCGCGCGCGATTCGCTCGCCTACAAGATGAATCACGAGGTGATCATGCCGCAATACGCCGTCCAGCGGCTCTATGCGCTGACCAAGGACCTCGACACCTACATCACCACCGAGGTCGGCCAGCATCAGATGTGGGCGGCGCAGCACTATCATTTCGAGAAGCCGAACCGCTGGATGACCTCTGGCGGACTGGGCACGATGGGCTACGGCCTGCCGGCGGCACTCGGCGTGCAGATCGCGCACCCGGATGCGCTGGTCATCGATATCGCCGGCGACGCTTCGGTGCAGATGACGATGCAGGAGATGAGCGCGGCGGTGCAGCACGAGGCGCCGATCAAGATCTTCATCCTCAACAACCAATATATGGGCATGGTGCGGCAGTGGCAGCAGCTGCTGCACGGCAACCGGCTGTCGCACTCCTACACCGAGGCGATGCCGGATTTCGTCAAGCTCGCCGAAGCCTATGGCGGCCACGGCATTCGCTGCGACAAGCCGGACGAGCTCGATGACGCGATCAAGGAGATGATCGCGGTCAAGAAGCCCGTCCTGTTCGACTGCCGCGTGGCGACGCTCGCCAACTGCTTCCCGATGATCCCGTCCGGCAAGGCGCATAACGAGATGCTGTTGCCGGACGAGGCGACCGACGAAGCTGTCGCCAACGCGATCGACGCCAAGGGCAGGGAACTGGTGTAGCCTGGTTCGAGGAAGCTGTGCGGAAACAGCAGATTAGCGCAAAAGTTTGAAATCGAGATTCATGTCATGAACGCACAGTTGCAACCGACCGGCTCCGCCTATTTCATCGCCAAGGAGACGGAAAAACCAGAGAACCACACGCTTTCGGTCCTGGTCGACAACGAGCCGGGCGTGCTTGCGCGGGTCATCGGCCTGTTTTCCGGACGTGGCTACAACATCGAGAGCCTGACGGTCTCGGAAACCGAGCACGAAAAGCACCTGTCGCGCATCACCATCGTGACGCGCGGCACGCCGCACGTGCTGGAGCAGATCAAGCACCAGCTCGAGCGCATCGTGCCGGTGCACCGCGTCGTCGATCTCACCGTGCGGTCGCAGGAACTCGGACAGGAGCGGCCATTGGAGCGGGAACTCGCGCTGGTCAAGGTCGCCGGCACCGGCGAAGCCCGCGTCGAGGCGCTCCGGCTCGCCGATGCATTCCGCGCCAGCGTCATCGATGCCAACACCGAGCATTTCATCTTCGAGATCACCGGCAAGGGCTCCAAGCTCGATCAGTTCATCGCCATCATGAAACCGCTCGGGCTGGTCGAGATCTGCCGTACCGGGGTGGCGGCGATGAACCGCGGCCCGCAAGGGATGTGATCATGATGCTCGCGGCGGCAATTCGAGCAGGCGCCGGCGCAATCGTTCTTGCGGTCACGACGGCGGCGGCCAGCCAGGAGCCGGTATTCGACAAGTCAGTGCTGCCGAAATTGTTTGAAGAAATCGACCGCAGGGGCACACCGAGCTATTATTTCCAACAATGCCCGGCCGATATTTGGCGCAGGGCGTCGGGCGTCGATGACGCGCTCTTTTCCACGCCGGGAATAGATTACCAAGGTTGTGAGAAAGACGTCTTGGCCTGTGCCAGGCGGTGTTTCGACGGACGCAGGGGCGAAGCCTGTTTCGAGACGGCCAGGGTCATCCAGGAGCACTCGCCAGAAGACAAGCAATGGACCGAGGAGATGTTCGCCCAGGCCTGCGCAACTGGCAGTATCGGCGGCTGCACAAATCGCGGCGCGGGAATTCTTTTGGGTCGGCTTGGGCTAAACAAACTGCTTGCCGCCGGTAGTGCAAACGAATCTTGCCCTTATCGCACATTCAAGCTGAGCTGCAATGAGGGCGATGCCTGGGGTTGCACCATGTATGGCGGCGCCCTTCAGCATGGTGAAGGCGTCTCTGCGGACGAAGCCGAGGCGATGGCCGCTTACAAAAGGTCTTGCGAGATCGCTGTGGAATTTGACGCCTGCCGATACGCCAAGGCGCTCATGAAAACGATGCAAAGCCGCTAGGGCTTTTCAGATTTGCGCAAGTGCGATCTTTGCGCTGCCTCGCCTCGACCAAGTTCTTTGCTTTCTCTCTTGATAGGGCGCGATACCGGGCAGACATCCTGAACAAATCCATTCAGCGTGTTCACAAGATTGTTCTGGACCAGAGAATAGTGGATGAACTGTCCGTGCCGCTCCTTGGCGATGAGCCCGGCCGTCTCCAGAATGCTCAAATGCTGCGAGATCGACGGCTTCGACATCTCGAAGCGCGCCGCGATCTCGCCCGCCGTTAGGGAAGAGTGCGCAAGATAGGCGAGGATCTTGCGCCGGGGCGCTGAAGATAGCGCTTCAAACACGCGCTGTATCGCGCCATTTGCGTGAGCAGCCGTTTCGGCATCCGCTGCGTGCTCTGCATCTTCGATCACTGTCTGCCACCTTGTGATGCCGAGGCGTTGGCTGCGCCTCGGTCCGCTTTTCTTATTTTCATTTAGACTATTGCCTAAATACCTAATTCGCAGTAGTAGACGATTAGCTTACTGCCTAAGTAACGGACGACGCGCCAGAAGGCAAGGCTGTGGTCCGGAAATGTTCATGCAGGAGGAGGGGTACCGATGAAAACCATATCCACGGGCAGAATGATTTCCCAACAGGACAGTGACGCCGAAGACGGCAAAGTCGTGTGGGTGCCGGCAAAGTCGATCTGGGTCGGGGCGATGACGATCGCCGCCATTGTGTTGGGACCGATGACATTTAGCTGGAGTGCCTTCGCCTTATTCGTTGCGACAACGGCGGCGACAATCTGCGCCGGACACTCGGTGGGGATGCACCGTCTGCTCATCCACCGGTCGTTCAAGGTTCATATCTGGGTCGAGCATGCGCTGGTCTACCTTGGCGTGCTCGTCGGCATGGCCGGTCCTTTTGGGATGATCTATGCTCACGATATTCGTGACTGGGCTCAGCGCCAGACCGCATGTCACGATCTCCATGCCCATCGTCGGCCATTTTTCACCGATGCCTTCTGGCAGATGCATTGCGCGGTCGCTTTGCGCAATCCACCCACCTTCGTCATCGAACCCTCGATCACGAATGACCGGTTCTACAAGTTCGTCGAACGCACCTGGATGCTGCAACAACTGCCCTGGGCGATCCTCTTTTTCGCGCTTGGCGGCTGGGATTGGGTGGTATGGGGAATCGCGGTGCGCGTTTCAGTGTCGCTTACCGGCCATTGGTTGGTTGGGCATTTTGCGCACCGAGATGGGGAGCAAGGATGGCGCGTCGACGACGTTGCCGTGCAAGGATACAATTTGCCGCGTTTCGGGCTGGTAACGTTCGGCGAGAGTTTCCACGGCAACCATCACGCGTTTCCCGAGTCTGCACGGCTTGGTTTGGAACACGGACAGATCGATCTCGGCTGGCTATTCATTCAGGTTCTGGCGATCCTGGGTCTGGCGCACAGCGTCAAGATTCCGGAGAATACGCCGAGACGCAAAGGGCTGCGACGCGTGCGCCGTCAGCGCGAAACTGCCCCGGATTCAGATCTATGGTCGGTGCAGCCCTACCGCAGATAGATGTTCTCAGCGGATATTGGCCTAAGATATGAAAGAACGCTGGGCGCGCGTGGACCAACGAATTGCATTTGCACTCAGCACCTCATCGATTTAAGTCAGTATTTCAATATTATTGATCTTTGCGATCCTCCATGACCTTCGATGCATTCCTTGCTCTGCTGGTTTATGCCTTCGTGACCTCGATCACGCCGGGTCCGAACAATTTCATGCTTTTGGCCTCGGGCGTGAATTTCGGCTTGGTCAAAACCGTGCCACACATGCTCGGCATCGGCTTCGGCTTCCTCGTGCTGTTGCTTGCCGTAGGCTTCGGGCTTGGCGCCGTGTTGACGACCTTTCCGGTGCTGCATACCGGGTTGAAGATCGCTGGCGGCCTCTACCTGCTTTATCTCGCCTGGAAGATCGCCATGTCGCGCTCGCTCGGCGGCGAAGACAAGACGAAGGGCCAGCCGATGCGCTTCATCGAGGCTGCGGCATTCCAGTGGGTCAATCCCAAGGCCTGGGTGATGGCGATTACAGCCATGGCCGTCTATACCAGTCCGGAACGCCCGTTTGTGTCGGTGGTGCTGATCGCAGCCGCTTTCGCCGTCGTCATGCTGCCGAGCATTTCGACCTGGGCCGGTTTCGGCATGGCGCTGCGCGGCTTTCTGGCGGATGCGGTGCGGCTCAAATGGTTCAACATCGTCATGGGTGTGATGCTTGCGGCGACGCTGTGGCCGATGCTGCGTTAGCTGCCGTTCTATTGTGCACTGCACATTAAATCTTCGTAATGACGGGTTTTGGCCCTTTTTCGCCTTCGGCATCCTCTATTATCTGGCAAAAGCGCGGCAAGAGGCTGCGAGTTGAGCTAGACTACGGCCACCGGATAGCGGCGTGTCGGATCGAGAGGTCTTTTGTCGATGCGCGGAAAGATCGTATTAGCGGTGATCGCTGCAGCCTGCGTTGCCGCGGCGTGGCTCTATCTTTCGCCCAGCGCAATGAGCGGTCTTCAGCAGATGCTGTCGGCGAAGCAGACGGCGACGGCGGACAAGCCCGCTGCAGCGGCAAATGCCGCGCGTACGACTTCGGTGGTTGCCGCCACCGCTACGACGGCCGATTTCCCGGTCCGGCGCTATGCCATCGGCTTTGTGTCCTCTCCTGCCGTGGTCAGCATCAACGCGCGGGTCTCGAGCCAGATCGTCGCAATCGCGGTCAAGGACGGACAGATGGTGAAGGCCGGCGACCTTCTTTTCTCGCTGGACGATCGCTCGTTGAAGGCGCAACTGGCACGCGATCAGGCGACGCTCGCAAAAGACCAGGCGCTGCTTGCCAGCGCCACGGCCGATCTTCAGCGCGCCAAAAATCTCGTCGCCAGGCAGGCCGGAACACAGCAGACCTACGATCAGGCCGTCGCGGCACAGAAATCCGCCGCGGCCACCGTCGACGCCGACAAGGCAACGATCGATGCGGACCAAATCCAGCTTGGCTTCGCCACGATCAGGGCGCCGATCTCCGGCAGGCTTGGCGCAGTCAGCGTCGCCGTCGGCGATCTCGTCACCACCAGCAACGGCAGCAGCACGTCGACTCCACTGGTGACGATCACGCAGGTCGACCCGCTGCAGGTGAACTTCAATCTCCCCGAAAGCGATCTTGCCTTGCTGCACAAGGCGCTGGCAGCGCCGCGGCAAGGTGCGGTGACGCTGACCAAGGACGGCGACCCGAAGCCGGTCGGCAAGGGAACGCTGGATTTCGTCGATTCCAGCGTAGACACGGCGTCCGGCACGATCGCAACGCGGGCCAGTGTGCCCAACGCCGATCTTTCGCTATGGCCGGGCCAATACGTCAACGTCGTGCTCGATGCCGGCATCATGCCACAAATGACGTCCGTTCCGACGGTCGCCGTCCAGCCCAGCCAGAAGGGCCCGTTCGTCTATGTAATCAAGCCGGACAACACCGTTGAAATGCGGCCCGTGCAGGTCGCGCTGACAGAAGGCACCAACACCGCAATCAGCCAAGGATTGAAAAGCGGCGAGCGTGTCGTCGTCGAGGGTCAGACCAAACTGAAGAACGGCGCGGCGGTGCGCGAAGGCAAGGCTTCGACCGGCACAGGCGATCGGGCGGCTCCGAAGGTTGCCGAGGCTGACCGGACGGGCGGAACACAGCCATGATTTCCGAATTCTGCATCCGCAGGCCCGTCGCCACGCTGCTCATGTCGTTCGCGCTGGTTCTGGGCGGACTATTTGCTTACAAATTCCTGCCGGTCGCGGCGCTGCCAAGCGCCGAATTTCCGGTTGTCAACGTCTCGGCCTCGCTGCCCGGGGCTTCGCCGGAAACCATGGCGACCTCGGTGGCAACGCCTCTGATCAAGCAGTTTGCCACTATCGCTGGCATCGATTCGATTTCGACGACCAACTCGCTCGGCTCGACCTCGATCGCCATCCAGTTCGTACTCAACCGCGACATCGATGCAGCCGCCGCCGACGTGCAGGCAGCGATCGCACGCACGCAACGACAATTGCCGCCGGAGATGACCAGCCCGCCGAGCTACCGCAAGGTCAATCCAGCCGACGCGCCGATCCTGCTGATGTCGCTGGTCAGCGACACAATTCCGCTGACCGATCTCGACGCGTTTGCCGAGAATGTGATTTCGCCGTCGCTGTCGACGATTGACGGCGTTGCGCAGGTGTCGATCTACGGGCAGCAGAAATATGCCGTGCGCGTCCAGATCGATCCGACGGCGCTCGCCGCACGCGGCATCTCGATCGACCAGCTGCAGACGGCCATTGCCTCGGCCAACAGCAACACGCCGCTCGGCGTGCTCAAGAACAACAAACAGCAGCTGACGATCACCGCGAACACGCAGCTGACCGATGCGGCGGGATTCTCCAACATCATCATCGCCACCAAGAACGGCCATCCGGTGCGGCTCGGCGAGGTGACCCGCGTCATCGATTCGGTCGAGACCACGACGACGGCAAGCTGGTATGACGGCACCCGCGCCATCATCATGGCCGTGCAGCGCCAGCCGGATGCCAATACCGTCGACGTCGTCGACCGCGTCAAGGCGATGCTGCCTTCCTTCGACGATCAGATGCCGGCAGCGGCGAGCATCCAGTTGCTAAACGACCGCTCGACATCGATCCGCGAGGCGGTCGATGACGTGCAGTTCACGCTCCTGCTCACCATCGCGCTGGTGGTGATGGTGATCTTCCTGTTCCTGCGCCGGGTAACGGCGACGATCATCCCGGCGGTGGCGGTACCGATTTCGCTCATCGCCACGCTGGGCGTGATGTACCTGTTCGGCTTTTCCATCGACAACGTCTCATTGATGGGGCTGACGCTGGCGGTCGGTCTTGTCGTCGACGATGCAATCGTCATGCTCGAAAACATTTTCCGCCACATGGAGGAGGACGGGCTCTCTGCCCTCGAGGCGTCGCTCAAGGGCGCGCGCGAAATCGGCTTCACCATCATCTCGATCTCGATCTCGCTGGTCGCTGTGTTCATTCCGGTGCTTTTGATGGGCGGCGTGATCGGGCGCATCTTCAACGAATTCGCAGTGGTGGTGACGGTCGCCATCCTGGCGTCGATGTTCGTCTCGCTGACACTGACGCCGATGCTGTGTTCGCGGCTGTTGTCGTTATCGAAGGCCGAGCGGGAAGCAGTGCACGGTGAAGGCCATAGACAAAACGTCTTCATGCGGGGCTATGACAGGCTGCTGACATTCTGCCTGCGCCACAATTTCCTTGTCTTCCTTGTCTTCCTCGTGACCGCCGGGCTGTCGGTGTGGCTGATCCAGATTTCGCCGAAGGGCTTCTTCCCGCAGGAGGATATCGGCCAGGTCTCGGTGACGACCATCGCGCGCCAGGACATTTCGTTTGACGCGATGGTGAAGCTGCAGGGGCAAGTGGCGGATGTCTTCACCCATTCGCCCTACGTCGCGCATGTCGGCTGGTCGGCGGGCAGTGGAAACAATGCGCTCAACCAGGGCCAGCTGTTTGTACAGCTGAAAGACAAGGACCACCGACCGAACATCGACAAGGTGCTTACGGACCTGCGGCGCCAGCTTGCCAATGTGCCCGGCATCGAAACCTACATGCAGCCGGTGCAGAACCTGCGGCTCGGCGCGCGTTCTTCGGCGAGTGCCTACCAGCTTGCCGTTCAGGGCCTCGATACCGGCCTGACGAACGTCTGGGCGCAAAGGCTGACGGACGCGATGGCCGCCGATCATGCCGCCTTCACCGACGTCACCAATGACCTGCAGAACAACGCGCTACAGGCAACGCTGGTGATCGACCGCGACAAGGCGGCGAACCTCGGTGTCGATACCGACACGCTGCGCTCCAGTCTCTATGGCGGTTTCGGCACCCAACAGGTGTCGACCATCTTCGGCTCGGCCGATAGCTACGACGTGATCATGGAGCTCGACCCGAAGATCGAGTGGTCGCCCGAGCGGATGCTCGCCATCAAGGTGAGAACGGCGAGCGGCAGCCTGGTGCCGCTCGGTGCGTTCGCCCGCGTCGATCGGACCGCCGGTGCTTTGACCGTCAACCAGCTCGGCCAGCTTCCGGCAGTGACCATCTCCTACAATCTGCCGCAAGGCGTGGCCCTCGGCGACAGCGTGAGCCACATCAACGCGCTGAAGGACAAGATCGGCATGCCGCCGACGATCTCGACCGCCTTCTCGGGCACGGCCAAGACGTTCCAGGATTCGCTTTCCAACCAGGGGCTGCTGATCGGCGGCGCGATCCTGACCATCTATATCGTGCTCGGCATGCTTTATGAGAGCTTCATCCATCCGCTCACCATCCTGACCGGGCTTCCATCGGCGGTGCTCGGCGCACTGGTGGCACTGCGGCTGGCGGGGATGGATCTGTCGGTGATCGCGGTGATCGGCATCCTGATGCTGATCGGCATCGTCAAGAAAAACGGCATCATGATGATCGACGTGGCGCTGGAACTCAGGCGCGAGGGGATGTCGCCTGTCGAATCCATCCACAAGGCCTGCCTGATGCGCTTCCGGCCGATCATGATGACCACGCTTGCGGCGCTGATGGGTACCATCCCGATCGCGCTCGGCACCGGTGCCAGTGCGGAACTGCGCCAGCCTCTCGGCGTGGCGGTGGTCGGCGGTCTTGTCGCCTCGCAGGCACTGACGCTGTTCGTCACGCCCGTCATCTACGTCTACATGGAGCATTTTTCCGGCTGGCTGGTCAGGCTGTGGGCGCGGCGCCGGGGCGAGCCGAGCCCGGTCGAAGCGGTCGACCAGCCGTCACTGTTCGACGAGGAGGAAGAACCGGTGCCGCAAAAGGCGGCAGCCGAATAGCGCTGGCCCAAGCCGTGGTGCTTGCGGCCGGGGGTCCGCGATCGTAATTTGACGCCATGCTGCACAATCACGACCACGACAACGAGCTTGATCCCTTTGCGGCGCGGGTCCGCGCGCTGGAGACGATTCTCACCCGCAAAGGCCTGATCGATCCGGCGGCGATCGATGTTATCGTCGACACCTATGAGACTAAGATCGGGCCGCGCAACGGCGCAAAGGTGGTGGCGAAGGCCTGGGTTGATCCCGGGTTTGCCGCATGGCTGAAGCGTGATGCGACGGCGGCAATCGAATCGCTCGGCTACACCGGCCGGCAAGGCGAGCACATGCAGGCGGTGTTCAACACGGCCGACACGCACAACCTCGTCGTCTGCACGCTATGCTCCTGCTATCCGTGGTCGGTGCTCGGCCTGCCGCCGGTCTGGTACAAGGCGCCGCCCTACCGTTCGCGCGCAGTGATCGATCCGCGCGGCGTGCTCGAGGAATTCGGTCTGACCTTGCCGGCGAGGACGACAATCCGGGTGTGGGATTCGACCGCCGAGCTGCGCTATCTGGTGGTGCCGATGCGCCCCCGGGGTACGGAGGGCTGGGATGAGGCAAGGCTCGCCGATCTGGTGACGCGCGATGCCATGATCGGCACGGCGTTGGTGCGGGAACCGGCATGAACGGGCCGCAGGATCTCGGCGGCCAGATGGGTTTCGGGCCGGTCGCGCCCGAACCTGACGAACCCTATTTCCATGCCGATTGGGAAAGGCGGGCGCTGGGCGTGACGTTGTGCGCCGGCGCCATGGGCGCCTGGACCATCGACGAGAGCCGGCACGCGCGGGAATCGCTGCATCCAGCGGATTATTATGCCTCCAGCTACTACCAGATATGGATCAAGGCGCTGGAGGTGCTGCTCAAACGCCATGGTTTCGTCAGCGACCGGGACCTGACTACGGGCGACGCAGTCGACCCGGCAGCGACACCCAAACGGGTGCTGAAGGCTAAGGACGTTCCGGCGGTGCTGGCCAAGGGCGGGCACTGCGACCGGCCTGTCGCCGCGCCTGCGCGGTTCAAGGCGGGCGACCCCGTGCGAACCAAGAACTTTCATCCGACCGGCCACACCAGACTGCCGCGCTATGCACGCGGCAAGCGAGGCGTCGTCGAGGCTGTGCGCGACGGCTTTGTCTTTCCCGACACCAATGCGCACGGCCAGGGCGAAAACCCGCAATGGGTCTATACGGTGGCCTTCACCGGCGGCGAAATCTGGGGCGAGGGCGCCGATCCGACACTTGTCGTGTCGATCGACGCCTGCGAGAGCTACCTTGAGCCGGCGTGAGACGGGCTCAGTTGCCGCCATGCTGCCCGCCGGTGTCGAGGCGCCTGTGTTTGCCGAGCCGTGGCAAGCAGAGGCCTTTGCCATGACGGTAGCACTGCACGACAACGGGCTGTTTTCGTGGAGCGAATGGGCGGATGCTTTGTCGGCAGAGGTGAAGCGGCCGGGCGCCGCGCGCGACGGTCACGATTACTACGAGCACTGGCTGGCAGCGCTGGAAAAGCTGCTTTTGGCCAAGGGCGTTGCCGGAAAGCGCGACGTCGATGCGCTCGCCGCTGCCTGGGAACGCGCCGCGCACGCAACTCCGCATGGCAAGCCGATCCAGCTGGAGAACGATCCACAGCAGGCCGGGTAAGCTGCGGCCGCCCGGCCTTGTTCTCTTTACGTTCCTGTTCGTCACTGATAGCCTGACCCTGTCGCAGCGGCGTGATTGCCGGCGATGAAAATTTGCCGGTGACGGCAGTCACCTTGTCTTTCCCTCGCGAATCCGGTCTGTCGCGCTGATGGAATTCTCTCCTCAACAAGACGAGGCGCTGAAGGCGGTGGCCGGCTGGCTGAAAGCCGGCAAGCCGCAGCTGTTCCGGCTGTTCGGCTATGCGGGCACCGGTAAGACGACGCTGGCGCGCTATTTCGCCGAGCATGTCGACGGCCAGGTGCAGTTCGCCGCGTTTACGGGTAAGGCGGCGCAGGTGCTGCGTTCCAAGGGCGCGGTCAATGCCCGCACCATCCATTCGCTGATCTACCGGCCGAAGGGCGAAGAATCGGTATCGGACGAGGTAACCGGCAAGACATCGATGTCGCCGACATTTTCGCTCAACCGGCAGAGCCCGATCTCGCGCGCCAAGCTCGTCGTCATCGACGAATGCTCAATGGTCGACGAGCAACTCGGCCGTGACCTGATGAGCTTCGGCACGCCGATCCTGGTGCTCGGCGATCCCGGCCAGTTGCCGCCAATCTCCGGCGGCGGCTTCTTCACGGACCATGAGCCGGACATTCTGCTCACCGAAATCCATCGCCAGGCGCGAGACAACCCGATCATCCGGCTTGCGCTCGACGTGCGCGAGGGCCGCGAATTCATGCGTGGCGACTATGGCGCGGCGCAAGTGATCGGCAAGGAAGACGTCACCCAGGAATTGGTGCTGAAAGCGGACCAGGTGCTGGTCGGCACCAACCGTACGCGCCGGCGTTATAACCAGCGGCTGCGCGAGCTGAAGGGGTTCAACGCCGATTATCCGCAGGCCGGCGACAAGCTGGTCTGCCTGCGCAACGATCCGGCCAAGGGGCTGCTCAACGGCTCGCTGTGGAAGGTGATGACCTCGTCGCGCGAGACGGTCAAGCCCGGCATCAATCTGCTGGTCTCACCAGAGGAAGATGACCCGGATCGCGGCGTCGCCAAGATCAAGCTGCTCAAAGCCGCATTCGAGGATCCCGACGCCGACATTCCCTGGCAGCAGAAGAAGCGCTTCGACGATTTCGATTACGGTTACGCGCTGACCGTGCACAAGGCGCAAGGGTCGCAATGGAACGAGATCGTGCTTTTCGACGAAAGCTGGGCATTCAAGGAAACCCGGCAGCGTTGGCTCTACACCGCGATCACGCGCGCAGCCGAACGGCTGACGATCGTCCGATAGGGCTGTCAGGTCCGTCGTATCAGCGCTGGGCGATCGGTCTGGCGTCAAGCCATTCCCAGGCGGCGGCTTCGTCCTTGGCCTCGAAATGCCGGAGTTCGATAGGCAAAGAGGCAGGCAAAAAGGCTCTTGCCTCCGGTATCCAGTTCGGCTCACCGATCGCCGCGCAGCGGCCGATATGCTCCACGGCATGAGCTATGCCCTGTTCGATCGTCTCGTCCGATACGTCGGCCCAGTCGACACCCTCATGGTCGATCAGGCGCACCAGCACGTCGATCTTCGGATGCAGCGCATAGGCCGCCTCCAGCAATCCGAACAGGTTTTCGGCGTCAGCCGCTGCGACATGGCCGACGACATCGATGGCGAAAAGATCTTCGCGATCGGTATCGATGCGGCGAACCGCCGGCACAGCCTCGAGAAAATTCAACAGGGAACTCCTTGCGCTCGATTTCCTTCGCACACCTTGGAACACCTGAAACCCTCTGTCTGTTCCCGTTAAAGGCGGTATAGATGCGCGCCAAGATCAGCCTGGAGCCGTGCAAATGCCTGCAAAGCTTTCCGTCAACCTCAATGCGATCGCCATGCTGCGCAACCGGCGCGACCTGCCGTGGCCAAGCGTGACGGGGCTCGGACGCATCGCCCTTGCCGCCGGCGCGCATGGGCTCACGGTGCACCCGCGACCCGACGAGCGGCACACCAGGCATTCCGATCTGCCTGAGATCAGGGCGCTGATCGACGACGAGTTCCCGAATGCGGAATTCAACATCGAGGGCTATCCGACCGAGGAGTTCCTGGCGCTTGTGGAAAAGCATCAGCCCGAGCAGGTGACGCTGGTGCCCGACGACCCGGCGCAGGCGACTTCCGACCATGGCTGGAACTTCGCCGCCGAGGCTGCGTTCCTGACACCGGTCGTCAAGCGCCTGAAGAAGGGAGGCTTTCGCGTGTCGCTGTTTTCGGATCCGGATCCCGCTGGCGTGAACGCCGCTCGCGACACCGGCGCCGATCGGATCGAACTCTATACGGGTCCATACGGCAGCTATCATTCCGATTCGGCAAAAGCGGCGAAGGAATTGGAGAAATTGGGAAAGACGGCGGATGCCGCATTGGCGGCAGGGCTCCAGGTCAACGCCGGGCACGACCTTGTGGTGAGCAATTTGCCGGCGCTGGCCAGGCGCATCCCGGCATTGGCCGAAGTGTCGATCGGACATGGGTTGACAGCCGATGCGTTGGAGTATGGCATGGCCGCAACGGTCAGGCGGTTTCTGAAGGCTTGTGGCTGGTAGAGAAAGGCGAGCCGATAGGCCATGCGTTCCGGGCACGGCAGCGCGTCCTTTCCATCCCGCAGCGTCGAGCGCCGCACGTCTATGGGAGTGTCGTCCATGGCTCTTGCCCACGCCGGTAGCGAGGCAGAACCCATCGAACAATCCAGCCACTCCAAGGCCGAACAGCACAGCACCAGAGTTTTGATGCTGGGCGCGTTGGGCGTGGTTTACGGCGATATCGGCACGAGCCCAATCTACGCGTTTCGGGAAGCGCTGCACGCATCGTCGGGACCGGTAGCGCGCAACGACGTCCTTGGCGTGCTGTCGCTTATCGTCTGGGCGCTGACGATCATCGTCACGATAAAGTACGTCGCTTTCGTGCTCAGAGCCGACAACAAGGGTGAGGGCGGCACGCTGTCGCTGATGGCGCTTGCGCGCAACGCTTATCCAAAGGGAGCCCGGTTCATTCTGGGGATCGGACTTTGCGGCGCGGCGCTGTTTTTCGGCGACGCCATCATAACGCCGGCCATCTCCGTGCTTTCGGCGGTCGAGGGCCTGGAAGTGGTGACCCCGACGCTGGAAACTTATGTTGTTCCGATCACGCTGATCATCCTGGCAATGCTTTTTGCCGTGCAACGCTTTGGCACCGGCAGGGTGGCGGCCGTGTTCGGACCGGTGACGGCAGCGTGGTTCCTGGCGATCGGCGCCGCCGGGGTCTACCATCTGCTGGACGACCCGTCGGTCCTGCTGGCGATCAATCCCTATTACGCCGTCGCTTATCTGGCCAATACGCCCACCGGTGCGTTCGTCACGGTCGGGGCGGTGTTCCTGGCGGTCACCGGGGCCGAAGCCCTTTATGTCGATCTCGGCCATTTCGGCCGCAGGCCGATCGTGCTGGCGTGGTTCTCCGTGGTGTTCCCTTGTCTGCTCCTCAACTATTTCGGACAAGGCGCGTTCGTTCTGGCCAACGGCGGCAAACCCACCAATCCATTCTTCCAGATGCTGCCGGATTGGGCGCTAATGCCCATGGTTGGGCTGGCCACGGCAGCGACGGTGATCGCCAGTCAGGCGGTGATCTCCGGCGCTTTCTCGCTGACGCGGCAGGCGGTGCAGCTCAATCTGCTGCCACGTATCGAGGTGCAGCATACTTCCGAGATGCAATCCGGCCAGATCTACATGCCGCGGGTCAATCTGGTGGTCGCGCTCGGCGTGATGCTGCTGGTGGTCGGCTTTGGCAGTTCGAGTTCGCTGGCTTCCGCCTATGGCATTTCGGTGACTGGCGAAATGCTGATGACAACCATCCTGTTGTTTGTGGTGATGCGGTTCCGGTGGAAATGGCAGCTTGCACTGGCAGCCGCGCTCACACTGCTGTTCGGCACGATCGATACTGGATTTTTCCTCGCAAACGTCGTCAAGATCCTCGAAGGCGGGTGGGTGTCGATCACGGTCGCCTGCGGCATGGGGCTGATCATGTCCACATGGATCCGCGGCAGCCGCTATTTGTTCGACAAGACGCGCCGGAACGAGATCCCGCTGGATTTCCTCGCCGGCAATCTGCTGAAGAAGAAGCCGCATCTGGTGTCGGGTACCGCGGTGTTCCTGACCAGCGACCCGCTGAGCGCGCCGACCGCGCTGATGCACAGCCTCAAGCACTACAAGGTGCTGCACGAGCAGAACGTCATCCTTTCGGTGGTGACGGCGCCGCAGCCTGTTGTGCCCGACAGCGAGCGCGTCAAGATGGAAATGGTCAACGAGCTGTTCATGCGGGTGACGCTGACCTTCGGCTATATGGAGCAGCCCAACATCCCGCGTGCGCTGGCGATCTGCCGCAAACAGGGCTGGAAGTTCGACATCATGACGACGTCCTTCTTCCTGTCGCGGCGCTCTCTCAAGGCCTCGCCCAATTCCGGCATGCCGGTCTGGCAGGACAAGCTGTTCATCGGGCTGGCGCGCACGGCGGCCGATGCGACGGAATATTTCCAGATCCCGACCGGACGGGTGGTCGAGATCGGGACGCAGGTGGCTATTTAAAAACGTGTCCGTTGCGACATTCCAGGTGGTCTGCCGATCGGACTGAGTCTGCCAAGTCGTGGAGGGCTCGCAATATCGGGACGGAGCCATTACGTGACGGCACTTGATATTGCAGCGCAGCAAGCGTAGAGCACCGCCCGCTTACCGGAGTGTCGTCCATGGCCCTTACCAATGCTGGTAACGAGGCAGAACCTGTCGAACAATCCAGCCATTCTGAGGTCGAGCAGCACAGCACCAAGGTGCTGATGCTGGGCGCGCTCGGCGTGGTTTACGGCGATATCGGTACCAGCCCGATCTATGCATTTCGCGAGGCGTTGCACGCATCGGCCGGTGGCAACGTCGCCAACCGTGGCGACATCCTCGGTGTGTTGTCGCTGATCATCTGGTCGCTGACGATCACCGTCACCATCAAATACATCATGTTCGTGCTCCGCGCCGACAATCGAGGCGAGGGCGGGGTGCTGTCGCTGATGGCGCTGGCGCGCAACAGCTTCCCGACGCGCTCGGCGGTGATCCTCGGCATCGGCATCGTCGGCGCGGCGCTTTTTTTCGGCGACGCAGTCATCACGCCGGCGATCTCGGTGCTATCGGCGGTCGAAGGTATGAACGTCGTCACGCCGACATTCCAGCCCTATGTGGTGCCACTGACACTGGCCATCCTGGCGATCCTGTTTGCGGTACAGCGATTCGGCACCGGCGGCGTAGGTTTGGTGTTCGGGCCAGTCACCGCGCTGTGGTTCCTGGCCATCGGCCTTTCCGGCATTAACCACATCATCGCCGATCCGGAAATCCTGCTGGCGATCAGCCCGCATTACATCGTGTCGTTCCTGGTCAACTCGCCCGATGTCGCCTTCGTCACGGTTGGTGCGGTCTTCCTCGCCGTCACCGGCGCCGAGGCGCTCTATGCCGACCTCGGCCATTTCGGCCGCAAGCCGATCGTACTCGCCTGGCTGGCAATCGTGTTTCCTTGTCTGTTGCTCAACTATGTCGGGCAAGGCGCCTTCGTGCTGGCAAATGGCGGCGTTGTCGGTCATCCATTCTTCGAGATGAACCAGGGCTGGACGCTTATTCCGATGGTCGTGCTGGCGACGGCGGCGACCGTCATCGCCAGCCAGGCGGTGATCTCCGGCGCTTTTTCGCTGACCAGACAGGCGGTGCAGCTCAATATGCTGCCGCGTTTCGTTATCCAGCATACGTCGGAAAAACAGTCGGGCCAGATCTATCTGCCGCGCATCAACCTGATGCTGGCGCTGGTGGTGATGTTGCTGGTGGTCGGCTTCGGCGAATCCAGCCGCCTGGCCTCGGCCTACGGCATTTCGGTGACCGGCAACATGCTGGTGACGAATGTGCTGCTTTTTGTTGTGATGACGCGCATCTGGAAATGGCCGCTCGGCGTCGCGATCGCCTTGATGGCCGTGTTCGCCTTCGTCGATACCGGCTTCTTTGCCGCCAACATAGTCAAGGTGTTTGAAGGTGGCTGGGCATCGCTTGCCATCGCCGCAGTTATCGTGATGACTATGTGGACCTGGATCCGCGGCAGCCGCTATTTGTTCGACAAGACGCGCCGGAACGAGATCCCGCTGGATTTCCTCGCCGGCAATCTGCTGAAGAAGAAGCCGCATCTGGTGTCGGGCACCGCGGTGTTCCTGACCAGCGATCCGCTGAGCGCGCCGACCGCGCTGATGCACAGCCTGAAGCACTACAAGGTGCTGCACGAGCAGAACGTCATCCTTTCGGTGGTGACGGCACCGCAGCCGGTTGTGCCCGACAGCGAGCGCGTCAAGATGGAAATGGTCAACGAGCTGTTCATGCGGGTGACGCTGACCTTCGGCTATATGGAGCAGCCCAACATCCCGCGTGCGCTGGCGATCTGCCGCAAACAGGGCTGGAAGTTCGACATCATGACGACGTCCTTCTTCCTGTCGCGGCGCTCTCTCAAGGCCTCGCCCAATTCCGGCATGCCGGTCTGGCAGGACAAGCTGTTCATCGGGCTGGCGCGCACGGCGGCCGATGCGACGGAATATTTCCAGATCCCGACCGGACGCGTCGTCGAGATCGGAACGCAGGTGGCTATCTGAGCAAACGGCCGTGCCCTTCGAAGGGCACGGCCATTTGTCAGGCTCAGCTCACCAGAGCCGCCTTGTTTGCTTCAAGAAATTGCTTCAGCGGCCGCGGCTTCCTGCCGGACAGCGTCTCGATCGCGTCCGTCACCATGCTGATGCGGCCGGAGCGTGTGTTGGTGTCGAAGGAAACGATGACAGGCGCGAAACCTTCGGGGACGCCGGCTGCCTTCAATCCCCCGGTCAGCGCTTCGTCCGAAAGCTGGACGACCTCGATCGGCTTGCCGGTAACTTCGGTGACGAGGGCTGCAATCTCGGCCATCGTGTGGGCCTTGGGGCCGGTCAGCGTGTATGTCGTGCTTTCGGTTCCGCTCGAAGCAAGGCTGGCGGCGATCGCCGCGGCCATGTCGTCGCGCGCGCCATGGGCAATGCGGCCGTCTCCGGCGGATGTGTACCACTGCCCCGACGCGATGGCGTGCGGCAGCGCCATGAACAGGTTCTCCTGATACCAGCCGTTGCGAAAGATGGTGTAGGGGATACCGCTCGCCTTGATCGCCTGCTCGGTGCCGTGGTGATCAGGCGCAAACAGTACCGGCGATCCTGGCTCCGGACTGGGCATCGACGTGTAGAGCAGATGCGAAACGCCGGCGCTTTTTGCTGCGGCGACCGCAGCCTCATGTTGCTTCAGGCGCTTGCCCGGAACGGCGAGCTCGTTTGTCGAAATGATCAGAACCCTGCCCGCACCGGTAAATGCACTGGCCAACGACGTGGCGTCGTCGAAGTCGACTGCCCGGATGGTGACGCCTCGGGCTGCCAGATCGGCCAGATGTTCCGGGTTGCGGGTGGCGGCGATGATGCGCTGAGGGGAGACCTTGAGCGTGTCAAGCAGATGATTAATGACGCCGCGGCCAAGCTGGCCGGAGGCGCCGGTGACGAGAAGGGTGTCGGTCATGAGATGTCCTGACGTTGCGCCGGAGCGGCGGGTGCATATGTTAGTCTCAAAAAGAGACCAGCACTAAAATAGGAATTGACCCATCCTCGTAAAGAAGGCAGTTTTGCGGGAGGTAGGCACACCCAGGGAACCAGCCATGGACGGCAAGATCGTCAATCTGAGATCGAAGCTCGAGATATACAAAGCAGGCAGCGGTGGCGGAAACCTTGCGGATTGCCCGGTTCGCGACGTGATCCAGGGCATAAGCAATAAATGGAGTTCACTGTTGATGGAGGCCTTGGCCGAGAAGCCGTACCGCTTCGGCGAATTGCGGCGGCTGGTGCCCGATATTTCACAGCGCATGCTCACCCAGACGCTGCACGATCTGCAGCGCGACGGCTATGTGCATCGCCAGGTGTTCCCGACCAAACCGCCGAGCGTCGAATACAGCCTCACCGATCTCGGGCGCTCGATGTTTGGACCCTTGCATCAGCTGATCCAATGGGCCGAGCTCAATCACGGCGCTGTACGCGAGGCACGGAAGGTTTTCGATGCTGCCGAAGGCTGAGCCCCCAGGCCGAGACGGCGGCTTGATTTAGCGGCGGTGCTGAAGGATTGTCCGGCCTGGGTTGGGGCGGGCAGATGGGCAATTCTCTGGACATCGCGATTGCCGGCGCCGGGCCGGCTGGACTTGCCGCCGCGCTCTATCTCACGCGCGCCGGACATAGGGTCACCATCTTCGAGCGCTTCGACCAGCCACAACCGGTCGGGTCCGGGCTGATCCTGCAGCCGACCGGGCTGACGGTGCTTGCCGATCTCGGCCTGCTCGATGACATTCTGGCGCTGGGCAGCCGCATAGACCGCCTGCATGGTGCAGATGCCAAGACCGGCCGCACAGTGCTCGACGTCCGCTACGATGCCCGGAGTGGCGGCCGCTTCGGGCTGGCGGTGCACCGCGCGGCTCTGTTCGGCGTGCTTTTCCGCGCCGCCCGGCGCCAGGCGCTCACCATTGAGACAGGTATCGAGCTCGAGACGCTGGAAACCGGCGAGCGGGCAACATTGATCTGCGGCAACGGACAACGGATAGGGTCGTTCGACCTGGTAGTGGATGCCAGCGGTTCGCGCTCCAAACTGCGGCGGTGCGTGAACAATCCGGGCGAACCGCGATCGCTCGCCTATGGCGCGTTCTGGGCATCGCTTGGCTGGCGCGGCGAGGGTTTCGACGAGCACGCGCTGCTGCAGCGCTACGACAGCGCGAGCGTGATGATCGGCGTGCTGCCAATCGGCCGGCCCGAGCCGGATGCCCAGCAGATGGCGGCATTCTTCTGGAGCCTCAAGCCGGCGGATGCCGAGCGCGTCTGGGCGGCAGGTCTCGAGGCATGGAAGGCGAGATTGGTCGGGCTGTGGCCTGAATGCGCGGCCTTCATCGACCAGATCGACAGTTTCGAGCAGCTCTCGCTGGCGCGCTATGGCCATCACACGATGAAGACGCCAGCCGGACGGCGATTGGCCGTTATCGGCGACGCGGCCCATTCAACGAGCCCGCAGCTCGGCCAGGGCGCGAACATGGCGCTGCTCGATGCAGCCGCGCTCAACTACGCACTAATAGGAACGGACCGTATCGATACTGCACTGGAGGCCTATGTCCGGACACGGCGATGGCATGTGCGGGTCTTCCAGGCGCTGTCGCTGGTGCTGACGCCGTTTTATCAATCGGACTCGATTGTGATGCCGTTCGTCCGCGACAGGCTGGTGGCGACGCTGGCAAAAGTCCCGCCGGCGCCGCAGTTTCTTGCTTCCATGGTTACAGGAACGGTGCTCAATCCATTCAAGCCGATAGGGCTTGCGGAAGCGCTGTGGCCGGATCGTTTTGGCGGATGATTTCCGAAAGGTGCGAACCCTTAGCCTGCAAGAATGCATGGAGGCGTTGCGGATGATCGGGAGCGACCGCGCCCTTCACGGATGGGCGTTTGCGCAACGCCTCGCGCCACACCTGGACATGCGGCTTTCCGTCCAGGATGCCGAAATCGCCGATCCGGTCGAAGGCGTCGAAATAGCGAAAAATCGGGCCGTAGACCGCGTCGACCAGTGAAAAGCGCTCGCCGTCGAAGCATGGCCCAGCCGCGCCGTTCGCCAGTTCCACTTCCAGGCGATCGAACATTGCTGCCAGAGCCCCGCGTTCGGCGATGAAGGCGGCTTCGGTGAGAGCTGAATAGAAGCGGCCGATGGCATTGAGGATTGCCGAGCCGAACTCGATCCAGGCGCGATGCCGGGCACGGGCGTAGGGGTCGGTGGGATGCAGCGGATTGGGCTGGGTTTCCTCGAGGAATTCGAGGATGACGAGCGATTCGAAGATCACCGTTTCCTGGCCGTCATGCTCAACGCGGAGCAGCGGCACCTTGCCGAGCGGCGATATCGCCTTGAACCAGGCAGGCTTGTTGGCGAGATCGACCGTGATGCGTTCGAACGGCACGCCCTTTTCGCGAAGCGAAATCGCCGCGCGCTGCACATAGGGGCAAAGATGATGGCTGACGAGAGTGAGCTTGTCGGTCATCTCACTCCCCCCAGACATAGTTCAAAGCACCGTCCTCGACGCGGGTGGAGAGGAACATCAGGCGGGAGCCCTTCGGCGCCGGGCCTTCGAGGCGATCACCGTTCGCCATGTCGAACGAGGCGCCGTGCCACTGGCAGACGAGCTTGCCGTCCTTGCAGTCGAGCGGGCCACCGAAATGCAGGCAGACGTTGGCGGCGGCGCGGATACGCTCGCCGCTGCGGTAGACATGGACCTCGCGGCCGAAAAACGGAGCGATGAGGCTGCCTGTTTCCGGAATGTCGGCGATCTTGCAGATTTCATGCTTCATCGGAATTGCCTCTCGTGATTGATGCGATTGCATCTATATAGATGCATTTGCATCGATCGTCAAGCTTGATGCAATTGCATCTATCGCCTACGATGCAATCATGACCGGGATTCCTACACCTCCAGCCATCAAGGCCTGGGCTCGCCTGATGCGGGTTTCGCGCCAGTTGTTGGAAAGAGCCGAGGACGCGCTGAAGGACAGTGGCCTGCCGCCGCTTGCCTGGTACGACATCCTGCACGAGCTTGCCGAGGCGGGCGAGGGCGGATTGCGGCCGTTCCAACTCACCGAGCGCACCCTGTTTGCGCAGTACAACATCTCCCGGCTGCTGGCGCGGCTCGAAGCCGACGGGCAGGTCGAGAAGCTTCCAGTTGCCGATGACGGCCGCGGGCAAACAGTCCGCGTCACAGACAAGGGACGCGAGACGCGCCGCCGCATGTGGGCTGTCTACGGCCGGTCGATCGCGGAGTTGGTCGGCTCCCGGCTTTCCAATGTTGAACTGGACGCGCTGTCAGCTCTGCTTGGGCGCCTGCGAGATCCGCCCGCCCTGGAGTGACACGCCTTCATGACGAAGATGGCGACCGATTGGCGAGGTCAGGCACTGCCCAAGAGGAATGCCAACGTCGCCAGAACGCCAAGCCCGACGCGGACCAGATGCAGATTGCCCCATTTGGCGATCAATGTCCGAGCTTCAGGATTGACGGAGTTCGCGTCCATCGCCTCCAGCAACCTATTTGCCGGCATCATCACCAGCAGCGTCCATGGCCAAGGCAGGATGATCAGCACAGCGCCGGCCAGAAAAGCGAGATTGCCGGTCAGCCACCACGCGACGAGGCCTAGAATACAGGCGATGACGGCGATCGAGGCCTGCATGGCGGCGCCGCGCTTGTAGGAAGGCTGCCATTCCTGCAGCAATGCTTTGTCCTCGAGGCGAAGCCGCGCCGGCTGTTCGGCGACGCTGACGTAGATAGCCGCACCCGCGAACACTGCGGTAACGGTCAACGCAAGCAATCCGGCGAGCATGATCAGTGTCTCCCGTGATGCCCCGCATGGAGCAAGCTACAGAAATAAAGGCTTGCGTCGGGTCGGGCAATACGCCATAAAGCCGAACCGTAACGTACGGTACGCCATCGAGCTCGTATCTGAACTGCGGGTGAGTTCGCGTCCTGAGGAAAAACTGTGTTGCACGCTGTGACCGACATCGACACCAGCGAGGCGCTGACGGAGCGGCAGAAGGACGTGCTCGACGCCGCCCTTCGCCTGCTGGTCGAAGAGGGCGATCAGTTGACCATGACCGCCGTGGCGCGGCGGGCGAGCTGCTCGAAGGAGACGCTCTACAAATGGTTCGGCGATCGCGACGGGCTGTTGACGGCAACGGTACAATGGCAGGCGTCTAAGGTGCGGGTAGTGCCGGTCGACCGCAAGGGGCTCGACCTCCCTTCGCTGACGGCGAGCCTCGAACGCTTCGCTTCGGACTGGCTCAAGGTAATTTCGAGCGACACCTCGATCGCGCTGAACAGGGTGGCGGTCGGCCATGCTAGTTCGGGGAAGGACGATCTCGGCGCCATCGTGCTGGAGAACGGCCGCTTCGCACTGGCCCGGCGCCTTAAACCGGTGCTGGAGGCAGGCAAGGAAGCTGGTTTCCTCGAGTTTTCCGACGCGGAGACGGCGTTCCGCACCTTTTTCGGGCTGGTCGCCCGCGACGTGCAGATCCGCCTGCTGCTTGGCGACCGGCTGGAATTGGCGGCGATCGGCGGCGATGCCGTCCGGGCGACGCAGCAGTTTCTCGCTCTTTACGGGGCAAAAACCGAGCCGCAAGGCCTCTGAATTCAAAACGGGAAGGAACAAAAATGCGTGTCTATTACGATCGCGATGCCGATCTCAACCTGATCAAGGGCAAGAAGGTCGCCATCATCGGCTATGGCAGCCAGGGCAGGGCGCATGCGCTCAACCTTAAGGATTCCGGCGTCAAGGACATCGCCATCGGCCTCAAGGCCGGCTCGGCGACCGCCAAGAAGGTCGAGGCCGACGGGCTCAAGGTGATGAGCGTAGCCGATGCCGCCAAGTGGGCCGACCTGATGATGATGGCCACGCCGGACGAGCTGCAGGCCGACATCTACAAATCCGAGATCGCGCCGAACATCCGCGATGGCGCAGCGATCGCCTTTGCCCACGGCCTCAACGTGCATTTTGGCCTGATCGAGCCCAAAGCTTCGGTTGACGTCGTGATGATCGCGCCGAAGGGGCCTGGCCATACGGTGCGCGGCGAATACCAGAAGGGCGGTGGTGTGCCGTGCCTGGTCGCGGTCAACCAGGACGCTTCGGGCAATGCGCTCGACCTGGCGCTCTCCTATGCCTGCGGCGTTGGCGGCGGCCGCTCGGGTATTATCGAGACCAATTTCCGCGAGGAGTGCGAGACCGACCTGTTCGGCGAGCAGGTGGTGCTGTGCGGCGGCCTAGTCGAATTGATCCGCGCCGGCTTCGAGACACTGGTGGAAGCCGGCTACGCGCCGGAAATGGCCTATTTCGAGTGCCTGCACGAGGTCAAATTGATCGTCGACCTGATCTATGAAGGCGGCATTGCCAACATGAACTACTCGATCTCGAACACCGCCGAATGGGGCGAATATGTCTCGGGCCCGCGCATCATCACCGCCGAGACCAAGGCCGAGATGAAGCGCGTGCTGAAGGATATCCAGACCGGCAAGTTCACCTCGGAATGGATGCAGGAATACCGCGCCGGCATGTCGCGCTTCAAGGGCATCCGCCGCAACAACGACAGCCACCAGATCGAGGAAGTCGGCGCCAAGCTGCGCGCGATGATGCCGTGGATTTCGAAGAACAAGCTGGTTGATAAGGCCAAGAACTGAAGGACACCCACGTTCGTTTCGTTACCCGTCCTCGGGCTTCGCCCTGCGGGCGCGTGGGAATTTCCATGAACAAGCTGGTCGACAAGGCCAAGAACTGATCGCAATTTCATTGCCGATCAAGAAAGGCCGGCGGAGCGATCCGCCGGCCTTTTCGCATCAAGATCGTGTGGTTTCCAGGCTTCTGGACAGGCGCATTATCCTCATCACCGTGATATGCCTGTGCGGGGCATGGCGCAAAAGTGCCAAGGGGGTGAGAGTTGGAACTCAAATTTCTGTTGATCGGGTTTGCCTGCGCGGTTGCCGGCATGCTCTCCCTCGTCACCTTGCTGAAGTGGTGGGAGGTGAGGGCGGTCAGCCGCTGGTCTCCGACGCCGGGAAAGATCATCTCGTCGCGGGTCGAGGCCCGCGAGGTGACCAGTTCGGGATCCGGTTCGGACAGCAGAGGGTCGACCGAAATCCGCAACTTCCCGGCAATCACCTTCGAATACAAGGTGAACGGCAAGACATTTCGCAGTTCGCACTACAGCGTGCAGGAGAACCTTGGAAACTTTGCCGTGGCGGAAACCCTTGCGAAATTTCCAAACGGGGCCGGCGTAACCGTCTTCTACAATCCGGCCGATCCAGCCAAGGCGGTGATCGAACGCACCATGCCCGACGGCTCCTTCAAGTTCATGGTCCAGCTTTCGGCCGGGCTGGTGGTCGGCGCGCTTGTATTGGTCTTCTCCGTCGGCGGCCTCCTCGAAGCGATCCGGCCGTTTTTGCCCAGGCCGCAGAACCTCGGCGCCGCTGCCCTGCTGCTTTTCATGGGATTATTTGTCCTGCGCATGGGCTTTGCCCAGAAGTCACTTGCGGAACAGGCGGCCAAATGGCCGATCACGGCAGGACGCATCGATGCTTCGGGCCTGCAGAAATTCGAGACCCGCGACAAGTCCGGAGGCGGCTATCGGCCCTGGCGGACAGTCTTCAAATCCCGCGTCGTCTACAGCTATAGCGTCGCCGGCCAGCGCTACGCCGCCGATCGCATCGCGTTCGGCGCAAACGTGACGGCTTCGCTGCCGAGCCTCGTCAGCGGTCGATCGCAGCGCTACCTCCAGGGCGACAAGGTCGAGGTCCACTACGATCCCGACAACCCAGTTGCAGCGGTTCTCGAATGCAGGGTGAGCGGGCTTTGGCTCCTGTGGGTCTGCGCAGTTGGCCTCCTCGGTGGAGCCGCGCTGCTGGTAGGCGTCATCTGAAGCTGCTGTCCTAGGCTGCATATCCAGCGGAAAAAGACGCCTGTCTTCAGCATCTGACAAGAACTCCGCTGTCGAAGCCAGGCCATGTCAATCTCACCGTCGCCCCGTCGACCACAATATGGATGACACGGGAGAACGGCTCTTCGGCCGACGGGTCGGATCCGTAGCATTGGCTGGCCCGAGCCACCCAGCCCGTAGGCGTCTTGAGAAACGATGCGTGTTCGCAGCCGAGAGCAGGGACCGACAGCGCGTCGCGGTACAATGTGTAGACAGTCTGGCGTTGAACATCCGCAACGGCGGTACAGTTCGATCTGTCCCCGGACCATGTGCCCACATAGGGTTCCGTGGCAAAGGCGCTGCCGCACGTAAATGTTAAGATCGAAATGAGCATCAAGAGATTTCGCATCATCGATTCTTTCTTTTCGACGCGGCCTTGGGCCATGCTAAAGCATCGATGCTCAAACTTCACAATGATGCTGCTCCAAGGGACTTAAATGATCATCCGCAAAGCAGCAGCTATTTTTCTGAGCATGCTGAGCCTGTTGCAAGCAGCGAACGCAACAGAATGCTCGCTCAGCCATGCGACCTATCGCGAGCCGCGTTCGGGAGCGACGATACAGTTCCGGCCAACCAACAACGAGCCGGCCGCGCTGACGACCGAGGTCTTTTCGTTGATCGTGCCCAATACCGACATTCGTCTGCCGTCGGACATTACCTGGACCAATGGCAAGTACTCCTTTCCTGTGGGCACGATCCGGCACACCTGCACCGACGACGATCGTGAGGCTGGTCTCGAGGACGGCACCGGGCTGTGCAGAGTGTGGGATGGGCAGGTCTATGCGTTCAATGCAGGCGGTGCCGAGCAGTTGAATTCCCGCGAAGCCTCGCCGGCACCGGCAGGGTTGCTGTTGCCTGACTTCGGCGCGATTTTTACCGAATGGCCCGATTTCGCCAAAGCCAATCCCGACGGTTCAGCCTGGGACGCCTTTAGTTTGACGGGTTGTAGCGATGAATAGCAAGAGACTGCCGGCCTGCATGTTCGCCCTGTCGGTCCTTATTGCCATGGCAACCGGCGCTCGTGCCGACCAAAGCAAGCCGTCGCGTCCGCCTGTCGACAAATGCGCTTGGGAACGGCTGGCGGACAGGGATGTCGGGCTGGCTGCCTGGGTGCAGCGTTGCGATTTCGGTTTTCGCCGGATTCATTTCGAGCTTGGCGGCAATGCTCTTGCCATCAAATACAGCGACGGCGGGCCGGCCGATCCTGTCGTCGAAGTCTTCGATATGCTGCCTGGCGAGGCCGCCGATTCTGCGTTGCAGCGCATTTTTACGGAGAAGACCGAGAAAGCCATCAGCACACGTTGCGTGCTCATGCCTTACACCGAAGGGGCGACGCCCGCGCGCATCCTCCGGTATGTTTTCAGTCCCGATGCCGCCTATCGTGAGGAATTGAAGACCGTCGCCAACCCTGACGAGGTCGGCGAACCGCCTTGTGGCGAATGGGGCGAAGCCCCGGACGGCATTCAGTATTTCGAGGTGCAATCACCCGAACTGCGAAAGCTTCTATTCGTTCGCGTCGGCCAGGATGAGCCGCTGTTTGACGAGCAGACACTGCGAGTCCTGCCACCCGGATAGCGCCGGGATCTCAGCCGTAGTGCCAACTGGGCTTTGGTTCGGTACCGGTGAACATCACGCCGATACGATCTTCGCGGCGCCAGCGGACCACGGCCTTGTAGGCAATGCCGTCGGTCGGAACATAGAGCAGGAACTCATCGGGCACGCGCGCGTCGATCGAGACCTTCAATTCGGCGCCGCCGGCGTGCATGTTGCGCAGCGTGCATGTGACCTCGGAATTGCTCACGCCGGTCAGGATCGTCGCGCCCTTCAAGACGCGCTGCCGGTGTTTGTCCCTCTGTTCGTCCTCGGCCATCGCACGCAATCCAGCCATTTTTCGCGTCTCGGGCGTTCTGATCGGGAGGATTATTAGACCTGCCTGATAAAAATAGCGTTATCAGCAGTCGGGACTGGGCGATGTTCGCGGTTCCTGGCTGGAAGAAAAAGGCGCCGCGAAGCACGGCGCCGAATGATGCTTGTTGTCGGCCTGCTTACCTATAGGGCGAGTAGCATTGCTGGCGCGGCCCGTAATAGGGCTGGAAGGTGTTGTCCCAGGCGCGGTACGACCGGTAGCGATTGTAACACCATTGGACATGTGCACTGGAAAGCCGCCCTGCGCGATAATAGCGGCGCGGTGGCGGCGCGTCGTAGTAGTTGTAGCTGTTGTACAGGCTGCCAAGGCCGAGGCCCAGGCCCAAGCCAAGAATCGCGGCACCCGCACCATCATCATAGTAGCCGCCGCGGTAATGGCGGCGATGGTGGCGCCAGCGCCAGCTGTCGTCCCAGCCGCCATTGTCCCAGTGTCTCGAAAAATGACGGCCGCGGAAATTGTGGGACCGCCATCTCCAATCGTCGCCGCCGTGCCATTGCCGAAAGCCGCGATTGCGCCAACGCCAGATCTGCCTGTCATTGCCGCCTGCCCAATCTTCACGAATTTGCACGATGTCGGCAGCGTTGCCCGCCACCGGCAGCAGGGGTTTGGGTATCGGCCCGGCAAGCGACGGGGCCGAGAGGCTGGCGATCAGACCGAGGGCCATCAGCCCGGATCTGACGGAAGATAAAAAGAGCGGTTTCATCGCACTCTCCGAAATTCAGGCCCCACGCCCAGAACCTCGGGGAAGAGCCTATTGATGGAACTTTCCATCTGAACGGAAGATGAACAAAAAGGTTCCGTCAACCATGGCGAGCGCGCGATCAATCAGAGCCTCCTGGTTTCTGCGCCCTTGTTTTCGGGCGCGCTTGCGGGCAAAGCTCAAAGCCATGTCGCTGCGCCTTGCCACCTTCAACGTCGAAAACCTGATGAACAGGTTTGATTATTCCGGATACCGCAATCAGCTCAACGAAGATCGCACACTGGCGCTTTTCGACATCCAGAGCGAGGCCGAATACAAGATGCTCGAGCAGGCGCGGGCGATCGCGCAGTCCGACGACACGCGCCAGTTGACGGCGCTGGCGATCGCGGCCACCCGCGCCGACATCATCTGCATGCAGGAGGTCGACAATATCGAGGCGCTGAAGGCCTTCGAATATGGCTATCTCTTCAAGATGGTGGGGCAAGGCTATCGGCAGAAATACACCACCGCCGGCAATGATTCGCGCGGCATCGACGTCGCCGTGATGATGCGCAACGAGACCGCGCAGGGCCAGCCAATCGAATTCGTGCGCATGACTAGCTACGCCTATGTCACGTTCGAGCAATTCGGCCTGCACACGGCGGAATTGGCAGCGCTTGGTCACCAGGCCAATGAACGCATCTTCCGACGCGACTGCCTGGAAATCGATCTGACGGTCGCTGGCGCGCCGTTGACGCTGTATCTCGTGCATTTCAAGTCGATGGGCTCGCCCCGTAACGGCCTCGACGGCCGCGAGGCGACAATGCCGCTGCGCATCGCCGAGGCGCAAGCGGTGCGCCGGATCATCGAGGAGCGCTTCGGCAAGGATAATGCCGCCGACAAGCGCTGGGCAATCTGCGGCGACATGAACGACTACCGGCAGCGCGTGAAGATCACTGGCGATGTTTTCGACGGCCATCGCTTCGAGGTGATCGACGAGACCCGGTCCTGCATCGACGTGCTCACTGCCGGCGGTTTTTGCGAAAACGCGGTCGAGCGGCGGCCGGAAATGGACCGCTGGACTTTCTATCACACGCGCGGACCGGAAGAGCGGCATCTCTGCCAGCTCGACTACATCCTTTTATCGAGGGCGCTAGCCAGGCAGAACGCCACCGCCGTTCCCGATATCATCCGTAGCGGACAGCCTTGGCGCACCATATTTCCGGCGGGCCAGGAGGTCGAGCGCTTCCCACGCGCCGGGTGGGACCGGCCGAAGGCATCCGACCATTGCCCAGTAGCAATTGCCCTCGACCTGGTGTGAGACAGGCGTGAGTTTCGATTTGCCGCGCAACGTCATCCTGCCGGTCGATGCCATCGACGTCAGGCTCGATTCCGGCCCGCATCCGTTCGAGCGCGATCATGCCGACGCGATCGCGGCGAACTGGCGGCGTGAGACCGCGGCCAAGCCGGCGCTTTTCGACGGCACCGTGGTGCTGCTTTCCGCTCTCAGCTATCGCGACACTCGCCTAGTCGGCCGTTGCCATGCGGTGCGTTATTCGACCTTCATGCTTTGGCGCAGCAATCGACAGGTGCCTGGCGCCGAACATGCCTACGCGCACGCCATGCTGGTCGCCGGCGACAACGCGTTGGTGGCGATCCGTATGGCACCGCATACGGTCAATGCCGGGCGCGTCTACTTCGCCGCCGGTTCGTTCGAGCCAACCGATTTCCGCGACGGCATCGTTGACGTCGACTTCAACATGATCCGCGAGGTACTGGAGGAAACCGGGCTCGATCTATCAGGTGCGACACGCGGCAGGCGCTATTACGCCCTGTCGACGGCAACCGGCACGGTGATCTTTCGCCGCTACCGCGAGACGGCCTCCGCCGACGACCTGGCACAGCGGATCAGTGCATTCGTCGCCGCCGAATCAGAGCCTGAAATCGAAGGCCCCGTCATCATCCGCAATGCAGCCGACCTGCCGGACGGGCTGATGCCGCATATGAGACCGCTGATCGAATGGCACTTTGCGAGCGAGCAAGGTTTCCAACTCTAACGTCGTAGCCTACCTTCAATAGCCTTGCGGTCGTTGCGGGCGGCAACAAAATACAACAGCACGCCGAGACCCAGGAGCGCGCCCATCGCCGTTCCCATCGTCTGCCCAATTACCTGCTGGAAGTCAGCGGTGACGCGATCGGGGTTGTCCATCCCATAAAGGATCAAATTCCACCAAAGCCCTGCCAAGGCGGCTTCGACGATCACAATCGCCAGAGCCAGTCGCGCTTTCTTGCTCATCCATTGTTCCCCCCTTAGTCCCCAACAGCATTGTTATCATTGCAGAATGTGCTGCGACAAGGGCAGGTTGCATAAAAAATTGGCAGCGTCTGGAGGCGACACTTGCTGCAATGCCTATTCATGCCTCAGCGCGTCGATCGGGTTAAGCCGCGCGCCGCGCAGCGCCGGGAAGAAGCCGAACACCATGCCGATCAGCGCGGAAAAGCCGACAGCAAGCAGGATGACCGCCGGGCTTGGCGCAAACGGGATCGTCAGCGTCAGCGAGGCGAGGCCGGCAAGGGCCAGGCCGATCAGGATGCCGATGATGCCGCCAAGCAGCGACAGCACGGTTGCCTCGACCAGGAACTGGATGAGGATGTGCTTTTCGTGGGCGCCGATGGCGAGCCTGATGCCGATCTCGCGCGTGCGCTCGGTTACCGACACCAGCATGATGTTCATAATGCCGATGCCGCCGACGAGCAGGCTGACGCCGGCGACGGCACCGAGCATGCCAGTCATGGTGGTGGTCGCGCTGGCCATGGCATCGGCGATCTGGGTCATGTCGCGGATCGAGAAATCATCGTCGCGGTCGGGCGTGATGCGGCGTGTGTCGCGCAAGATGTCCTCGACGCGCTGCTGCAGCACCGTGGTTGGCGTACGGTCGTCGGCGGCGACATAGATCGAATCGATGTCGCGATTGCCGGCAATGCGACGCTGATAGGCGGCGAGCGGCATCAGCACGACATTGTCCTGGTCCTGGCCGAAACCGGTATAGCCCTTCGGTTCGAGCAAGCCGATGATCTTGCAGGAAGTGCGGTTGACGCGGATGATCTCGCCTTCAGGGTCGCCGGCGCCGAAGAACTGCTGGCGCACCGTCTCGCCGATGAGGCAGACGCCGGTCCCCGAGCGGGTTTCCGAATCGCTGAACGGACGGCCCGAAACCAGCTTCCAGTCGCGGGCATCGAGATAGACGCTGTCGGTTCCGGTGACGCCCGAGGTCAGGCTTTCGGTGCCGAAAATGACGCGCACCTGCTTTTGCGACGCCGGCGAGATGGCACGCGCGCCGTCCAGATGCGCGACAAGCGCTGCGAGATCTTTGTCGCCCAGCGGTCGGACGACCTGATCGAGCCCTCCAGGTCCGCCAGGCCCGGCCGGACGGCCGGAACGGATGACGAGCAGATTGCTGCCGAGCTTGGAAATGTCGGATTTGACCTTCTCGGTGGTGCCCGAGCCGATGGTCAGCATGGCGATGACGGCGGCGACGCCGATGACGATGCCGAGCAGCGTCAGGAACGAGCGCAGCACGTTGCGGCGGATGGAGCGGAGCGAGAGGCGAACGGTTTCCCAGATCATGGCTAGGCCATCTCGAGATTGGCTGTGTCCAACGCGACATGGCCATCGAGGAAACGGATCGTGCGCTGCGCATAGCCGGCAACATCGGCTTCGTGCGTGACCATGGCGATAGTCAGCCCGAGCTCGCTGTTCAGCTGCGTCAGGAGTTCCATGATCTCGTGCGTGCGTGCGGTGTCGAGATTGCCGGTCGGCTCGTCGGCAACGAGCAGCGTCGGCCTGGTGACGATGGCGCGGGCGATCGCCACGCGCTGCTGCTGGCCGCCGGACAGCTCGGCTGGCGTATGATGCTCGCGGCCGACAAGGCCGACCTCGGCAAGCGCCTGCATGGCAAGGCCGCGACGCTCGCGGGCACCAACGCCGCGGTAGATCAGCGGCAGTTCGACATTCTCCGCCGCCGTGGTGCGCGGCAAGAGGTTGTAGCCTTGGAAGACGAAGCCGACATAGAGGTTGCGCAGTACGGCGCGGCGATTGCGATCGAGACGGCCGGCGTCGATGCCTTCGAAGCTGTAGGTCCCAGCGGTCGGCGTGTCGAGGCAGCCAATGATGTTCATGGCCGTCGATTTGCCCGAACCGGACGGGCCCATAATGGCGATGAATTCGCCGCGCCTGATGGCGAGGTCGACGCCGGCCAGCGCATGCACCCGGGCTTCGCCCTGGCCATAGCTTTTCCAGACCTTGTCGAAGCCTATGAGGGTGGTCGCGCCCGATGCCACGATCAGCTCCGCTGCTGCGAGGCGGTAATGACTTGCGCGCCTTCCTCCAGGCCGGAGACGATCTCGGTCAGTTCTCCGTCTGTCGAGCCGACCCTGACGTTGACCGGATGCGGCCGCCCATTCTCCAGCACGTAGAGCGTGCGCGAGCCGTCGGTGGGCTTCGCCGCCGCCTGGTGCTGGCGGTTGCCGCCGGGGCGTCCCATGCGGCCGGTGAACAGGTCGGTGAGGCTCCAGCCGCGCTCCGCCGTCTGCGCCGGCCGGTAGCGGAAGGCGATCGATGGCACGGTGAGCACGTTCTTGGCCTGCTTGGTGACGACCGAGACGGTGGCTGTCATGCCGGGCCGCAACAGAAGCTCGCTATTGTCGACGTCGAGCCTTGCATCATAGGTAACGACACCGTCGGTGGTGACCGAGGCATAGGAAATGTCGCGGATTTCGGCGTCGAATGGCCGTTCGGGGAACGCGTCGACGGTGAAGCGCGCATGCTGGCCGGGTTTGACGGCGCCGATATCGGCCTCGTCGACCGCAGCCTTCAATTCCATGTTCTTCAGATCCGCGGCGATGACGAACAGCACCGGCGCCTGCAGCGAGGAGGCGACCGTCTGGCCGGGGTCGACCGAGCGCGTCAGTATGATGCCGTCGATCGGAGCGTAGATGGTACTCTTGGCAAGATCCGTCTGTTGCGCCTTGAGATCGGCATTGGCCATGGCGAGGTTGGCTTTGGCGATATCAAGCGCCGCCTTCGAGCGGTCGCGGGTGGCGGTTGCCGCTTCGAGCGACTGGTCCGTCGCCATGCCGCGCTTGGTCAGTTGCGCCGCGCGCACCAGCGCCTTTTCGTTTTCGGCCAGGGTCACGGTGGCGTCCTCGACGCTCGCCGCCGCTGCCTTGGCGGAGGCCTGGGCGCGCTCGATCTGCACCTCCAGCTTTGCGGTGTCGAGCGCGGCCAGCACATCGCCCTTCTTCACCAGCTGGTTCTCGTTGACCGAAACCGAGCGGACGACGCCGGAGAGTTCGCTGGAAATATCGACCTGGGTGAGAGGCTGCAGCGCGCCGGTAGCCGAAACGGCGACGGTAAGGTCGGCCATGGCGGCCAGTGTCGTGGTATACTCGATCTTGGCGGGCGAGCCCGCATACCACTGGTAGCCGACGACACTCGCGGCGACGGCAAGCAGTGCGAACACTGCGTAACCCCAACCGCGACGGCGTTTTGTCTTCAGGCCCTGGTGGTCGAGCCCGAGCGCCGTCTCGATGGCGGAAGCGGATTCCGTCTTTGGCAGATTGACAATCTGGTCCACGCCGGACCCCTATGTTCAGTGATATCCCATCAGTGCACAAATCAGGCCTTATGGTTCAAAATTCAAATTAAATTTCGCTCATGTTTGGAATGAGGCAGAGGACTTACTGAGATGCAGCCGCGGAATTACTTGCTTTACGACGTATTCACCACCAACCGGCTGGCCGGCAATCCGCTGGCCGTGGTGCTCGACTGTGATGGGCTGGACGTTGCGACGATGCAGGCGGTGGCGCGCGAGTTCAACCTGTCCGAAACCGTCTTCGTGCTGCCGCCGGACAACCCGAAGCACCGGGCCCGCATCCGTATCTTCACGCCCGATTATGAAATGCCGTTCGCCGGCCACCCAACCGTCGGCTCGGCGATAGCGCTCGCCGAAATGGCGGGAGAGGCCGCCGGCATCTTCGTGCTCGAGGAGAATATTGGCCCGGTGCGCTGCGCTGTCAGCAAGCACGACGGTTCGACCTTTGCCGAGTTCGACCTGGCGAAACTGCCGGCGCAGCTGGCATTGTCGGCCGATCCCGAGGCGATCGGCGCGGCCCTTGGCCTTGGGCCGCACGAGATCGGCTTCGAGAACCACCGCGTTTCGTTCTGGTCGGCGGGCGTGCCCTACGTGACCATCCCCGTCGCCAATCTGGAGGCGGCCGCCCGGATCAGGCTGGACAACCAGGCCTGGTCGGAGCTCGCACCACGCAAGAGCGAATGGGCCTTCGCCAGCCCCTATGTCTATTGCCGCGAGACGGTGCATCACGACAGCGCCTTCCATGTCCGCATGATGGTGCCCGGCAATCCGTCCTACGAAGACCCGGCGACCGGCTCAGCGGCGGCCGCCTTCGCCGGCGCGATCATGCATTTCGACGGCCCGACGGACGGCGTTTCACAACTGTGGATCGAGCAGGGGCTGGAGATGGGCCGGCCTTCGCGCATTCGCCTCGAACTGAATGTCGAAGGCGGCAAACTGGCGGCCGCCCGCATCGGCGGCCATGCGGTGAAGGTGGCTGAAGGCAGGCTTTTTGTTTGACGGGCGCGGCACTTCGGCGATTTGTCGGGAAATGAATCCCACGGGGCTGGACATGGCGGATGTCGGCGGCTATATGCCCGCCAACGCCGGTTTTGCCGGCCGAGTGGGTGCGTAGCTCAGTTGGTAGAGCAGCTGACTCTTAATCAGCGGGTCCACAGTTCAATCCTGTGCGCACCCACCAAATTTTTCAGAAAATTGGTGGAAAGACCTAGAAAGCGGGATGTTTCGCCGCTATCGGGTGGCCGCATTTATGCAGCCGCTATTGGATAGTCGGCCGCAGACAGCTGAGGATCGCCCGCACTATGGCCAAGACGCCGTCGACGGCATCGAAGTTTGTCCTGCTTTTACCGACGGTCCATTTAAGGTCGGGTGCTTCGGGCAAACGGAGGTTCCTGACAGACAAAACAGCCTGAAAGCATAAAGAGGTCTAGATGTCTCGGATCGCCTTCAGAATAGTAAGGAAATTGGAAGAACAACCTTATGGGACCACCATATGCCAGCTTGAAGGTCATCGAGAATCTAATTTCGTGACCAAATCTATCTTCGATAATTCCGCTAAAACTAAGGTCTCGGGCATCGTAGTGATGCCATTGCGTCGATAATCCCAAAGAATCCCAAGCCCTGGGGGTATGCGCTTTCAGTTCTTTGCGATTGGGGAATTTTGCCTCTTCAGGATCGAAGGGAAGGGGTGGATCGATGTAGTCTGTCTCGGTTCGCCAATCTTCCGCGGCGCTGCGAAGATCTTCAAAAATCTGAACGATGCTCGGGTCTGTCTGCTCGCCAGAAAAGATTGAGATTCGCCATTGAGAAATCATCTCGCATAGCTCTTCGACCGTATGGCCCGATCGCTCTGCCCAATCCTCGGTGGCGAGTATCCACGGCGAATTGTATTTCAGCCCGGCAAAAGCGCCGCTCTTGCTGTCGAAATCTCTGATGATCCGAGCAAGAATATCGCGAAGCCCCTGTTTGGGGTCTCCGAAGATCTGTGAGCGTTTGTTCATCAAAGCGATCCGCGCTTGGCTCCACCTTACTTCTCCGAGACCCCAGCCTCTTCAAAGCTTGCCATGCGCGTATGGCATTCTAGGGCTGAACGAACAATGTTGACTGCGAGGCAGGCGCCGGAGCCTTCGCCGAGCCGCATGCCGAGGTCGAGCAAGGGCGGCAGGCCGAGTGCCTCCAGCAGCCGGCGATGGCCGGATTCAGCAGAGACGTGAGCGGCCAGTGTGTGAGCGAGGCCGGCAGAGTGCAATCTCGCCAAGGGTGCGGCGGCGGCGGTGCAGACGAAGCCGTCGAGCAGCACCGGGACGCCTAGGTGGCGCGCAGCCAGCGTCGCACCAAGGATCGCCGCGAGCTCGCGGCCGCCGAGGGCTGCCGCTACTTTCAGGGGGTCGGCTAGCGCCGGGGCGTGGCGCTTCAGGCCGGCCTCAATGGCGACGATCTTGCGCACGAGGCCGGCGTCGTCGACGCCGGTGCCACGCCCTGTCCATCGCTCCGCGCCGCCGCCGAACAGCGCGGTCGAGATGGCCGCCGCCGGCGTGGTGTTGCCGATGCCCATTTCGCCGAAACATACAAGGTCGAGATCCCTGCTGATCGCGTCGTAGCCTGCCGAGACGGCGGCGAGGAACGCTTCGTCGTCCATCGCCGGCTCTTGCGTGAAGTCGCCGGTCGGACGGTCGAGGTCGAGCGGGATGACGTCCAGCTCCGCGCCGGCGATGCGGGCAAGCTGGTTGATGGCGGCGCCGCCGCCGGCGAAATTCGCCACCATCTGCACGGTGACCTCCGACGGGAAGGCCGACACGCCTTGCGCGGTGACGCCGTGGTTGCCGGCAAAGACGAAAACCTTGACGCGGTCGAGCTTTGGTATGTCGCGGCCCTGCCAGCGCGCCAGCCAGGCGGCTACTGTCTCCAGCCGGCCGAGGCTGCCTTGCGGCTTGGTCAGCGTGTCCTGGCGGTGGGCGACGGCGTTGGCCGCGGCGTCGCTGCCGCTGTGCAGGTCGAGGCAGGCGGCGCGCAGTTCATCGAGCGATTTGAAAGGCATGGGGGCAAAATCTCCGAAACAGAGTCAAGACAGGGAAACGGAAGCGACGAGCAGGATTGCGATCTCGCCGAGCTGCTGCAGGGCGCCGACGGTGTCGCCGGTCTGGCCGCCGATCTGGTTGAGGCAAAGCGCTCGAAACGCGGCAAACAAGAACGCAAGCAGGATGAGCGCGAACATGGCAGCACTGAACCCAAGCGCCAGCAGCGCGACGGCGCCGAGCACGGCACCGACACCCGCGGTTTCGGCGGTGACTAAGCCTGCATCAGCCGAGAGGCCGTCGGCGCGGGCCGGCGGCAGCAGGTGCATGAAGGCGCCGAGCAGGCCGCGCGAGCCCGCATGCGCGGCAATGAGGGCCCAGAAGACATGGGCCGAGCCAGCGAATCCAGAGAGCACGCTCCAGCGGATCAGCAGCGAGATGCCGAGCGCGCAGGCGCCGTAGGCACCGATGCGGCTGTCGCGCATGATCTCGAGTTTCCTGTCGCGTGTCTTGCCGCCGCCAAAGCCGTCGGCGACATCCGAAAGCCCGTCTTCATGCAGGCAGCCGGTGGCGAGCAGGATCGCGGCAAGGGTCAATGCGGCAGCGGGGCCTGCGGCGAGGCCGAGCCTCGTGCCGCCGGCGTAGACCAGCGCACCGGCCAGAGCGACGGCGAGACCGGCAACGGGTGCAGCCCAGATCGCAGCGGCAAGGCTGCGGCCACGGAAGTCGGCTCGCGGCAGCGGCAGCCGGGTAAAGAAGACGAGGCAAAGCGCGATATCATCGAGAATTTGCTGTTGCGAGGGGATCTGGAGGTTGAGCATGATCTATTCCGAAAACCGGCTAGCACTTATCGCTAATGCGGTCCTTCGGTTCGGAATCATGCTCTCGCCCCTCGCAATGGCATGGAAGAACGTGCCGCTGACATTGCCGCGCCGGTAGCCGGAGGCGCCGAGCGGGTTGCCTTGTCCGTCGGCGAGGTCGGCCAGCGGCTCGTCATTGCCGGTCGCAATCATCTGCGCGTAGTGGAATTCATGGCCGCGGATCAGCGTGCCTCGGCCGCCGAGCGGACACCCGGAACGCAGCCGCGCCTCGCGGTAGCCGAGATTCATCTTGCGCTTGGCGAAGCTGGTCGAATGGCCGAGGAGGCCAAGCATCCGATGCGTCTCGCCCGACGCGTCCTCGAGCGCTTCGCCCAACACCATGAAGCCGCCGCACTCGCCGTGCACCGGCCGCGTGGCGGCGAACCTCGCCATGCCCGCCCTGAAATTCGCCGCGGCCGCGAGGCGGCCGGCATGAAGCTCGGGATAGCCGCCGGGCAGCCAGCAGACATCGCAATCGTCGCCTGGCGCCTCATCGGTGAGCGGCGAGAACGGAACGATCTCGGCGCCGGCCTTGCGCCAATGCGCGGCAACGTGCGGATAGAGGAAGGTGAAGGCGGCGTCCTCGGCCAATGCGATGCGCTGGCCGGGCGGCGGCAGCGCGTCGTCGAAATTGCCCGGCGCGGGCGTGAATGGCGCCGCCAGCGCCATGATGGCCTCGAGATCGAGCGAGCGCTCGACCATGTCGGCCAGCCGGTCGAGATGCGCCATCAGATTCTCATATTCGCCGGCCTGGACGAGGCCGAGATGGCGCTCGGGCAGGTTGAGCGAGGGATCGCGCAGGATGGCGCCGACGACAGGCAGGCCAAGTGCCTCGATGGCATCGCCGCATAGCCGGCGGTGGCGCTCGCTGCCCAGCCGGTTGAGCACGACCCCGGCCATGCGCACATCGGGGTCATAAATAGCAAAGCCCTTGGCGACGGCCGCCGCCGTGGTCGACTGTCCGGAGACGTCGAGCACCAGCAGCACCGGCAGGCCATAGAGCCGGGCGAGATCGGCGGCCGAGCCGGAACGGCCCGGAGCAGCAGGGATCCCGTCGAACAGGCCCATGGCGCTTTCGAGGAAGATGAAGTCGGCGTCCTCGGTCGCTTCGCCGGCCAGTGCGTTGAGCAGGGCGGGCGGCATTGCCCAACTGTCGAGATTGATGCCGGACAACCCGGTGGCGGCGGTGTGGAAGCCGGGATCGATATAGTCCGGGCCGGATTTGGCGCCGCGCACTTTCAGGCCGCGCCGGGCGAGGGCGCGTAGAATGCCGATGGTGACGCTGGTCTTGCCCGAGCCCGAGCGCGGCGCGCCGATGATGATGGCGCGGGTCATGGCTCACCCGCCAGTGCCGCGCGCATCCCGACGATCCCGCCGACGACGATCAGCGCCGGCGAGGTCAGACCGGCGGCCGCTGCCTCTTCCGCAATCGTGGCGAGCGTGGCGACGACGATACGCTCCTGCGGCGTCGTCGCGGCAACGATGACCGCGGCGGGCGTCGAAGGTGGCAGGCCGCCCTCGATCAGCGAAGCGGCGATCAGCGGCAGGTTGGCCATGCCCATATAGATGACCACCGGCTGGCCGGTGCGGGCGATTGCCGCCCAGTCGAGATCATCATCGGTGCCGGCGGCATGGCCGGTCGCCAGGATCAGCGCCTTGTTGATGCCGCGCATGGTGCCGGGAATGCCGGTCGCGGCCAGCGCGCTGAGGCCGGACGTCAGGCCAGGCAGGATGCGGAACGGGATAGTTTCCCCGGCCAGCGCCAGCGCCTCTTCGCCGCCACGCCCGAAAATATAGGGGTCGCCGCCCTTCAGCCTGACGACGCGCCGGCCCTCGCGCGCCAGCCGGACCAGCAGAGCGGTGATGTCGTCCTGCTTCATCGACGGCTTGCCGCCGCGTTTGCCGGCATAGAACAGTTCCGCGCCCTCGGCGACAGCGACGACTTCTGGCGAGACCAGCGCGTCATAAACCAGCGCGTCGCACTGTCCGAGGGCGGCTAGCACTTCCAGCGTCAGGCAGCCGGGATCGCCAGCGCCGGCGCCGGCTAGCCAGACGTGACCGGGCTCCAGCTGGCGCGGCTTGAAGTTCAGCCGGGTGAGCGCCTGCTCGACCGTAGTGTTTCTATTGCTGCCGCTCACAATCCGTCCCGTCCGCGAAAGCGCCGCTGGTAATGCGCGTCATACAGTGAACTTTCGCCAAAGCCTTCGGCCGCCAGCGAGCGGCCGACGAAGATGATTGCCGTGCGTTCCATCGGATCGGCGGCCAATTGCGCCTCGATGGTGGCCAGCGTGCCGGTCAGCACGCGCTCGTCCGGCCAGGAGGCACGGAAGACGACCGCGACCGGGCAGTCGGCGCCGCAATGCGGCGTCAGCTCGGCGACGACGCGGTCGATGGCGTGGATGGCAAGGTGGATGGCCAGCGTGGCGCCGGTGCGGCCGAAGCCGGCCAGCGTTTCGCCGGGCGGCATTTTCGAGGCGCGGCCGGAGATTCGGGTCAACACCAGGCTTTGCGCGACTTCTGGAATGGTCAGCTCGCGGCGCAGCGCTGCCGCCGCAGCGGCGAATGACGGCACGCCCGGCGTCAGCGTGTAGGGAATGCCGTGCTTTTCCAACCGGCGGATCTGCTCGGCAACGGCGCTCCACACCGAAAGATCGCCGGAATGGAGGCGGGCGACATCATTGCCGGCCGCGTGGGCGGCCAGATATTCGGCCTCGATCTCGTCGAGCGACATCGGCGCGGTGTCGATCAACCTCGTTCCGGGCGCGCAGTGCTGCAACAGCTCGGGCGCGACGATCGATCCGGCATAGAGGCAGACGGGACAACTGCCGAGCAGGCGGCTGCCGCGCAAGGTGATGAGGTCGGCAGCACCCGGGCCGGCACCGATGAAGTGAACGGTCATGCCGCCTCTCCGCTGATGGCGATGGCGCAAGTGACAGCGCCGAGCACGGTGCGCGGCCCGAGCAGTTTTGCGCCTTTGCCGGCGACGGCAAGCGCCGAGGCTTCGGAAACTGACGGCGTGCCGGCATGCTCCTGCGATAGGTCGGAACGGCTGGTCGTAGATGCGGCTTTGAGTTCGTCCTGCCCGACAACGATTACCGGAAGGCGGAGTTCGCGTCCGGCGGCGAAGATTGCCGCTTCATCCTGCTTGAGAGACGCGGTCGCGAGGGCTGAAAGCGCGGGCAGGGCAAGCCCGTGCGCTTCCAGCGCGGTTTCTACCGCGGTAAGCACGTCGCGCGCGCTGACGCCTTTGCGGCTGCCGATGCCCGCGACCATCATGGCTTCACCCAGCTCCATCGAGTGACCGGCATAGCCGGCCGCCACGCCTGCATCGAACCAACCGGCGAAGCACGGGATATAGCGATGCGGGTAAGCTCGCCTCCGAGCGCAGCGTGACGGGAAAGCAGCAGCGCCTCCATCTCCAGGGTTACTGCGTTGGCGACGAGGCGCCCGCCGGCAGGCAAGGCATCGATGGCTCTTTCCAGTACGCCGGCATCGCTGCCGCCGCCGCCGATGAAGATCGCCGCCGGCGTTTCCAGTCCGGCAAGCGCTTGCGGTGCCGAACCTTCAACGACGGCAAGACCGGGAACGCCGCAAGCCGCGGCGTTGCGTCGGATGCGCGCGGCGCGGGCCGGATCGGCCTCAACGGCGATCGCACGCATGGAAGGATGCGCCAGCATCCATTCGATGCCGATGGAGCCCGATCCGGCGCCGATGTCCCACAGCAGTTCGCCGCGTCTTGGCGCGAGAGCGGACAGGGTGACGGCGCGCACTTCGCGCTTGGTGATCTGGCCGTCATGCTCGAACAAATGATCGGCAAGTCCCGCTGTCAGCGGCACGATGCGCGCTTGCGAAGTCGATTCAACTTCGATCGCGAGCACGTTGAGCGGGTTGATCTTTTCGAGGTCGAAAGTGCCGGCGCTCGCCGAGCGCAGGCTTTCGTTCGGCCCACCCAGCGCCTCCAGAACGGTCAGCTGCGAGGCGCCGAAGCCGAGCTCTGTCAGCAGACGGGCAATCGCTCCCGGTGCATCGCTGTCCGAGGTCAGCGCGAGAATGCGGGTGCAAGGATGCAGCAACGGCCGGATCAGGTCGAGCGAGCGGCCATGCAGCGAAATGGTCTCGACGTCCTGCAGCGCCCAGCCCAGGCGTGAGGCGGCCAGCGAAAAGGCCGAGGGCGCGGGGATCACCCGCATACCCTCTGCCGCGACCTTGCGGGCGAGGGTGACGCCGACACCGTGGTAGAGGGGATCGCCGGAGGCCAGCACGCAGACGCGTCTGCCGGAGAGCGCCAGCACGTCGCGCATCTCGGCATCGAAAGGTGTCGGCCAGGCGCGCGCTTCACCTTTGGCGAGCGACGCGACGAGGGCAAGGTGGCGCTTGCCGCCGAAGACGAATTCGGCCTCCGCGATCAACCGCTTGGCCTCGTCGCCGAGACCCGCTACACCGTCCTCGCCGATGCCGATGATCGTGAGCCACTTTGAGGTGAGCTTGGCGCCGCGCGGAGCTTCAGCAGGCATGACGACCCACCGCATTCTGATCCTCGGCGGAACCACGGAAGCCCGGCAAATGGCCGGAAAGCTGGCCGCGCGCGCGGATATTTCGGTCATGCTGTCGCTGGCCGGCCGCACCGAAAACCCGGCCGCGCAGGGGGTGCCGGTGCGGGTCGGCGGCTTCGGCGGTGCCGGCGGGCTGGCGGCGTATCTCCGCCAGAACAAGATCGACCTGCTGATCGACGCCACGCATCCCTATGCGGCGCGAATCTCTGCCAATGCGGCGGAAGCAGCGCGCATGACCGGCGTGCCTATCGTTGCGCTCAGGCGTCCCGGATGGGAGGCGGTCGAAGGTGATCGCTGGATGTTGGTCGACACCGTTGCCAGCGCGGTGACGGCTCTGGGATCGGTGCCGCGCCGCGTGTTCCTGGCGCTCGGGCGACAGGAGGTCGCTGCCTTCAAGGCCGCTCCCCAGCATCATTATCTCATCCGCAGTGTCGACCCGGTCGAGCCCAGGCTCGCTGTGCCCGATGCGACCTATCTCTTGGCGCGCGGGCCGTTTCGGGAAGTCGACGAACATGCACTGCTTCTGCAACACCACATCGAAGTCGTTGTTTCCAAAAACAGCGGCGGCGAGGCGACCTACGGCAAGATCGCGGCGGCGCGAGCGCTGGGAATCGAGGTGGTGATGATCCGCAGGCCGGCGCTGCCGGACGTCACGTCGGCTGAGACCGTCGAATCTCTTGCCGCGATGGTCGATCATTTTCTGGTCGGTCATGTTCTTGGGCCCGCTGCCGAACGCGGCGTGTAGACCAGCGCGGCCTTGTCACCCCGCTTGATGATTCTGGTTTCCGGCGAGCCGATGATGATGCAGGTCGACATGTCGGCCTTCGCGGCATCGGCGTCGGCCAGCAGAAAAACCTCGATGCGCTCGTCGGGACGGCCGGCGGCACGGCCGAAGATCACCGGCGTGGTGCCGGGCAGGATCGCAGCAAGGCATTCGAAGGCGCGGCCTAGCTGCCATGGGCGCGCCTTGCTGATCGGGTTGTAGAGCGCGATTACGAAGCCGGCGCCGGCTGCCGCCAGCAGGCGTAGCTCGATCAGGTCCCACGGCTTCAGATTGTCGGACAGGGAGATGGCGCAGAAATCATGGCCGAGCGGCGCGCCGATGCGGGCGGCGACGGCGAGCATGGCGGTGATACCGGGCACGATGGCGATGTCGACCGCGCGCCATTCGGGTGGGCCCGCCTCTATCGCCTCGCAGACGGCCGCGGCCATGGCGAAGACGCCGGGATCGCCGCCCGACACGACGGCGACATCGTGGCCTTCCACAGCCTTCAGCAGCGCGTCCCTGGAGCGCGCGAGTTCCTCGCGATTGTCGGAAGCGACGCGAATCTGGTCGGGGCGCAGATCGAGCCGGTCGAGATAGGGTTTATAGCCGTAGAAGAATTTTGCCTCGGCAACGGCGCGGCTTGCCTCCGGCGTCACCTGGTCGGCGTTGCCGGGCCCGAGGCCGATGACAGTGAGGCGGCCGCTCATGCTTCGGCTTTCAATGCGCTTGGCCGGCCCGACCAGCCGGCCACCAGCACGATGGCGAAATAAGGCGCCTGGTCGTCCTTTTTATCGACCAGCCGCATCGAGACGCCGCCCGGCATGGTGCCGCGCTCGACATAGATGGCCCGCGCCAGCTTGTCGGTTGCCTCCAGCGCGCGCCTGATCTTGGGCAGGTTGCGGCCGACCTTCATGATCACCGCAGCGTCGGTGTCGGCGAGGCGACGCGTCAGCTCGAATTCGCTCATGGTGCCCGGCAGCACCGTCAGCACGTCGTCGCCCTGGACGATCGGCAGGCCGGTCGCCGACCAGCAGCCGGACATGGCGGTGACGCCGGGAATGACTTCGCTCGGAAAGCGGTGCGCCAGCCGGACATGAAGATGCATGTAGGAGCCGTAGAAAAGCGGATCGCCTTCCGAAAGCACCGCGACCATCCTGCCGGCGCTGAGGTGCTCGGCGACCTTTTCGGCCGACTGCTCGTAGAAATCCGTTATCTGCGACCGGTAATCGCTGTGGTCCTTGTCGATCTCGGTCGTCACCGGATAGAGCAGCGGCAGCTCGATCAGATTAGGGCGAAAATGCGCGCCGACAATGGCGCGCGCGTTGCTGTTGTTGCCGCGCTTAGCGAAATGCGCGACGACATCGGCCGCGGCCAGCGCGCGCACTGCCTTCAGCGTCAAGAGTTCCGGGTCGCCGGGTCCGGTGCCGACGCCGACAAGCCTGCCTTTTGCAATCGCATTCATAGGCCCGGCCTCGCCAATGCATTGAGTGCGGCGGCGGTCATGGCGCTGCCGCCCAGCCGGCCGCGCACGATGGCGTAAGGCACGCCATAGGAATTTTCGGCCAGCGCATCTTTCGATTCAGCGGCGCCGACAAACCCGACCGGCATGCCGATGATCGCCGCCGGCTTCGGGGCGCCGTCGCGCAGCTTTTCCAGCAGATAGAAAAGGGCTGTCGGCGCATTGCCGATGGCGACGACCGAACCGGCCATGCGCTCGCCCCACAGGTCGATCGCGGCGGCCGAGCGGGTGTTGCCGATCTTTTTCGCGATGTCGGCTGTCCGTGGATCGCGCAGCGTACAGATCACCTCGTTGCCGGCCGGAAGCCGGGCGCGCGTGACGCCATGCGAGACCATCTGCGCGTCGCAGAAGATCGGCGCGCCGGCCCGCAACGCCGTGCGCGCGGCGGCGACGAAATCGCTCGAGAAAACGAAGTGTCGCGCAGCGTCGACCTGGCCGCAGGCGTGGATCATGCGGATAGCGATTTCGGCCTCGGCTTCGGAAAAGCGCGACAGGTCGGCCTCGGCGCGGATAATGGCGAAGGAGCGCTCGTAGATCGCCGTGCCATCACGGATGTAGTCGTAGGCGTTCTGGGCGGGCATGCTCATTCCTGTCGATAGATTTCGGTGATGCCGGCCGCGCCGAGCCTTGCCAGGCAGGCGGCAGCGGTTTCGCCGGGATGTCGTGCGCTGCGGATCGCCGCTGCAATGCGGCCGATGCCGTGCGCGGCGTCGTAGCCCGGCCTGTATCCGGCGGGCAATGCCTTTGCCGTCCCGTCCACGACAAGTCCGGCTCCGTTTTCGCCACCGACCAGGGTCAGCGCCGCCGGACCGGGATGGGCGCAACCCTTGGTGCAGCCTGAGATGTGCAGCGTCAGCGAGGAATCAAGGATGTCGCGGTTTTCTGTAGCGATGATCTCGGCGATGTCGCGGGTGGCGATCCGGCCGGAGGCGCAGGCGGGTGCGCCGGGGCAGGTGGCGATCCTGGTGCGCGGATCGGCTCCGTCGGTGACAAAGCCGAGGGCTGCGGCGGTTTTCTGGAGGGAAAGACATGCGGCTGGGGAGAGGCCAAGCAAAAGCAGCGCGCGACCCGGCGCCAGGCGGATTTCGGTGGTGCCGAGGGTGAGGGCGTGTTGGGTGAGATCGATAAGTTTTTGCGCTGGTATGCTGCCGAACGGCAGGCCGATGCCGAGGGAGGTACTGCCGGCTGCCAGATCGAAAATTCCGATGGGCCGGCGATCCTTCGCGCCCCCCTCTGTCCTGCCGGACATCTCCCCCACTTGGGGGGAGATCGGCAGCTTCAGCGGCGGCTCAGGACCTCGGGTGATAGGCGAAAGCCGAGAGGAGGGCGCAATCTCCCCCCTTGTGGGGGAGATGTCCGGCAGGACAGAGGGGGGCGCGACGGATCGCCAACTTGCGAGGGATCTCAGCTGCCTCGCCGTCAAATCCCGCGCATGGGCATCGCGGCCCTTTTCGGCAACCATCCTGAGAATGGCGACAGCGATGTCACAAGCCGCATCTTCCTCGGACATCGCCAGCCGCGTGGCACCCTGCGCATCTCCGGCGAGCGATACCCGCCACTTAATTCCGTCGGCGGCCCGCACCCCGACCAGCCTGACATCGGCCGTAACCGCATCCATTGTCAGCTGCCCGCCGCCGTCAACAATCACCGACACCTTCGGGCCAAGGCGTTGCGTAACACCGGCGTCCTCAATTGCCGCCCGAATCCGCTGCGCCATTGGGCGCGGGTCGGCTATCTCCTCCTGGTCGAGCCCGGCCAGCGGGCCGGTCTCGACCGGCACGCCGGTGCGCACCGCGATGCCGAGCGCATCGACCTCCATCGCCAGCAGCCGCGCGCTTGCCGGCGTCAGGCCGCGGATCTGCAGGCTGCCGCGGGCGGTCACTTCCATGATACCGTTGCCATGGCGCAAGGCGAATTCGCAGAGTCCGATCAACGACTTCGGCAACAGTCCTCCAGCGACCGGATTGAGCCGCACCAGCAGCCCGTCGCCGGTCTGCATCGGCGCCGACAAAGCGGGGCAGGCGCCACGGCGCGAGAAAGCGTTCATGCCGCCACTCCCAGCGCTTGCGCTTCGGCAATCAGTGCGGCGAGATCGTCATCGATCGAATTGCGCAGCGGATGCCAGAGCCCGCGCCGCCGTGCCGACAGCAAACGCTCGGCGATCACCTTCGCCGCCGCCGGGTTCTCGCGCAGGATGAAGGCGCGCACCACGGGGTCGCCAAGATAGGCGTCGTGCACCGCCTCGATCAGCGTGCCCGATATGGCATGGGTAGTCTCGGCAAAGCCGACCAGCCGGTCGACCGTCTCGGCGAATTCCGAGGCGCCGCGCGGCCCGTGCCGCAGCTGGCCGGCGATGAAGCGCGGGTTGACCGCGCGGGCGCGAACTACCCGGGATACGGCCTCACTGATCGAGCGCGGCTTGGGCTTTTGCGGGTCCGTGGTGTCGAGCACGATCACGTCGGCGTTCTTGCCGAGCGCGGCAAGCGCTGCCGAAAAGCCGCCGATGAAGGCGACGTCGGCCGAGCCTTCGAGGATGTCGCGGCCGGGGTCGTCGCCGGTATGAACCAGAAGGTCGGCCTCGGCGAGGCGTTCCTCGAACGCGCCGGGCGCCGAAATGCCTTTGCCCTCGGAGCCGCCATAGGCGTGCGAGGTTGCGGCGAGATAGGTGCGGCCGATCTCTTCGCGCGCGGCCCAGTCGCCGCTCGACAACAAGTCCTCGACGCCCGCGCCGTAAGTGCCCGGCGAGGTGCCGAAAATGCGCGGGCTGATCTTTCCATCGGTGCGGGTCCTGGCCGCCAGCGGGTTTTCCGAATCGTCCTCGTCGCGGGTCGCCACCGCGTTGGCCGCGGCGTCGATCAGCGCGATCTGGGTCGGGAACATGTCGCGGAACAGGCCCGATATGCGCCAGGTGACATCGATGCGCGGACGGCCGAGTGTTGCCGGCGGCAGCACATCTATGCCGGTGATGCGGCCGGTGGCGGAATCCCATTGCGGCCGGCAGCCCATCAGCGCCAGGCCTTGCGCGATCTCCTCACCGCCGGTGCGCAGCGAGGCCGAGCCCCACAGGTCGATGACCAGCGAGCGCGGCCAGTCGCCATGCGATTGCATGTAGCTGCGGACCACTTCTTCCGCTGCCACCTTGCCCAGATCATAGGCGGTCGGCGTCGGCATGGTGCGCGGGTCGGCGGTAAACAAATTGCGGCCGGTGGGCAGCACATCGCTCCGGCCACGCGCCGGCGCACCGGCCGGACCGGCAGCGACGTGGCGGCCGTCGAGGGCGGCAAGCAGCGCGGTTCTTTCAGCTGCCGCACTTTGCCGCCGTACCGGATCAGCCTCGCCTTCCGGCGAGCGGCCATAAATGTGCAGGCCGTCCTTGATGGCGAAATCCTTGAGATCGCAGAGCCAGGCGTCGATGCGGCGCAAAGCCTCGTCGGCTGCGTCGGTCCTGGCGACGCCTGCCTCTGAGGCGAGGCCGGTCTTTTCCGCCGTCTCGACGATCAGCTTCGCCAGGCGGTCGCGGCGGCGGCGGTCGAGCCCGTCGGCTTGGGCATATTCGTCAACCAGTCGTTCAAGCCTGTGCTGGTTTTCGTCCAGCCCGGCGCCGGTCAGCGGCGGCGGCAGATGGCCGAGCGTGACGGCGGCAATGCGCCGCTTGGCCTGCGCTGCCTCTCCCGGGTTGGAGACGATGAAGGGATAGATGACGGGCAGGGGACCGGTGACTATCTCGGGAAAGCAGTTTTCACTGAGCGCCACGGTCTTGCCGGGCAGCCACTCCAGCGTGCCATGGGCGCCGACATGGACAATTGCATGGATGCCGAGCGACTTGCGCAGCCAGAGGCCAAAGGCGACCAGCGCATGGCGCGGCGGCAGCGTCGGGTCGTGATAGTCGGCGCGGCGGTCGGCTGAGCGCCCGCGGTCAGGTGCGAGTGCCACGGTGACGTTGCCGAAGGTGGCTGCGCGGAAGGGGAATTGTTTTTCGCTGACCAGCAGCGAAGATTGGCGTTCTGTCGCGCCCCCCTCTGTCCTGCCGGACATCTCCCCCTCAAGGGGGGAGATTGCGCTGTTGTCTCTACTTTCGCCAATTACCGAGGGCCTTAAGGGAGAGCCGGTGGCGGAACTGCTAATCTCCCCCCTTGAGGGGGAGATGTCCGGCAGGACAGAGGGGGGTGCTTCGCACAAACCTGTCTCATCTTCTGGATTTCCCCATGCGGCTTCCACCGCAGCGATGGCCGACGGCGGCAATTCCGTCGAGAAGGTCAAATACTCCTTCAATGCCAGCCCATGGCCGCCCTTTTCCAGCGTCTCCAGCAACTCGCGCGGTGTTTGCGGAATGCTTTCAACGGCGTAGCCCTGTTCGCTGAGGTCGTGCAGCATTGCCAGGACGCTGGACGGCACGTCGAGACCAACCGCGTAGCCGGTGCGACCGGGGGCGCTCGGATAGTCGGGGATCAGGATGGCGAGCTTGCGCTCCGCACGCGGCGACCGCTGCAGGCGCACGAAGGCCTCGACACGGTTCGCCACTTGCGCCACGCGGTCGGGCTCAGGCCGGTTGGCGAAGGCGCGGAAGGCCAGCGCCGGGTCGGTTTCGCTTTCGCCCTTGAATGAAATGGCGCCGGCCAGGATGCGGCCGTCGAGCTCGGGCAGGACGACATGCATGGCAAGGTCGGCGGGCGCCAGGCCGCGCTGATTGGTTTGCCAGATGTCGCGGCGGGTGGTTGCGACGATGACCTGGAACACGGGCACGCCGGCGCGGTCGAACAGGGTTTCAACGCCGGGCTCGGCACCCGAGGCGAAAGCTGTGGCGGTGATGATGGCGGCAGGCTTCAGGGTTGCGAGCGCGGTTGCGACAAAGGCGAGCGACGCCGGGTCCTTGAGGCTGGAGACGAACATAGGCACGGGAGCCATGCCGCGGTGGCGCAGGGCTTCGAAAAGCGCGTCGATGGGCGCGACATCGGCCGCGAGCAGCATCGAACGGTAGAAGAGAATTGGCACGACGTCCCCCTTCCCCTCGAGGGGACCCGCAGGGCCGGGTGGGGTCGTCACGGCAGTGCTCGACGTTTTGTGCAGGCGCGCTTCGGAGAGGACCCCACCCCCGGCCTGCGGCCGGGCCCTCCCCTCGAGGGGGAGGGGGACACCGCGTTCTACGACCCCCAGTCCCGGCTCGTAAAATCCCGCCTTTGGCACGCTAACAGGTTCGGCTACCGCCGCACCCGATCCAGCGAGACTTGCCAGCCTCTGCACCAGCGCCGTCATATTTGCCGGCCCGCCCTCGCGGAAGTAGCCAAGCAGGGCGTCCAACTCCTCGCGCGGCAGCGTCGAGCCTTCGATCAGTCGCAAATCCTCGTCGTGGCTCTCGCCCGGTAGGAGCGCCAGCTTGATACCGCGATTTCGCGCGATAGCGGCGAGCTGGTCGCAGCCATAGCGCCACCAGTCATAGCCGCCGAGGATGCGGACCAGAATGACCTTGGCGTGGCGGGCGACACTGTCGATCCACAGGTCGACGGACATCGGATGGCGCAGGTCGCGCAAGGCGGCGAGCCGCATCGACGGCAGGCGGTGCGCATCTGCCTTCCACGCCGCCGCCAGCCCGGCCAGGTCGCTGTCGGTGAAGGACAGCGCCACGACATCCGCAGGCGTTTGCCTGAGATCGACAGGCTCGGCGAGATCGTCGAGCGAGGCGGATGTGGTGGTGAGGATGTGCATCGCGGCTCGTACCTGGGGTCAGCCGGCGAGGATACGCTCGATGGCCGGGCGGTTCAGCCCTTTCAGGCCGATGACGACGAGGCGCGAGCGGCGGTCGTCTTCAGCGGTCCAGGCGCGGTCGTAATAGTGGTTGACGCGCGGACCGACGGCCTGCAGCAGGAGCCGCATCGGCTTGCCGCCGACTTCGACGAAACCCTTGACGCGCAACACGTTTTCTTCCTCCGCCGCCGTGGCGACGCGTTGTGCGAGCTCGTCCGGGTTGGACACGGACGCGATGTCGATGACGAACGAGTCAAAATCGTCATGTTCGTGGTCGAGCTCGTCGTCGTGGTGGGTCTTGCGGTTCTCGATGTCGTCCTCGACGGCGAGGCCGAGGCCGAGCAGCACCGACGGGTCGACCTTGCCTTGCGAAGTCGGTACGATCTTCACCGCCCGCGCAACGTGCTTGCCGATGACGGCATTGGCACGGGCCGCGCCGGCTGCGTCCATCAGGTCGCTCTTCGACAGGATGATCAAGTCGGCGCAGGCGAGCTGGTCTTCGAACACTTCCTCGACCGGATCGTCATGGTCGAGCGTCTCGTCCTGCGCGCGCTGCGCCTGCAGGGCGTCCATGTCGTTGGCTACGCGGCCATCAGCCAGCGCCGGTCCGTCGACCACGGCAATGACGCCGTCCACCGTCACGCGGCTTTTCACCGACGGCCACTGGAAGGCCTGGACCAGCGGCTTGGGCAAAGCGAGGCCGGATGTCTCGATCAGGATGTGGTCGACCCTCGGCGTCAGCGACAGGATCTGGTCCAGCGCCGGGACGAAATCATCGGCGACGGTGCAGCAGATGCAACCGTTGGCCAGCTCGACGATGTTTTCCTCGGGGCAGGTGTCGATGCCGCAGCCCTTCAGGATCTCGCCGTCGATGCCGATGTCGCCGAACTCGTTGACGATGATGGCCAGGCGCTTGCCTTTGGCGTTTTCGAGCAAATGGCGGATCAACGTCGTCTTGCCGGCGCCGAGAAAGCCGGTGACCACGGTGCAGGGAACGCGCGAAAGGGAGGCAGCGGTCATGTCAGGTCCTTCAAATGGTCAAGGGGAGGGATGCGGGCAACCAGGCCGCGCTTCAGGCAATCGGGACGGCCGCGCCATGGAATGAGCCCATCCGTCGAGGTGGCGAACAGCTTTGCCCCGGTGACGAGATCGGCGCCGCTGGTCGTGGTCAGATCACCGAAGACGTAACTCCAGCAGCCGTCGCGCAGCATGGCCGCGCTGAGCCGGCGCTTGCAATTGCCGAGGCATTCGACGGTGCGGATTTTGATGTTTTCGCTGGAAGCAGCGCGGCGCGTGTCCTCTGCGAGCAGTTCGCCGGCGCGCGGATGAGCGTCCGAACCGGTCTCGTCACGGCAGGACGAGCAGACGATGACGGTAACGCCGGCCGGGGAATCACCATGGCCGGACAATAAATCCGCTGTCTCAGCCGGAAAACTGCTGTCGCGTTCCAAATCAGGCTCCTTGCCCGGAAAACCCGCCAGGCGATCGGATTCTTATGTCCTAGACGGCAGGTCTCCTGGCTCGCGGGTCATCGCCTGGGTGCCGCCTTCCCGGGAATATCCCAGTGGTTTTCGGCCTTGGCTCGTCGCTTACAGTTGCGGGGACAGCCGCGGATTTGAAATCGAGATTTCGCACCGCATTCCCTCTTGGCCCCTGCCGTTGCGGGCAGGGGACCGTCTGGAACGGATTTAGGCTTGTGGAGGCAGTCGTGTCAACGCACGTCTATGGCGCGGCGATGTCCGCGAGCGGCCGGCCCAAATCGCCGGCAGCGGTCACCTCGATGCGCTCAAGCCCGAGCCAGCCCTGCATCTGCTTCAATTCCTTGAAGAGTTCGGCAGCGGTTTGTGGCGGGGCGCCGGGCTCCGCATAGGCGGCATGGACGCGCAATACGCCGGCCGGACGGTCGGCCCTGAGGTCAACGCGCCCGACGACGCTGTCGCCGAGCAGGAATGGCAGCACATAATAGCCATACCGGCGCTTTTCGGCCGGCGTGTAGATCTCGATGCGGTAGTGGAAGTCGAACAACCGCTCGGTGCGCGATCGTTCGAAGACGACAGGATCGAACGGCGCGAGCAAGGCGCGCGCCTCGATCCTGCGCGGCAAACGGGCGTCCTTGTGGAGATAGGCTGTTTTGCTCCAACCTTCGACGCTCACCGGCAACAGGTCGCCGGACTCGACCAGCTCCTCGATCCGGCCCTTGATGTCGGCGGGCGAGAGACGGAAATAGTCGCGCAGGTCGCCTGCCGTGGCGATACCGTGGGCACGGGCCGAGATGCGCAGCAATTCGCGGTGAGCGTCTTCGGTGGAGGGCGTTGGCAGACTCAGTATTGTTGGCGGCAGCACGCGCTCCGGCAGATCGTAGAACCGCTCGAAGCCGCGGCGATGCGCCGTGGTGATGCGGCCGGCCCAGAACAGCCATTCGAAGGCGTGCTTGGCATGGCTCCAGCCCCACCAGCCGCCCGAACCCTTCTGCCCTTCGAAAGCCGACGCCGCGATCGGGCCTCGTTCGGCGACCTCGCGATAGATGTCTTCGATATAGGCGGCGTGCTCGCGGCCCCATTTGGCCAGTCCGCTGTACATTTCGTCGCCGCCCTCGGCCCGCTGCATGCGCCAGCGCATCAATGGATAGGTCCCGACCGGCAAGAACGAGGCTTCGTGCGCCCAATATTCGAAGACCATGCGCTTGCGCGTTACCGCGGCGTCGTCGAGCAGCGCCAGCTTGTAGGGGCCAAGCCGCGAATAGAGCGGCATATAGTGGGCGCGCACCACGGCGCTGACGGAATCGATCTGCAGCAGGCCGGTACGGGCAAGCACGCGGGCCAGATGCCGTCGGTCAGGCGTGCCGGTGGGGCGCGGGTCATTGAATCCCTGTGCCGCGAGCGCAATGCGACGGGCCATGGCGCGCGAGATTTTTTCCTTCATGAAGGCGGCATCCGGACGATCTTAGACAGAGAAAATGACCTACGATTCCGTGCCATGCTAGCAGGGTTTTGGCGGCATCTATGTCAGGAGAGAAAAGTGGAGTAAAAAGTGAAGGAAATCAAACAGGAGCGGATCGGACCAGTTTTCCCGGATATGCCGTCCAGCACCGCGATTTGAACAAGGTTTGACTTGCTTCGCCGAAAGCGCTGCGCTAACCCTCGCCGCGTTGCAGCATAGAGCCCCCTTAAAACGGTTCAGTGGTTAAACTGTCACGCTTCCGCAAGTGGGTCCGGTGCTGTAATCAGAGTGGATTGGCCGCCAACGGAAACTGCAGCATGAACGCACTTTTAGGTTCGTACCTGCCCATCGTCCTGTTCATCGGCGTGGCGCTGATCGTCGGGCTGGCGCTGCTCGCCGCACCGTTCCTGGTGGCCTACCGCAACCCCGATCCGGAAAAGCTTTCCGCCTACGAGTGCGGCTTCAACTCGTTCGACGACGCCCGCATGAAGTTCGATATCCGCTTCTACCTGGTGTCGATCCTGTTCATCATCTTCGATCTGGAGGTGGCCTTCCTGTTTCCGTGGGCGGTGTCGTTCAGCCAGATCGGCATGCTCGGTTTCTGGTCGATGATGGTGTTTTTGGCGGTGTTGACCATCGGCTTTGCCTATGAATGGAAAAAAGGAGCGCTGGAATGGGATTGAACGACAGTTCCGGTACGCTCGTCGCGCCGAAGCCCAAGGGCCTCATCGACCCCAACACCGGCAGGCCGGTCGGGTCCGACGATCCATTCTTCCTGGAGATCAACAACGAGCTCGCCGACAAGGGCTTTCTCGTCACCTCGACCGAGGCGCTGATCACCTGGGCGCGCAGCGGCTCGCTGATGTTCATGACGTTTGGCCTCGCCTGCTGCGCCGTCGAGATGATCCACACCTCGATGCCGCGCTATGACAGCGAGCGCTTCGGCGTGGCGCCGCGCGCGTCTCCGCGCCAGTCCGACATCATGATCGTCGCCGGCACGCTGACCAACAAGATGGCGCCGGCGCTGCGCAAGGTCTACGACCAGATGCCGGAGCCGCGCTACGTCATCTCGATGGGCTCCTGCGCCAATGGCGGCGGCTATTACCATTATTCCTATTCGGTGGTGCGCGGCTGCGACCGCATCGTGCCGGTCGACATCTACGTGCCCGGCTGTCCGCCGAGCGCCGAAGCGCTGCTCTACGGCATCCTTCTGCTGCAGAAGAAGATCCGCCGCACCGGCACGATCGAACGGTGAGCGGCATGACCCAGGCGTTGAATGACCTCTCGACCTATCTCGGCGAGAAGCTGATCGGCCGGATCGGGGAGGCGGTGTTCGCCTATGGCGAACTCACCATCTCGGTCGAGCCGCGCGACCTGATCGAGGTGGTGACCTTCCTGCGCGACGACCCGAAATGCCAGTTCATTTCGATCATCGACGTCTGCGGCGCCGATTATCCATCGCGGGCGAAGCGCTTCGACGTCGTCTATCATTTGCTGTCGCCGAGACAGAATATCCGCATCCGAATCAAGGTCCAGGCCGACGAAGAGACGCTGGTGCCGTCAATCACCGGGATTTATCCCGGCGCCGACTGGTTCGAGCGCGAGACCTATGATCTCTATGGCGTGCTGTTTTCAGGCCATCCCGATCTGCGGCGGATTCTGACCGATTACGGCTTTGAAGGCCATCCGCTGCGCAAGGACTTTCCGCTTACCGGCTTCGTCGAGGTGCGTTACGACGACGAAGCCAAACGCGTCATCTACGAGCCGGTGGAGCTCAAGCAGGAATTCCGCAATTTCGATTTTCTGTCTCCGTGGGAAGGTACGGATTACGTGCTTCCGGGGGATGAGAAGGCGAAACAGTGAGTAGTGAAATAGTGAGTAGTCGGTAGGAAAGAATTGGAGCAACGGATCGAATCTTATCGTGACCTGAAGGTGTGGCAATCGGCGATGCTACTCGCTGAAGATTGTTACCGCATCACCAAAGGGTTTCCGAGAGAGGAGATCTACGGCATGACCTCTCAAATGCGCCGATCGGCGGTGTCGATCGCAGCCAATATCGCGGAGGGGTACGGTCGGGAGAACAGAGGTTCGTTCGTTCAATTTTTGCGCATGGCGCAAGGTTCGTTGAAGGAACTGGAAACGCACATACTACTGGCATGCCGGGTTGGCCTGCTACGAAATGACAACGAGATTGAGCTGCTGCTGCGATGCGAAGAGATTGGAAAAATGACGAGATCTCTTATCCGAACGGTGCAGGCCAAGCAGGCGGAATGAAGCAGGCACTGAGATTGATGATCACTACTCACTACTCACTACTGACTCTTCGCCAGAGACGCCAAAATGGCTGAAACTTCGGTCCGCAACTTCAACATCAATTTTGGCCCGCAACATCCAGCGGCGCACGGCGTTTTGCGCCTGGTGCTGGAGCTTGACGGCGAAGTCGTCGATCGCGTTGACCCGCATATCGGGCTGTTGCACCGCGGCACGGAAAAGCTGATCGAGGCCAAGACTTATCTGCAGGCCGTGCCCTATCTCGACCGGCTCGATTATTGCGCGCCGATGAACCAGGAGCATGCCTTTGCGCTTGCCGCGGAGCGGCTGCTCGGTATCGAGGTGCCGAAGCGGGGCCAGTTGATCCGAGTTCTCTATTCGGAAATCGGCCGCATCATGTCGCATATCCTCAACGTGACGACGCAGGCGATGGATGTCGGCGCGCTGACGCCGCCGCTGTGGGGCTTCGTCGAGCGCGAAAAGCTGATGGTGTTCTATGAGCGCGCCTCGGGCTCGCGCATGCATGCTGCCTATTTCCGCCCCGGGGGCGTCCATCAGGATCTGCCGCAGAAGCTGATCGAGGACATCGGCAAGTGGATCGACCCATTCCTGAAATCGGTCGACGATCTCGACGCGCTTTTGACCGGCAACCGTATCTTCAAGCAGCGCAATGTCGACATCGCGACGGTGTCTCTGGCCGACGCATGGGCCTGGGGTTTTTCCGGCGTCATGGTGCGCGGCTCGGGCGCGCCGTGGGACCTGCGCAAATCGCAGCCCTACGAATGCTATGCCGAGCTGGATTTCGACATTCCGATCGGCAAGAACGGCGACTGTTTCGACCGTTATCTGGTACGCATGGAAGAGATGCGGCAGTCGGCGAAAATCATGCGCCAGTGCGTCGACCTGTTGCTCGGCAAGGAAGGCAGCGGGCCGGTGTCTAACCTCGACGGCAAGGTGGTGCCGCCGAAGCGCGCGGCGATGAAGCGCTCGATGGAAGCGCTGATCCATCACTTCAAGCTCTACACCGAAGGCTACCGCGTGCCGGCCGGCGAGGTCTATGCGGCGGTCGAGGCGCCGAAAGGTGAGTTCGGCGTCTATCTGGTCTCCGACGGCACCAACAAACCCTATCGTTGCAAGCTGCGCGCGCCCGGCTTCGCGCACCTCCAGGCCATGGACTTTTTGTGTCGCGGCCACATGTTGGCCGACGTCACCGCCGTTCTCGGCTCCCTCGACATCGTGTTTGGTGAGGTGGATCGGTAGCAATGAACGCGCTTGTCACCGCAGCGGTTCTGACCATGGCGGCCCAAGTTCCTGCTTGGGCCCCGGATGGTCGATTGCTTTCGCGAGACCTGCTCAAGATCGGGTTTGAGCTGGTCTCGGAGGGCGACTTGCTGATGGGGCGTACATACGAGAGGCATGCGCCGATGGATGACGGGATGGGTTTTCATTCTCTTCCGTGTCCGATCGAGTCGTTTGTTGCCCAAGTGCCCAGCCGGCCGAGGCCTTACTGTGTCTCTTGGGTTGACGATCGTTATGATGAATACATCCGTCTGAAGTGCGGTAAGGAAGAGTTTGTATGCGTGTTAGGGCAATCTGAGAACTGCTATCGCGTCTCCAGTTCGGTTCAATAAGAAAACATAAAAGCGAAACTCCATGTCAGTCCGCCGTCTCGCAGAAGCCAGCCTCCAGCCAGCCTCCTTCGCCTTCAACCGGGCGAATGCGGCGGCGGCGAAGCAGTGGATCAAGAAATATCCGAAGGGACGCGAGCAATCCGCGATCATCCCCTTGCTGATGCTGGCGCAGGAGCAGGAAGGCTGGGTGACCAAGGCGGCGATCGAAACGATCTCCGACATGCTCGACATGCCCTATATCCGTGGGCTGGAAGTCGCCACCTTCTATACCCAGTACCAGCTCAATCCGGTCGGCACCCGCGCGCATATCCAGGTCTGCGGCACCACGCCCTGCATGCTGCGCGGCTCGGAAGCGCTGATGGATGTCTGCCGCTCGAAGATCCATCACGACCAGTTCCACACCAACGACAAGGGCACGCTGTCGTGGGAGGAGGTCGAATGCCTCGGCGCCTGCGTCAACGCACCGATGGTGATGATATTCAAGGACACCTATGAGGATTTGACGCCGGAGCGGCTTGCCGAGATCATCGACCTCTATGACGCCGGCAAAGGTGCTTCGGTGACGCCAGGACCGCAAAACGGCCGCATCACTTCCGAGCCGGCCAGTGGCCTGACGACCCTCAAGAGCGAAAAGGCGATCCTCAAGGCGACCCGCGACCGGGAAACCAGGGCGGCGACCAAGGCCGCCAAGGATGCAGAGCCGGCGGCCGCCGCCGCAGCATCAGTTCCGCCAGCTGCTCCTGCCGCGCCGGCGCCGGTTGCGCCCTCGAATGCCAGCAAGCCGAAGACCGACGCGGTCGAGACCAACCCGGCGCTGAAATCGCCGTCGGCGACGAAAGTCGCGCCCGCGGCGGAAAGGGCGGCGAGCGTCGCAGCGCCTCTGCATTCGGCCGCCAATGCCAACAAGGCCGAACCGCAGGTCGAGGACGTCTCGAAACAGCGCAAGGGCCCCAAGAACAAGGCCGAGCCGGCGTCTGCTTTCAAAGCGCCGGAGGCCAAGGTCAAACCGGCGAAGGCTGCGGCCAAGCCGTCGCCCGGAAACAGGAGCCGGCCGACCGGCAAGAAGCCGGTCTGAGGAACGAGCAATGCTTCAGGACAGAGACCGCATCTTCAACAACATCTACGGCCGCTTCGACAAGTCGCTGGCCGGCGCCATGGCGCGCGGCGCCTGGGACAACACGCCCGGCATCGTTGCCAAGGGGCGCGAGTGGATCGTCAACGAGATGAAGGCATCGGGCCTGCGCGGCCGCGGCGGCGCCGGTTTCCCGACCGGGCTCAAATGGTCGTTCATGCCCAAGCAAAGCGACGGCCGGCCGAGCTATCTCGTCGTCAATGCCGACGAATCCGAGCCCGGCACCTGCAAGGACCGCGACATACTGCGCCATGACCCGCACACGCTGGTCGAAGGCTGCCTGCTTGCCGGCTTCGCCATGGGCGCGGTCGCCGCCTACATCTATGTGCGCGGCGAGTTCATCCGCGAGCGTGAGGCGCTGCAACGCGCCATAGACGAGGCCTATGCGGCCAAGCTGATCGGCAAGAACAACACCTCCGGCTACGATTTCGACATCTACATGCACCATGGCGCCGGTGCCTATATCTGCGGCGAGGAAACGGCGCTGCTCGAAAGCCTCGAGGGCAAGAAGGGCCAGCCGCGGCTGAAGCCGCCGTTTCCGGCCAATGTCGGCCTCTATGGCTGCCCGACGACGGTCAACAATGTCGAGTCCATCGCTGTCGCGCCGACCATCCTGCGCCGCGGTGCCGCCTGGTTCTCGTCCTTCGGCCGGCCCAACAATGTCGGCACCAAGCTGTTCTGCATCTCCGGCCACGTCAACAATCCATGCACCGTCGAAGAGGCGATGTCGATCCCGTTCCGCGAACTGATCGAGACGCATTGCGGCGGCATTCGCGGCGGCTGGGACAACCTGCTGGCGGTCATTCCGGGCGGCGCCTCGGTGCCGCTGGTGCCGGCCGAGCAGATCATCGACGCGCCGATGGATTTCGATGCGTTGCGCGACCTGAAATCGGGCCTCGGCACGGCGGCTGTCATCGTCATGGACAAATCGACCGATATCGTGAAGGCGATCGCGCGGCTGTCCTATTTCTACAAGCACGAGAGCTGCGGCCAGTGCACGCCTTGCCGTGAGGGCACCGGCTGGATGTGGCGGGTGATGGAACGGCTGGTGCGCGGCGAGGCGCAGAAGCGCGAGATCGACATGCTGCTCGACGTGACGAAGCAGGTCGAGGGCCACACGATCTGTGCGCTGGGCGATGCGGCGGCGTGGCCGATCCAGGGCCTGATGCGGCATTTCCGCGGCGAGGTGGAGCGGCGCATCGACGAGTTTTCGCGCAACGCACATCGCGCCGAACCGGTGCTGGCGGCGGCGGAATAGAAGAATTCAAAATGCGGACGAATGTCCGATACGAGGAAACGAGCGCGGGGCAGACGGAAACGACCAGGAGACCACCTATGTCGCTGTTTTCGACACCCGACGATTTTACGCCCGATATGGACCCGTTGTTGAAGATGAACCAGGATCTGACCAGGATGATGCCGAAGGAGATGGCCAATGCCGTCAATCTCCTGGCGCATCCTGTCGCGGGCGCGGCGGCGATGACGGCACTCGGCATCGGTCTTGCCAACCACGCCTTTGGCATCTGGATGGGCGTGCTTTCGGGCGCGGCCGAAACCTCGCAGCGGCTTTGGCAGCCGGTCGCCGAGGATTTCGAGGCCCGGACGGAACGCTTTTCCGCGACCGGCAAAAGCTCCTCGACAAAGGCGCGCGCAGCGACCAAAACCCTGATTGCCGAGGCGCAGTCCTTCGCCAACGATGTGACCGACATTGCGACGAGCACCGCTGCGCGGAGCTTGGCGAATGCCAGCACCGTTGCAGCGGATGCGTCGGCCGGGCTGATGCCGGAGGATTTCAAGCAGCCCAAGCCGATGGATCGGCCAGCCGAGCCGGCTGACCTCAAGGCGATATCGGGCATCGGGCCGAAACTGGAAAAGGTGCTGAACGGCCTTGGCATCTGGACATACGCCCAGATCGCCGCGTGGACGCCGCAAGAGATCGCCTGGGTCGAAGATTACCTGTCGTTGAAGGGCCGCATCGGCCGTGACGGCTGGATCGGTCAGGCGGCCGCGTTGGCCGGGGCCAAAAAGTGAATTCAATATCGTGCGCGGTTTCGGCTGCGCCCGGAAGGAAAGATTGCGGAACGTCCGCAGGGGTTTGAGGCGAAATGGCAAAGCTCAAGGTCGACGGGAAAGAGATCACTGTACCCGACCATTACACGCTGCTGCAGGCGGCCGAGGACGCCGGCGCGGAAGTGCCGCGCTTCTGCTTCCATGAGCGGCTGTCGATCGCCGGCAATTGCCGCATGTGCCTGATCGAAGTAAAGGGCGGCCCGCCCAAGCCGCAGGCGTCCTGCGCCATGGGCGTGCGCGACCTGCGCCCCGGTCCGAATGGCGAGCCGCCGGAAATCTTCACCAACACGCCGATGGTCAAGAAGGCGCGCGAAGGCGTGATGGAATTCCTGCTGATCAACCATCCGCTGGACTGCCCGATCTGCGACCAGGGCGGCGAGTGCGACCTGCAGGACCAGGCGATGGCGTTCGGAGTCGATTCCTCGCGCTACCATGAGAACAAGCGGGCGGTCGAAGACAAGTATATCGGGCCGCTCGTCAAGACGATCATGAACCGCTGCATCCATTGCACGCGCTGCGTCCGCTTCACCACCGAGATTGCGGGCATATCCGAGCTCGGCCTGATCGGCCGCGGCGAGGATGCCGAGATCACCACCTATCTCGAAAGCGCGATGACTTCGGAACTGCAGGGCAATGTCATCGACCTTTGCCCGGTCGGTGCGCTGACCTCCAAACCCTACGCCTTCCAGGCACGGCCGTGGGAGCTGACCAAGACCGAATCCATCGACGTGATGGACGCCGTCGGCTCGGCGATCCGCGTCGATAGCCGGGGCCGCGAAGTGATGCGCATCCTGCCGCGTACCAACGAGGCGGTGAACGAGGAATGGATTTCCGACAAGACCCGCTTCATCTGGGACGGCTTGCGCACGCAGCGCCTCGACCGCCCCTATGTGCGCAAGGACGGCAGACTGGCCCCGGCAAGCTGGGCCGAGGCTTTTGCCGCTATCAAGGAAGAGGTGTCGAATGCGGCACCCGAAAAGATCGGTGCCATTGCCGGCGATCTCGCAGCCGTCGAGGAGATCTACGCGCTGAAGCTTCTGATGGCTTCGCTCGGCTCGAAGAACACCGACTGCCGCCAGGACGGCGCCGCACTCGATCCGTCGCTCGGCCGGGCGAGCTATGTCTTCAACCCGACCATCGAAGGCATCGAACAGGCCGATGCGGTGCTGATCATCGGCGCCAATCCGCGCTTCGAGGCATCCTTGCTCAACGCCCGCATCCGCAAGCGCTGGCGGGCCGGCAATCTGCCGGTCGGCGTCATCGGCGATGTCGGCGAAACGCGCTATGATTACGAGCAGCTCGGCGCCGGGCCGGAATCGCTGAAGGATCTGGCCGACGGTAACGGCAAGTTCTTCCAGCTGCTGAAGAAGGCGACGCATCCGCTGATCATCGTCGGACAGGGTGCGATGGCGCGTCCGGACGGGGCGGCCGTGCTCGGCCAGGCGGCGAAGCTCGCCGTCGCAGTCAACGCCGCCAGGGCCGACTGGAACGGCTTTGCCGTGCTGCACACTGCCGCGGCACGCGTCGGCGGCCTCGATGTCGGGTTTGTGCCGGGCGAGGGCGGCAGGAACGTCGCCGGCATGCTGGGCGAGACCGATGTGCTGTTCCTGCTCGGCGCTGACGAAATCGATATGGCCAAGACCGGCGGCGCTTTCGTCGTCTATATCGGCACGCATGGCGACAAGGGCGCACACCGCGCCAACGTCATCCTGCCGGGTGCCGCCTATACCGAGAAGTCGGGCACCTTCGTCAACACCGAGGGGCGCGTGCAGCAGACCAACCGTGCCGGCTTCGCGCCCGGTGAGGCACGCGAGGACTGGGCGATCCTTCGGGCACTATCGGATGTGCTTGGCAAGAAGCTGCCGTTCGATTCGCTGCCGCAGCTGCGCGCTAAGCTCTATGCGGAATACCCGCATCTTGCCCGCATCGACCATGTCGCGGCCGGCGACCCGGCCGACATCGCCAGGGTTGCCAAGCTCGGCGGGCGGCTGAACAAGGGCACCTTCACCTCGCCGGTCAAGGATTTCTACCTGACCAACCCGATCGCGCGGGCTTCCGCAGTGATGGCGGAGTGCTCGGCTTTGGCGAAGAACGGCTTCAGGCAGGCGGCGGAGTAGATATGGACACCTTCTTCTCCTTCTACGTGCTGCCGGCGCTGCTGATTCTTTTGAAGTCGGTCGTGCTGATCGTCGTTCTGTTGATCTTCGTCGCCTATGTGCTCTACGCCGACCGCAAGATCTGGGCGGCGGTGCAATTGCGCCGAGGCCCGAACGTCGTTGGCCCATGGGGCACGCTGCAGGCCTTCGCCGATCTGCTGAAATTCGTCTTCAAGGAGCCGGTCATCCCGTCCGGCGCCAACAAGGGCGTTTTCCTGCTGGCGCCCTTGGTGTCGGCGGTGCTGGCGATCTCTGCCTGGGCGGTCATACCGGTCAATGAAGGCTGGGCGATCGCCAACGTCAATGTCGGCATCCTCTATGTCTTCGCCATCTCCTCGCTCGAGGTCTATGGCGTCATCATGGGCGGCTGGGCGTCCAATTCGAAATACCCCTTCCTCGGCGCGCTGCGCTCGGCGGCGCAGATGGTGTCCTACGAAGTCTCCATCGGTTTCGTCATTGTCACCGTGCTGCTTTGCGTCGGCTCGCTCAACCTGTCCGACATCGTCTTGTCGCAACAGGACGGGCTGGGCACGCGGCTCGGCCTGCCCAACACCTTCCTCGACTGGCATTGGCTGTCGCTGTTCCCGATGTTCATCGTCTTCTTCATCTCGGCGTTGGCCGAGACCAACCGGCCGCCCTTCGACCTTGTGGAAGCCGAATCGGAACTCGTCGCCGGCCATATGGTCGAATATTCCTCGACGCCGTTCCTGCTGTTCTTCCTCGGCGAATATGTCGCCGTCGTCCTGATGTGCGCGCTGGCCACCATCCTGTTCCTTGGCGGCTGGCTGCCACCCTTCAACTTCGCGCCGTTCACCTGGGTGCCGGGGCTGATCTGGTTCGTGCTCAAGGTCTGCCTGGTATTCTTCATGTTCTCGATGGTGAAAGCGTTCGTGCCGCGCTATCGCTACGATCAGCTGATGCGGCTCGGCTGGAAGGTCTTCCTGCCGATCTCGCTGTTCATGGTGGTCGCCACCGCGGCATTCCTCAAAATCACGGGGTTTGCGTGATGACATATGAAATTGGGGGAGCGATCGGTGGCGTTGCTTTTGCGGCTGTCGAGTTCTTTCTACTTCGCGCTTACTGGTTGAAGCCCGAACTTCCACTGAAAAACCGACGTGTCCTAAGAGGCGTTGCCTTTTTCGGTTTTGCCTTTCTGCCAATAGTTGGATGGATTCAAGGTATGAAACTTTCGGGAGCCCTTTGATGTCCGCTCTTTCCCAGGCCGCCAAGTCACTGCTTTTGCAGGATTTCGTCAGCGCTTTCTTCCTGTCGATGCGCCAGTTCTTCGCGCCGAAGGAGACGATCAACTATCCGCATGAAAAGGGGCCGGTCAGCCCGCGCTTCCGTGGCGAACATGCGCTGCGCCGTTATCCCAACGGCGAGGAACGCTGCATCGCCTGCAAATTGTGCGAGGCGATCTGCCCGGCGCAGGCCATCACCATCGAGGCCGGCCCGCGCCGCAACGACGGCACACGGCGCACCGTGCGCTACGACATCGATATGGTGAAATGCATTTACTGCGGCTTCTGCCAGGAAGCCTGCCCGGTCGACGCCATTGTCGAGGGCCCGAATTTCGAATTCGCGACCGAAACGCGCGAGGAGCTTTATTACGACAAGGACAGGCTCCTGGCCAATGGCGACCGCTGGGAGCGTGAACTGGCGCGCAACATCTCGCTGGATGCGCCTTACCGCTGATATTTGACGCATGGACGGGGCGAGGGGCCTCGTTTAAGGAACACGCAACTTGCCGACCGGAGGCGGTGGCAAAAAACAGGACGAACGTCCTGTTCTGACAGGAAACCCGGGGGAACCCATGCTGAGTGGACTAGAGGCGGCCTTTTTCTACCTCTTCGCCTTTGTCGCGGTGGCATCGGCGTTCATGGTCATATCGGCGCGCAATCCCGTGCATTCGGTGCTGTTCCTGATCCTGACCTTCTTCAACGCCGCCGGCCTGTTCATGCTGACCGGCGCCGAGTTCCTGGCGATGATCCTGCTCGTCGTCTATGTCGGCGCGGTGCTGGTGCTGTTCCTGTTCGTCGTCATGATGCTCGACGTCGACTTCGCCGAAATGAAGGAAGGCGCCCTGCAATATGCACCGATCGGCGCGCTGGTCGGGCTGATCCTGGCGGCGGAGCTGATCGTGGTGCTCGGCGGCTATACATTCGCGCCGAAACTGGCGGCGACGGTCGCCAAGCCCATTCCGGACCTGGCCGCGCGCTCGAACACAGCAGCGCTCGGCGACATCCTCTATACGGATTACCTCTATTACTTCCAGGTGGCGGGGCTGGTGCTGCTGGTCGCCATGATCGGCGCCATCGTGCTGACGCTGCGCCACAAGCCGGGCGTCAAGCGGCAGTCGATCGCCGCCCAGGTCGGCCGCACGGCGGCAACCGGAGTGGAAATCCGCAAGGTCAAGACGGGCGAAGGAGTCTGAGATGGTCGTCGGCATCGCGCACTACCTGACCGTATCGGCGATCCTGTTCACGCTCGGCGTGTTCGGCATCTTCCTGAACCGCAGGAACGTCATCGTCATCCTGATGTCGATCGAGCTGATCCTGCTTGCCGTCAACATCAATTTCGTCGCCTTCTCGGCGGCGCTCGGCGACCTGGTCGGCCAGGTGTTCGCACTGTTCGTGCTGACGGTCGCGGCGGCCGAAGCGGCGATCGGCCTTGCCATTCTCGTCGTCTTCTTCCGCAACCGCGGCTCGATCGCGGTCGAAGACGTGAACATGATGAAGGGTTGACGGAACCACCATGTATCAGGCCATCGTCTTCCTTCCGCTGCTCGGCTTCTTGATCGTCGGCCTGTTCGGCACTTCGCTCGGCGCCAAGGCTTCAGAATACATCACCTCCGGCTTCCTGGTGATCGCGGCTGTGCTGTCGTGGGTCGCCTTCTTCTCGGTCGGCTTCGGCGGCGGCGAGGTGTTCACCGTGCCGGTGATGCGCTGGATCCAGTCGGGCGGGCTGGAGGCGTCCTGGGCGCTCAGGATCGACACGCTGACGGTGGTCATGCTGGTCGTCGTCAACACGGTGTCGTCGCTGGTCCATATCTACTCGATCGGCTACATGCATCACGATCCGGACCGGCCGCGCTTCTTCGCCTATCTGTCGCTGTTTACCTTCGCCATGCTGATGCTGGTGACGGCCGACAACCTCGTGCAGATGTTCTTCGGCTGGGAAGGCGTCGGCCTTGCCTCCTATCTGCTGATCGGCTTCTGGTACAAGAAGCCTTCGGCCAATGCGGCTGCAATCAAGGCCTTCGTCGTCAACCGCGTCGGCGATTTCGGCTTTGCGCTCGGCATCTTCGGCGTGTTCGTGCTGTTCGGCTCGGTCAATCTCGGCACCATCTTCGCCAATGCGGCGACGTTCATTCCGGCGGAAGGCGCGCCGCAAGGTGCGGCCGTGCTGACCTTCCTCGGCTACGCACTCGACAGGCAGGCTGCGATGACGGTCGTCTGCCTGCTCCTGTTCATGGGCGCCATGGGCAAGTCGGCGCAGGTGCCGCTGCACACCTGGCTGCCGGATGCCATGGAGGGCCCGACGCCGGTCTCGGCCCTGATCCATGCCGCGACCATGGTGACGGCAGGCGTGTTCATGCTGGCGCGGTTGTCGCCGCTGTTCGAGCTGTCGCATTCGGCACTGACGGTGGTTACCTTCATCGGCGCCTTCACCGCCTTCTTCGCGGCGACCGTCGGTCTCGTCCAGAACGACATCAAGCGCGTCATCGCCTATTCGACCTGTTCGCAGCTCGGCTACATGTTCGTGGCGCTCGGCGTCGGCGCCTATGGCGCAGCGATTTTCCATCTGTTCACCCACGCCTTCTTCAAGGCGCTGCTGTTCCTCGGCTCGGGCTCGGTCATCCACGCCGTCTCCGACGAGCAGGACATGCGCAAAATGGGCGGCCTGAGGACGCTGATCCCGACGACTTACTGGATGATGGTGATCGGCACGCTGGCGCTGACCGGTGTCGGCATTCCGGTAACGATCATCGGCACGGCCGGCTTCTTTTCCAAGGACGCCATCATCGAAGCGGCCTTCGCCGGCCACAATGCGGTAGCCGCGTTTGCCTTCATATTGCTGGTCATTGCTGCCTGCTTCACCTCCTTCTACTCCTGGCGGCTGATCTTCATGACCTTCCATGGCGAGCCGCGGGCCAGCCACGAGGTCATGCACCATGTCCATGAATCGCCACCGGTCATGCTGGTGCCGCTGTTCATCCTGGCGGCGGGCGCGCTGTTCGCCGGCGTGATCTTCCACGGCGCCTTCATCGGCGAGGGCTACGCCGAATTCTGGAAGGCGTCGCTGTTCACGCTGCCGGACAACCACATCCTGCACGAAATCCACGAAGTGCCGTTGTGGGTCGAGCTGTCACCGTTCATCGCCATGCTGATCGGCTTTGCGATTGCCTGGCAGTTCTATATTCGCGCGCCGGAAATGCCTCGGAGCGTCGCCGCCAACCATCGCCTGCTCTACGCCTTCCTGCTCAACAAATGGTATTTCGACGAGCTCTACGACTTCCTGTTCGTGCGGCCGGCAAAGCGCCTCGGCAGCTTCCTGTGGAAGACCGGCGACGGCACCGTCATCGATGGGCTCGGGCCGGACGGCATTTCGGCGCGCGTCGTCGACGTCACCAACCGGGTCGTCAAGCTGCAGACCGGCTATCTCTACCACTATGCCTTCGCCATGCTGATCGGCGTTGCCGCACTCGTCACCTGGATGATGCTCTGATGACCGCCTGGCCGATCCTATCGCTGGTCACCTTCCTGCCGCTGGTTGGTGTGCTGCTCATCCTTTTCGTGCGTGACGACAGCGAGAACGCGCGCCGCAACATCCGCGCCATCGCGTTGTTCACGACCGCGTTCACCTTCGTGGTTTCGCTGTTCATCTGGACCGGCTTCGACAATTCGCAGCCCGGCTTCCAGTTCGTCGAGAAGTTTGCCTGGCTGGATTCCGGCATCTCCTACCATATGGGCGTAGACGGCATCTCCATGCTGTTCGTCATCCTGACCACCTTCCTGATGCCGCTCTGCATCCTCGCCTCGTGGGAATCGATCGAGAAGCGCGTCAAGGCCTATATGATCGCCTTCCTGCTGCTCGAGACGCTGATGATCGGCGTGTTCTGCGCGCTCGACATCGTCTTGTTCTATGTCTTCTTCGAAGCCGGCCTGATCCCGATGTTCATCATCATCGGCGTGTGGGGCGGCAAGCGGCGCGTCTATGCCTCCTTCAAGTTCTTCCTCTATACGCTGGCCGGCTCGGTGCTGATGCTGCTCGCCATCATGGCGATGTTCTTCCAGTCCGGCACCACCGATATCCCGACGCTTCTGACGCATAACTTCCCGGCCAATATGCAGACCTGGCTATGGCTTGCCTTCTTCGCGTCCTTCGCGGTGAAGATGCCGATGTGGCCGGTGCATACCTGGCTGCCGGACGCGCATGTCGAGGCGCCGACGGCCGGCTCGGTAATCCTGGCCGCCATCCTGCTCAAGATGGGCGGGTACGGCTTCCTGCGTTTTTCGCTGCCGATGTTTCCGATCGCATCCGAAATGTTCGCGCCGCTGATCTTCACGCTTTCCGTCGTCGCCATCATCTACACCTCGCTGGTGGCGCTGATGCAGGAGGACATGAAGAAGCTGATCGCCTATTCGTCGGTCGCTCACATGGGCTTCGTCACCATGGGCATCTTCGCGATGAACCAGGAAGGCGTCCAGGGCTCGATCTTCCAGATGCTGTCGCACGGCCTGGTCTCCGGCGCGCTGTTCCTCTGCGTCGGCGTCGTCTACGACCGCATGCATACGCGTGACATCGACGCCTATGGCGGGTTGGTCAACAACATGCCGAAATATGCAACCGTGTTCATGATCTTCACCATGGCCAATGTCGGCCTGCCCGGCACCAGCGGCTTCGTCGGCGAGTTCCTGACCATGCTCGGCGTGTTCCGGGTCAACACCTGGGTAGCGTTCTTCGCCGCCACCGGCGTCGTCCTTTCGGCGGCCTATGCGCTCTGGCTCTACCGCAAGGTGATCTTCGGCGCGCTGACCAAGGAAAGCCTTAAAGGCCTGCTCGACCTGTCGACGCGCGAGAAGGTGATCATCTATCCGCTGGTCGCGCTGGTCATCTTCTTCGGCGTCTATCCGGCGCCGATCTTCGACGCGACCGCCGAATCGGTCAAGGCGCTCGTTACCAATGTCACCGCATCCATCGGCGCCGCGCAGACCGCGGCGGCGAACTGACTGGGGGTTTTGCGAACCATGACGCCGGACCTTCTCTCAAGCCTGTCGCTCTCGACGCCAGAGCTGATCCTCGCCCTCGGCGCCTTGGCGCTGTTGATGCTCGGCGCCTATTCTCGCGCCAACACCACTGTCACGGTGAGCGGCCTTGCTGTTGCCGTGCTGGTGATCGCCGGCGCCTGGCTGATCTTTTCCCCAGGGCAGGGCAATGCCTATGGCGAAGCCTTCATCCAGGACCCATTCGCCCGCTTCATGAAGGTGCTGGCGCTGATCGGCTCGGCGGTGACGCTGGTCATGTCGGTCCGCTTTGCCCAGGCGGAGCGTTTCGACAAGTTCGAATATCCGGTGCTGATCCTGCTCTGCACGCTCGGCATGATGCTGATGATCTCGGCCAACGGCATGATCGGGCTCTATCTCGGCCTCGAGCTGCAATCGCTGGCGATCTACGTGCTGGCGGCGATCAACCGCGATAATCTGCGCTCGACCGAGGCCGGGCTGAAGTACTTCGTCCTTGGCGCGCTGTCGTCGGGCATGCTGCTTTACGGCATCTCGCTGGTCTACGGCTACACCGGCAACACCGGCTTCCAGGAGATCGCCGCGGCGCTGAGCGGCGGCGAGCGCCAGCTCGGCCTCGTCTTCGGCCTGGTTTTTGTGCTGGCCGGCCTTGCCTTCAAGATCTCGGCGGTGCCGTTCCATATGTGGACGCCCGACGTCTATGAAGGCGCGCCGACGCCGGTGACGGCTTTTCTGGCGGCGGCACCGAAGATGGCGGCGATGGCGCTGATGGTGCGCGTCACCATGGGCGCCTTCAAGCCGATCGCCGCCGACTGGCAGCAGATCATCGTCTTCATCTCGATCGCCTCGATGGCGCTTGGTGCCTTCGCGGCCATCGGCCAGACCAACATCAAACGGCTGATGGCCTATTCCTCCATCGGCCATATGGGTTATGCTCTGGTCGGCCTTGCCGCCAACAGCCAGGACGGCGTGCGCGGCGTCGCCATCTACATGCTGATCTATCTGGTGATGACGCTCGGCACCTTCGCCTTCATCCTCGCCATGCGGCGCAAGGAGGGCAATGTCGAGCAGATCAGCGATCTCGCCGGCCTGTCGGCGACCAATCCGATCATGGCGACGATCCTCACCATCCTGATGTTCTCGCTGGCCGGCATCCCGCCGCTCGCCGGCTTCTGGGGGAAATGGTACGTGTTCCTCGCCGCCATCAATGCCAACCTCTACGCGCTGGCGATCATCGGCGTGCTCGCGTCTGTGGTGGGCGCCTATTATTATCTGCGCATCATCAAGATCATGTGGTTCGACGAACCGGTCGGCGGCTTCGTGCCGATGGCGACCGAACTGCGCGTCGTGCTCGGCGCCTGCGGCGCTTTCGTGCTGTTCTACGTGCTGATCGGCGGCCCCATCGGAACCTACGCCGCTGCCGCAGCCAAGACCTTCTTCTGACGGAATGACGTTCAGGCTGGCTCCAACCGCGGCTTCGGACGGGTTCCGGCTCGAGGCGCACGACACGGTCGGCTCCACCAATGCGCTGGCGCTGGAGCACGCGCGGGCCGGCGATCCGGGCAAACTCTGGGTCGTCTCCAAAAAGCAGGAAGCGGGGCGTGGCCGCCGTGGCCGCGCCTGGGCGACGCCCGAGGGTAATCTGGCAGCGACGTTGCTGGTGATCACCAACACCGAGCTTCGGCTTGCCGCGACGCTCGGCTTCGTTGCCGGACTGGCGCTGGCCGACGCACTCGACGCCGTCGTGCCGAAGGGCAGGATCGCGATCGGCCTCGATGGTGCGAGCCAAGGCAAGAACCGTTTCGAACTGAAATGGCCGAACGATGTGCTTGCCTCGGGCGCCAAGCTCGCCGGCATCCTGCTGGAATCGGCGATGCTGGATGGCGACCGTTCGGCGGTGGCTGTCGGCATCGGCGTCAACGTGGTGGCTTATCCCAAGGATTTGCCTTATCCAGCGACGTCGCTCAGCGCGCTGGGGTCTGCTTGCGATGCCGAGACGCTGTTTCTGGCGCTGTCGGATGCTTGGAGCGAGAATGCGCGGCTGTGGAACGAAGGGCGTGGGCTTGCCGCCGTCAGGCGGCGGTGGCTGGCGCGTGCGGCGGGGCTTGGCGGGCAGGTTGCTGTCAGAATTGACGGTAATGTGGTGCGCGGCACCTTCGAGACCATTGACGAGGACTGCCGTTTCGTGATCCGCGACGATGAAGGTTCGGTTCTGACGATCGCCGCCGGCGACGTGCATTTCGGCGCGGTTGCCTCGGCCGGCGTTTGACCGGCCAATACGTTTGACTGGCCAGGTATTTGACCAGCTTGAATTTGACCGGCCGACAATTTTGACCGGCCGACAATTTTGACCGGCCCGCAATTTTGACCGGCAAGGAAGGAAAGACCATGGCGACAGCGGAAAACGCCGAACTTGTCTTCGTGCCGCTCGGCGGTGTCGGCGAGATCGGCATGAACTTTGCCCTCTACGGCTATGGATCGGCCAATGCGCGCGAATGGATCGTGGTCGACGTCGGCGTCACTTTTCCGGATGCAACCCTGCCCGGCGTCGACCTGGTTCTGCCCGACACACGCTTCATCGAGGAGAATATCGCCAATCTGCGCGGCATCGTCATTACCCATGCGCATGAGGACCATTACGGGGCGTTGCACGATATCTGGCCGAAGCTCAAGACGCCGGTGTGGATGACGCCGTTCAGCGCCGGCCTGCTGGAAGCCAAGCGGCAGGGCGAGCAAGGGGCGCCGAAGATCCCGGTGACGATCTACCGGGCCGGCGAGAAATTCACCGTCGGTCCGTTCGAGATAGAGGCCATCCCTGTTGCGCACTCCATTCCCGAACCGATGTCGCTGGCGATCACGACGCCGGCCGGCGTCGTCATCCACACCGGCGACTGGAAGATCGATCCGGCGCCGACGGTCGGGCCGATGACCGACGAGGCGCGCTTCCGAGCCTATGGCGACAAGGGCGTGCTGGCGCTGGTCTGCGATTCCACCAATGCGATGCGGGAAGGGGAATCGCCGTCCGAAGTGGCGGTGGGCGAGGGCCTCAAGAGCGTCATCCAGAACGCCAAGGGCCGGGTCGCCGTCACCAGCTTCTCCTCCAATGTCGGGCGTATCGTCTCCATCGCCAAGGCGGCGCGGGATGCCGGCCGCCAGTGCCTGGTGATTGGCCGCTCGATGAAGCGCGTCATCGATGTGGCTGATGAACTCGGCTATATGGACGGCTTGCCGGAATTCATCGCCGAGGAGGATTACGGCTTCATCCCGCGCGAAAACCTCGTCATCATCTGCACCGGCAGCCAGGGCGAGCCGCTTGCCGCACTTGCCAAGCTGTCGCGCGACGAGATGAAGTCGGTGGCGCTGACGGCCGGCGACACGGTGGTGTTTTCCTCGCGCACCATTCCCGGCAACGAGAAGGCGATCCTCGAAATCAAGAACCGCCTGATCGATCTCGGCATCAAGATCATCGAGGACGGCGATGCGCTGGTGCATGTCTCCGGCCATCCACGCCGCAGCGAATTGCGCAAGATGTATGAATGGGTGCGGCCGCAAATCGGCGTTCCCGTGCATGGCGAAGCGGCGCATCTGGTGGCGCAGGGCTCGCTGATGTCGACGTCCGGCATCGGCCAGGTCGCGCAGGTGCGCGACGGCGACATGCTCAGGCTGTATCCGGGTGCCGCCGCCATCATCGACCAGGTGCCGTTCGGCCGCATCTACAAGGACGGAAGGCTGATCGGCACCGACCAGGCGATGGGCATTCGCGACCGCCGCAAGCTGTCCTTTGCCGGCCATGTCGCCGTCAATGTCGTGCTCGACGACAAATACGAGCTTGCCGGCGATCCCGATCTGGTCGCCATCGGCGTCGCCGAGGCCGACGGCAGCGGTGAGAGCCTGGAAGACCTGATGATCGATGCGGCAATCGGCGCCGTGGACTCCATCCCCCGCCAGCGCCGAAAAGACCTCGACCTGGTCCAGGAGGCGGTGGGGCGCCCGGGGGGGCGGCGCGCCCCACCACCACCGGGGGGTGGGGTTATAAAAAAACACCCCCCACCCCACCGCCCAGTGTAATGCTGAGGTCGAGTGAGTGG
>NZ_JAMYLG010000010.1:0-159062 GCF_040317865.1 Mesorhizobium sp. M1365
TGACCCAGAACACGATCCACCATCGCGAATCTCCCTGCTCCAACCTCACAACAGAATCACTGATCGGCTTCTGTGCAAAGATCTCACAAGGGGAGAAGGAGAGGTCCCCGCTTAAGGCTTGCGGATAAAGGCCGCGCCCAGGATCGGCCCGGGCATGCCGTCCTTGCCGACCGACTGCAGCAGCACGGCGCAGCCGCCCTTCTTGGCGATCTCGCTCATCGGCAGTTCGTAGCGCTGCGCCTTGCCGTGCCACATGCCGGCGGTCTGGATGCTGGAGACGGCGTTCCAGTAGGTCATGCTGCGGCCGCTGTTTTCGCCCTTGCCGATCTTTATCGTCTGCGGCGGATTGAAATAGACGATGACGACATGCGCGTCGGTTGGGCCGGTCACAGCGTCGCCGGCATCGATCATGACGCGATCGCTGGTCCGGCTGACCTTGATGCCGACGCGCATGCCTTCGCCGACCCTCTCCATGCGGGCCAGCGCGCCGTCGACTTCCTTGCGGCTGGCGCCGTTGACATGGCTGCGGCCGTTTATGACGGCTTGCGGGGTGTAGACGGAACGACTGCCGAAGGCGCGCATATACTCGTATTGCCGCTCGGTATTTTCCTTGCGGCTCAGCGTGTCCTGCCAGCCGAGGTAATCCCAATAATCGACATGATAGGCGAGCGCGACGATGTCCTCTTTGGCGGCGAGCTCGGCGAAGAATTCATCTGCCGGCGGACAGGAGTTGCATCCCTGGCTGGTGAAGAGCTCGACGACGCCTAATGGCTTGTCGGTTGGCTCGGCAAGGGCCCTGCCGGCAAACGCCGAGAGGGCCAGCGCAAGGGCCGCAAGCCGCAATGGTCTTCGAGATGGCATAGCCGTTCCGATCCCGCCGGTGACGCCGGCTTTGTTCTGGTTGTCGAAATATGTGGCAGAAGCGGCAGTCAACGGGAAGTCACGTTGCGGTGAAATTTTGCCGTTGCAACCGCTGGCAAGGGCGCAATAGGTGGACTTGCACTTTACGATGGAAGCGATTCGGGCGGCAATCAGCATGTGGCAATCTCTCCTGGCGCCGGTCGACCTCTATTGCGAACGGACGGGGCCGGAATTCTGGGCCGAACCGCTAAATGCGCTGAGCAATCTGGCTTTTTTTGCCGCCGGGCTATGGGGTGTCTGGCAGGTGCGCAAGCGCGGCACCGGCACCTTCGCCGAAGTGCTGGCCTGGTGGGTGGTGGCGATCGGCGTCGGCTCGTCGCTGTTCCACACCTTTGCCAACCGTGGCACGGTCTGGGCCGACGTGCTGCCGATCGCCGGGTTCACGCTGGCCTACACGCTGTTCAACCTGCGGCGTTTTCTCGGCATGAAATGGGGCAAGGCGATCGCCATTTTCGTCGCCTTCTATGCCGTCGCCGGGCTGGTGACCTTTGCCGTGCCCGACTGGCTGCGCCAGGCGTCGAACGGGACGACCGGCTATCTGCCGCCCTTCCTGGCGCTCGCCTTCTTCGGCGCCATGGTGGCGGCCAGCGGCAACCGTGCCGGCTGGTACAATCTGGCGGGCTCGGCGATCTTCGTCGTGTCGGTCATCTGCCGGATGATCGATCCGCTGGTCTGCGGCGGCTTTCCGCTCGGCACGCATTTCCTGTGGCACATATTCAACGGGCTGATGCTCGGCGTGCTGCTGGCGGCGACAGCGCGGTTTGGAAAGCCGGGAATTAGGGCAGTAGGGCAGTAGGGCAGTAGGGGAATAAGTCGCTTCTCCTTGCTTCACCCTACTGCCCTACTCCCTTATTGCCCTACTCCCTTAAGCGGCCAGATCGCGCAGCACGTATTGCAGGATGCCGCCATTCTTGAAGTAGTCGAGCTCGTCCAGCGTATCGATGCGGCAGATGATCGGAACCTCTTTGACGCTGCCGTCGCCGTAGGTGATCCTGGCGATCATCTTCTGCCGCGGCTTGATGTTGCCCAGTCCGTCGATCTCGACCAGTTCGTCGCCCTTGAGGTTGAGCGAGGCCCATGAGGTGCCTTCCTCGAAGACGAAGGGGATCACGCCCATGCCTACCAAATTGGAGCGGTGGATGCGCTCGAAGGACTGGGCGATGACCGCGCGGACGCCCAGCAAATTGGTGCCCTTGGCCGCCCAGTCGCGCGACGAGCCGTTGCCATATTCGACGCCGGCGAAGATGACCAGCGGCACGCCTTCCTTCTTGTACCGCATGGCGGCGTCGTAGATCGATTCCTCTTCTTTCGACGGGTAATGGATGGTGTAGCCGCCCTCGCGGCCGTTCTCGCCCAGCATATGGTTGCGGATGCGGATATTGGCGAAGGTGCCGCGCATCATTACCTCATGATTGCCGCGGCGTGTGCCGTACTGGTTGAAATCGGCGACGCCGACGCCGTGGTCGGTGAGATACTTGCCGGCCGGCGAGGCCGCCTTGATCGAACCGGCCGGCGAAATGTGGTCGGTGGTGATCTTGTCGCCGAACAGACCGAGCACACGCGCGCCCTTGATATCGCCGATCTTGCCGAAGCCCGACGTCATGCCGGCGAAATAGGGCGGGTTCTGCACATAGGTGGAATTGTCGTCCCAGGCATAGGTCTGGCCTTCCGGCGCCTTGACGTTCTGCCAGTACTCGTCGCCCTTGAAGACGTCGGCATACTTGCGGGCGAACAATTCGCGCGTGACGTTCTTCTCGATGAATTCCTGGATCTCGACCGAACTCGGCCAGATATCCTTGAGATAGACCGGATTGCCGTTGCGATCCTCGCCGAGCGGCTCGGTGGTCAGATCCTTGGTCACTGTCCCGGCCAGCGCGTGGGCGACGACCAGTGGCGGCGAGGCGAGATAGTTCGCTTGCACGTCGGGCGAGACGCGGCCTTCGAAATTGCGGTTGCCGGACAAGACTGCCGCAGCAATCAAGCCCTTATCGTTGATGGTCTTGGAGATCGGCGCCGGCAATGGGCCGGAATTGCCGATGCAGGTGGTGCAGCCGAAGCCGACCAGGTTGAAGCCGATCTGGTCGAGCTCCTTCTGCAGGCCGGATTTCTCGAGATATTCGGCGACGACCTGGCTGCCCGGCGCCAATGAGGTCTTGACCCACGGCTTCTGCTTGAGGCCGAGCCGGTTGGCATTGCGCGCCAACAGCCCGGCGCCGATCAGCACGCTCGGGTTCGAGGTGTTGGTGCAGGAGGTGATGGCGGCGATGACCACATCGCCATGGCCAAGATCGTAGCTCGTGCCCTCGACGGCATAGCGCTTGTCGATTTCGGCGGCCTTCCTGTATTCGGACTCCATGGCCTTGGCGAAGCCAGCCGGAATGTCTTCAAGTGCGACCCGGCCTTCCGGCCGCTTCGGGCCGGCCATCGACGGGACGACACTGCCGAGATCGAGCTCCAGCAGGTCGGTGAAGACCGGATCGGCCGAGCCGGCATCGCGCCACAAGCCTTGCGCCTTCGAATAAGCCTCGACCAGGGCGATGCGGCTTTCGTCGCGACCGGACATTGTCAGATAGCGGATGGTTTCGCTGTCGACCGGGAAGAAGCCGCAGGTGGCGCCATATTCCGGCGCCATGTTGCCGATGGTGGCGCGGTCGGCCAGCGTCATGTTGGACAGGCCCGGCCCGAAGAATTCGACGAACTTGCCGACGACGCCCTTCTTGCGCAGCATCTGGGTGACGGTGAGCACCAGGTCGGTGGCGGTGACGCCTTCCCTCAGCCTGCCGGTGAGCCGGAAGCCGATGACTTCAGGCAGCAGCATGGAGACCGGCTGGCCAAGCATCGCGGCCTCCGCCTCGATGCCGCCGACACCCCAGCCGAGCACGCCGAGGCCGTTGATCATCGTGGTATGTGAATCGGTGCCGACGCAGGTGTCGGGATAGGCGGTGGTCTCGCCGTCTTCGCTGTTGGTCCACACGACCTGACCGAGATATTCGAGATTGACCTGATGGCAGATGCCGGTGCCGGGCGGCACGACGCGGAAATTGCGGAACGCCTGCTGGCCCCATTTCAGGAACTTGTAGCGTTCCTCGTTGCGCTCATATTCAAGCTCGACATTGCGGGCGAAAGCCAGTGGCGTGCCGAATTCGTCGACGATGACCGAGTGGTCGATGACCAGATCGACCGGCACCAGCGGATTGATGCTTTGCGGATCGCCGCCGAGCGAGGCCATGGCGTCGCGCATAGCGGCAAGGTCGACCACGGCTGGAACGCCGGTGAAATCCTGCATCAGCACGCGAGCCGGGCGATAGGCGATCTCGACGCCGGCGGTGCCCCGGTCAGTCAGCCAGCCGGCGACCGCCTGGATGCTCTCCTTGGTAACGGAACGGCCGTCCTCGTTGCGCAGCAGATTCTCCAGCAGCACCTTCATCGAATAGGGCAATTGGGCAATACCGGTGAGGCCGTTCTTTTCGGCCTCGACAAGGTCATAGTAGATGTACTCGGTGCCGCTGGCGGTCAGCGTGCGGCGGCAATTGAAGCTGTCGAGTGATTTGGACACGTGCGATCCCTAACTGTCGGTTGCCGGAAGGGAACGGACGCCAGTGGGCATGCAAATCACGCGCAAAGGTGCGGGTACGGCCATTTCCGCTATCCGTTCCCAAGCGTCCGGGCCGTTCAAGGCGGCACGCGCGCTGGTTCGGCGCAAATTCGGTTCCCGTGCCGACCGCTGGCACGGATGATGCGGATATAGAGAATTTTCTGGAATAGTTCTAGACACGGAATCGCCATTTTTGGTGCGGCGCACCGAAGCCGCGCCTGAACTTTCGGCGAAGGGGGACGGATGCGGCTGATCGCCGAAAATCTGGGCGGCGAACGCGGCGGCGAGACGGTATTTTCCGGCATCGAATTCGCGCTGGGGGATGGCCAGGCGCTGGTCGTCACCGGGCCGAACGGCGCCGGCAAATCGACGCTGCTCAGGATCGTCGCCGGACTATTGCCAGTGGCGGCAGGCCGTGTGCGGTTCGAAGGTGGTGGCGAGGACTTTCCGTCGGCCGCCTCGGCCTGTCACTATCTCGGCCACCTCAACGCGATGAAGACGGCGCTGAGCGTTACGGAAAACCTGTGCTTCTGGCGCGATTTTTCGGGCGCCGGTTCCGCGGCTGTTGAAGAGGCGCTGGAAACCGTCGGGCTGGGCGGCATCGGCCATCTGCCGTTCGGCTATCTCTCGACCGGGCAACGCCGCCGCGCGGCGATTGCAAAACTGCTGGTAAGCCACCGGCCATTGTGGCTGCTCGATGAGCCGACGGCAGGACTGGACAAGGCTTCCGAGGAGAGATTCGGCGAATTGATGGGGAAGCACCTCGAGAGGGGCGGGATCGTGGTTGCGGCGACGCATTTGCCGCTGGGGATCGAGGGGGCACAAGGGCTGGTGATGGGCGAGGCCGTTTGATGTTGGTGCTCTACGGCGCCCCCCTCTGTCCTGCCGGACATCTCCCCCACGAGGGGGGAGATTGGCAGCTTCGTCGCTGCGCTCAACTCTCAACGATCGAGATTGGCGAAGGCAGTCGTGACAGCCAATCTCCGCCCTTGAGGGGGAGATGTCCGGCAGGACAGAGGGGGGTGCCCAGGCGAAAGCATCTCACATCATGCTAGCCCTCTTCCTGCGCGACATCCGCCTGAGTATCCGCGCCGGCGGCGGGGCGCTTACCGGCGTGATTTTCTTTCTCGCCGTTATCGCGACCATCCCCTTCGGCGTCGGTCCCGAGCTGAAGCTGCTGGCCCGCATCGGCCCGGCGATCCTGTGGATCGCCGCATTGCTGGCCTGCCTGCTCGGCCTCGACCGGCTGTTCCAGGCCGACCGCGAGGACGGCTCGCTCGATCTTCTGGTGCTTGGCAACGACCGGCACATGCTGGCCTTGACCGTTCTGACGAAATGCCTGGCGCATTGGGCGGGAAGCGTGCTGCCGCTGGTCATCGCCGCTCCCTTGCTCGGCCTGTTCATGAACATGGAGCCCATCGGCATCGGTGCGACGGCGCTGACGCTTCTGGTCGGTACGCCGGCGATCACCTTCATCGGTGCCGCCGGTGCCGCGGTGGCGGTGGCGCTGCCGCGCGGGGGCCTGCTGATCTCGGTGCTGGTGCTGCCGCTAACCATTCCCGTGCTGATCTTCGGCGTATCAGCAAGCTATGGCGCGGTGGCGAACCCCGATCCTTTTCTGCAGCCCTTCCTCATTCTCGCCGCGCTGACCCTGTTCCTTGCCGTGCTCGGGCCGGTGGCGGCGGCGCTGGCGCTTCGGCACGGAACGGATTGATGTGGCCGCTGCGCATAGAGAACCCGATCTTTCTCCAGACAATCTACGGCAACTATCCGGACCTGTCTTCCGTCCAGGTAACCAAGGCCGAAATCAATCGTGAAGGGCCTAGCATGTACCTTTCCTTCATCTCGACCGTCCTCCCCTACCGGCCCCCCGCCAAATGGGCGGCGTTCAATGCCGTGTCTTTCGGGCTTGAGTTCATCGCGGTCGAATCGATTAGCCTTCGCAAGTTCCGGAGCCATGGCTGGAGTGCAATCAGGATGTGGGATGACGCCGGTAGAATCCTGCTTACCTGCGAAGGGGCTGTCAGGCTGTCTCTGACGTGCCAATACATGCGTATCAAAAACATATCAGGTGTTTTGCGTTCGCAGTGACCTTCGGCTTGCGATAACCGCAAATCTGCCGCAGACCCGTTCATTGCGACAAACAGCCGGTGAGGCTATGAATTCCGCCGTGAGAAGCCTTGGATCGGGAAAATGAGCGTTCACGCCCTTTATGTCACCGCCGCCTATGCGATCACGGCCGTGGTGCTGGGTGGGCTGATCGGCTGGATTCTGCTCGACCAGCGCGGCCGCAAGCGAGAGCTTGCCGAGCTGGAGGCATCCGGCGTGCGCCGGCGCTCCGATAAGGCAGTAAAATCATGAGCACGGAAACCCAAACACCGGCGCGCCGCCGCCTGATCGTGCTGCTGCCGCTGGTGGTCTTTCTCGGGCTGGCGGGATTGTTCCTGGCGCAGCTTTTGTCCGGGCGCGACGTGTCGGAAGTGCCGTCAGCGCTGATCGGCCTGCCGGCGCCGCAGACCAACCTGCCGGCGCTCGAAGGCACCAATTTGCCGGGCCTCGATTCAAAACAGTTCGCCGGCAAGGTGACGCTGGTCAACGTCTTCGCGTCCTGGTGCGCGCCGTGCCGCGAAGAGCATCCGGTGCTGCTGGCGCTGTCGCAGGACAGACGCTTCGTCATGGCGGCGCTGAACTACAAGGACCAGCCGGAAAACGCCCGTCGGTTCCTTGGCGATCTCGGCAATCCATTCCAGGCGATCGGCGTCGACCAAGCCGGACGCACGGCGATCGACTGGGGTGTCTACGGCGTGCCGGAAACCTTCGTCATCGGCAAGGATGGCAAGATCGCCTATAAGCATGTAGGGCCGCTGACGCCGGACTCGGCGCGGACGCTGCTGTTACCCGAAATCGAGAAGGCGCTCGCGGCTCCGGGCTGAGACACCTGAAACGCGATGGACGAACGAGACATCCGCGATCATTTTCTGGCACAGGCGAAAGCCTGCGATGGACTTGGCTCGCCTTTCACCGCGAATTTATGCCGTGCGCTCGCTAAGGTTCTCGACGCAAACACCAGGACCGGGCAGGCGGTGCTCGGTTGGCCGGGCGACGCGCGCGCCGACGCCCTCGCATTGCGGCTTTGCGGCGCGCTGCATGGGTTGGTCCTGACGGGTGCCAATGAGCGATTGGCACTGATCTATCCGCCCAACCAGACAAGCGAATCCGAGATCGCGGCGGTGCTGCCGGAGGCAATTGCGCGATCCGACGAGCGGATCGTCGCCGGCCTCGCCGGTGCGCCGCAGACCAATGAAATCGCCCGGTCGGCGATGCTGCTGCCTGGATTTCTGACAGTCGCGCGGGAAACCGGCCTGCCGCTGGACTTGTGCGAGATTGGCGCCAGCGCTGGGCTCAATCTCCTGTTCGACAGCTTTCACTACCGCTACGGCGATGCCGAGTGGGGCGACCGGACCTCCACCGTTCGGTTGGCGCCGGAGGTGCGCGGACTCGCTGTTCCGCTTGGTGGAGCGATCGACGTCCGCCACCGCGCCGGCTGTGACATCGCGCCGGTAGATGTCGCCGACGCAGCCACACGGTTACGGCTTCGGTCTTACGTCTGGGCCGATCAGGCTACGCGGCTGGCCCGGCTCGACGCTGCGCTGTCACTTGCCGAAAAGTTTCGACCGCCACTTGTCAAAGCGGACGCGGCGGATTTTGTCGGGAAGGCGCTGGCCGCGCGGCAGGAGGGTGGCGCTTTTGTGCTCTATCATTCGATCATGTGGCAATACCTGCCGCGGGCGACCAAGGACGCGATCATCGTCGCCCTGGAGCAGGCGGGCAGACAGGCCACGGCCGCTGCGCCTATCGCAAGGCTGAGGATGGAGCCGCGCGATCCCACAAACAATTGGGCGGTACTCAGCCTGACTTTATGGCCGGGCGGCGAGACGCACCGCCTGGCCCATTGCGATTACCACGGCCGCTGGATCGAATGGGTGGGCTAAGCCCGAGCCCATTCACTCAGCCGTAGATCTGCTTGTGGACCTGGTAGAGCATTTCTGAGCGGTCGGCGCGCATGTCGGCGAGGTCGCGGCTGCTGAAGCTGTCGATTTCGGCGACGAGGCGGTTGTAATGCCGGCGCTTGGCGATGCTGGCGCGAGCGCGGCTCATGAGGCTGTCGATGATCATAGCGAGTTTCCTTTTGCGCCGCATTTCGCGGCCAGTTGTTCCTCCCTTGATCGATACGGAGCATGACATAGTTATGGTGCATTGCAAAAATAAGATGTTGCAATGCACCATTGCGCTGGGCGCATAGCCGGTTAACGGGATGTGACCTGCCGTCCGGGCCAGCATTCGCATTCCATAATGCTCTGACGCATCATCGATCTTGCCATATCGATCGCAGGCTGGCTTGATCGCGCCCTTGCCAAGCGACTGCTACCGGGAGGAACCATGGCCAGCGAATTCTACGAAGTTCTCGATCCGCGCTTTTCGCGGCTTTTCAACGGCAATGCACAGGTGGACAGGCTGTTTACCGGCTGCCGATGGGCGGAAGGACCGGCCTGGTTTGCAGCCGGGCGCTATGTGGTTTGGTCCGACATCCCGAACAATCGCATGCTGCGTTACGACGAGACCGACGGCAGCGTCAGCGTGTTCCGTCAGCCGTCCGGCAATTCCAACGGCAACACCGTCGACCGGCAAGGCCGGCTGGTTACTTGCGAGCATTCCGGCCGCCGCGTCAGCCGCACCGAGCATGACGGCTCGGTCATCACCATCACCGACAAATGGCGCGGCAAGCGGCTGAACTCGCCCAATGACGCGGTGGTCAAGTCCGATGGCTCGATCTGGTTCACCGATCCGAGCTACGGCATCGATACCGATTACGAGGGCGACAAGGCCGAAAGCGAAATCGGCGCCTGCCATGTCTACCGGGTCGATCCCGGCACCGGCGAGACCGAGGCGGTGATCACCGACATGGTCAGGCCCAACGGGCTCGCCTTCTCGCTCGACGAGCGCCAACTCTATGTCGCGGATACCGGCCGCACGCATGGTGCGCAAAATCCGGCACACATCCGGGTGTTCAATGTCGGCCAGGGCGGCAAGACGGTCTCAGGCGAAAAGGTCTTTGCCGACTGCACCGCCGGCCTGTTCGACGGTTTCAGGCTGGATGCGGACGGCCGCATCTGGACCAGTGCCGCCGACGGGGTCCATTGCTACGATCCAGACGGGACGCTGATCGGCAAGGTCAAGGTACCGGAAGTCGTTGCTAATTGCGTGTTCGGCGGCAACAAGCTGAACTGCCTCTACATCGCCGGCACGACCTCGCTCTACATGGTCCGGCTCATGGTCAACGGCGCCAAAACCTACTGAGCGGCCGCCAAGCATATGCAAGGGAGGGAACCATGCCATTCGTGAATATCCGCCTGGTCAAGGAGGTGATTGCCGACGACCCGGCCGGCAAAAAGGCCGCGATCGCCGCCCAGGTGACGGCGGCCATCACCGGCGTCACCGGCCTGACCAACAACGATGTCTGGGTGGTTTTCGAGGAGGTCGCTGCACGCGACTGGTTCGTCGGCGGGACCGACGTCGAGACGCGGAGGAGCAAGGGATAGTTCCCGGCACAGATTGGCCGCAGCTCCTAGCGTCGTCATCCCGGGGGCGGAGCAGGAGCGAAACTCCGTCGCGGAGACCCTGGGATGGCGAAAGCACGGTCCGGCGTTCACCGCGAGCGGATGAACTCCGCGAAGGCGGATAGGGCATCGCGCATCGTCAGCCGGTTTTCCGGCTGCGACAAGATATCCTCCACCTCCGGCGGCTTCTTGCCGAGCAGCGCTATTTCGAGCGCTGCTTCCTCATGGAGCGCAAAAGACATTGTCCGCATGATCTCGACCAGTGCGGCGCGGGCAAACAGCGAGCGCGGCGAGGCATGCACCAGCATGGCTGGCTTGCCAACGGCGGCATCGCGCGACACCAGCCAGTCAAGCGCGTTCTTCAGGCCGCCTGGCACACCGTGGGCATATTCCGGGCAGGAGACGATGACGCCGTCAGCGGCGGTGACCGCATCGATCAGCACTGCTGCTTGCGGCGGCGTCCGCTCGCCTTCGTCGTCGGGGTTGAAGATCGGCAGCCGGCCAAGTCCATCGTAGACGAAGACGTGACAGTCCGGCGGCGCGTTTTGCGCGAGTGCCGCGACCAGGGCCGAATTGGTCGAGGCGGCGCGCAGGCTGCCGGAGATGGCGAGGATGTTCAGCAAAGGAATGGAGACCGGCTTGGGCGATTCGTTGCCGGGCACGCTACCACATGGTCTCCCTGTATTCCTCATCCAGCCAGCGGTCGGTCGCCTCGGCCGAATCGGCGAGCGCCAGCTGGTCGCGCAGGATCTGGCCGAGCGTCGGCAGCGTCGCGCGGTCGTACCAGCTCTCCGGCTTCCACAGTTCGGAGCGCATGAAGGCCTTGGCGCAATGCATATAGGCGGCCTTGACCGTCACCACGACGACGCTTTGCGGCGCCTTGCCGTCGACCGCCAGCCGCTCGCGTAACGCCGCATCGACGGTGATGCGGGCATCGCCGTTGACACGCAGCGTCTCGTTCATGCCGGGAATGAGGAAGAGCAGCCCGACCGAGCGATTGAGAAGGATGTTCTCCAGCGTGTCGAGCCGGTTGTTGCCCGGCCGGTCGGGGATGGCGATGGTCTTCTCGTCGAGCACTGCCACAAAACCCGGCCTGTCGCCCTTGGGCGTCACATCGGCATTGCCGGCGCCGTCGGACGAGCCGATCAGCACGAACGGGCTCTTGCCGATGAATGAACGGCAGTGGCCGTCCAATGTCTTCAATTCCTTGCGGATCGAGCCGTCGGTCAGCCGAGGCGTCTTGTAGATCGTCCTCAACTCGTCGCGAGTGGTGATGAATTCCATGCCCTCTCCCCTTATTCTGATGCAATTCCCTAGGGAAAACGCTACGCGCTTTCCCGGGAAAACCGCTACACACTTTCCTGGAATTGCTCTATTTGCCGGCCTTCTCTTCCTTGCCGGCCTTGTCCTCGAGCGAATGGCGCAGGATCAACGGCATTTGGCTTAACGTGAAGACAAGGGTAATGGGAATCGTGCCCCAGACCTTGAAATAAAGCCAGGCTTCCTCAGAAAAGTTGCGCCACACGATCTCGTTCAGCGCAGCCAGAAAAAGGAAGAAGAGTCCCCATCGGAAAGTGAGCTTGCGCCAGCCTTCGGCGTCGAGATTGAAGGCGGAATCAAAGACATAGCCCAACAGCGATCTGCCAAACGCCAACCCGCCAAGCAACGTGATGCCGAACAGGCTGTTGATGATTGTCGGCTTCATGAAAGCGAAGGTCTTGTCCTGCAGCCACAGCGCCAGCGCGCCAAACACAAACACCACGATGGCCGAGACCAACGGCATGATCGGCCAGCTTCGCGTCAAAATCCACGAAACGCTGAGCGATAGCGCCGTCGCCACCATAAAGAACGCTGTGGCAATCAGGATAGGCTCGCCGATATGGCCGAGGATCGGAAACTTCCCGACAAGCCACGCGCCGCGGATGGTGGTGAAAAAGAACACCAGGCCAGGCCCGAGTTCGAGCAGGAATTTCAGGCCGGGGTTCAACGCCCTGCGTCGCGGATCGGACGGGTCGCCTTCGAGGATGGGTGGGTTCATAGCGTCCTTCTTACGCATGATCCAATCCAAAGAGCCTGCAACTTTTCGGAATCATGCTCGTCAAGCCACTCCAGCGATCGCCCTGGCGAATTCGCTTGCGGAAAAGGGTTCGAGGTCGTCGACCTGTTCGCCGACGCCGATGAAATAGACCGGCAATTTGTGCTTTGCCGCGATCGCCACCAGAATACCGCCGCGCGCCGTGCCGTCCAGCTTGGTCATTACCAGGCCGTTGACGCCGGCGACATTGCGGAAGATCTCGACCTGGTTGAGCGCATTCTGGCCGGTGGTGGCATCGACCGTCTGCAGCACGGTGTGCGGCGCTTCCGGATCGAGCTTGCCCAGCACCCGGACGATCTTTTCCAGTTCCGCCATCAGTTCGGTCTTGTTCTGCAGCCGCCCGGCGGTGTCGATGATCAGCACGTCGGAGCCGGCCTCCTTCGCGCGCTCGAATGCATCGTAGGCGAGGCCGGCGGCATCGGCGCCGAGCTTCGAGGCAATGACCGGCGAGTTGGTACGCTCGCCCCAGATCTTCAGCTGCTCGATCGCGGCGGCGCGAAAAGTGTCGCCGGCGGCGAGCATCACCGAGAGGCCGCCATCGGTCAGCTTTGCCGCCAGCTTGCCGATGGTTGTGGTCTTGCCGGTTCCGTTGACACCGACGACCAGGATGACATGCGGCTTGTGGCTGAGATCGAGTTCTAGCGGCATGGCGACATGGGTTAGTACCTTCTCCACCTCGGCCGCCATGATGGCGCGGACTTCGGTGTCGGAGACGTCCTTGCCGTAGCGGCTGGCGGAGAGCGCGTCGGTAACGCGCAAAGCCGTCTCCATGCCGAGATCGGCGCGGATCAGCACATCCTCCAGGTCCTGCAGCGTGTCCTCGTCAAGCTTCCGCTTGGTGAAGACGCCGGCGATGTTGCCCGACAACTCCTTGGAAGAGCGGGCAAGCCCGTCTCGCATGCGCTGGAACCAGGAGCGCCTCGGCGCCGGTTCGGGCGCCTTCTGCGGCTCGGCTTTCTGCTCGACCTTCTTGGTTACGGTGACTTTGCCGGGGGCGGGCTTTGGCTCAGGTTGCGGAACGGCTTCCGGCTCGGGCTTTACCTCCCCCTCGATGGGAGGGTGGGGCGCCGGCACGACCTCCGGTTCGGGCGCGATCTCGGTCAAGATCGGTTTCGTCTCGGCCGGCGCTGGCTGGCGGATCGGGGGCGGTATTTCGGCGGGCGGGACTTCGTGCACTGGCGCTGGTGAGGGAGCCTCGGTGGGCACTACCGGCACTTCGACGGGTGCAGGTTCCGGCTGGGAGGGGACGATTTCTGGCTGCTGCGGCTCGGCCCGGATCTCCTCCGGTTCCTCAGCAGGCGTTTCCGGCTCGGGTGGAATGGTCGGCGGCGGCTCAGGCTTCTGCTCTTCCGGCGCCGGTTGCGGTGCCGGAGGCAACTCTGGTTCGACTGGCGGTGGAGGTACGGCTTCGACTTCGGGCCGCGATTCTTCGCGTTTCAAAAACTCCGGGACGGCCTGCTCGGCGGCCGGTTTCAGCGCCTCCAGTTCGTCCCATTTGATCGGCGGCAGCGGCGCGGCCTCGTCTGGCCGCTCCTCGACGACTTCCTTCTTGCCGAACGAAAATATCTTCTTGAAAAACCCAGCCATGTCTTGCGCTCTCAGGCGGCGCGGGCGGCAAGCGGCGCGGCGATCAGTCGGATACCGTCATGGCCGGCGATATCAGCCTCGACAATGTCGCCCGGAGCGCCGGCAGAGACCGCGGCCAGCGTAAACCCTTCGGTGCGGCCAAGGCCGTCACGCTCGATCAGGATCGACTGATGCGTTCCAGCGAGCGAGGCAAGATGGCGGCGATAGGCGGCCTCGCCGGCGGCGCGCAGGCGTGCCGCGCGTTGCTTGACGACGACGCGGCGGAGCTGCGGCATGCGCGCGGCGGGCGTGCCCTGGCGCGGCGAAAACGGGAAGACGTGGAGATGCGTCAGGCCGCATTCCTCGACGATCTCCAGCGAGTTTTCGAACATGGCGTCCGTCTCGGTCGGGAAGCCGGCGATGATGTCGGCGCCGAAAACAATGCCGGGGCGCAGTTTGCGCACATCCTCGCAAAAGCGGATCGACTGGTCGCGGCTGTGCCGGCGCTTCATCCGCTTCAGGATCATGTCGTCACCCGATTGCAGCGACAGATGCAGATGCGGCATCAGCCTCGGCTCGGTGGCGATGGCGTCCAGCAGATCGTCGTCGGCTTCGATCGAGTCGATCGAGGAAAGCCGCAGGCGTTTCACGTCTGGCACCTGCTTCAGGATGGTCTTGACCAATTTGCCGAGCTTCGGTGCGCCCGGCAGATCGGCGCCAAAACTGGTCATGTCGACGCCCGTCAGCACGATCTCGGCATAACCATTGCCGACGAGTCGCTTGATCTGCTCGACCACGGCGCCCATCGGCACCGAGCGCGAATTGCCGCGACCGTACGGAATGATGCAGAAGGTGCAGCGGTGGTCGCAGCCGTTCTGCACCTGGACAAAAGCGCGCGCCCGGCCCTCGATGGCGTCGACCATGTGGGCGGCCGTCTCGCGCACCGAAAAGATATCGTTGACGCGCGCCTTCTCAGTGTCGTTGATGCCGAAATCCGGCAGCGCGCGATAGGAATGCGCCTTCAGCTTTTCCTCATTGCCGAGGACGAGATCGACCTCGTCCATGGCGACGAAATCCTGCGGGCCGGTCTGCGCGGCGCAGCCGGTGACGATGATGCGGGCGGCCGGGTTCTCACGGCGGGCTTTTCTGATCGACTGCTTGGCCTGGCGTACAGCCTCGCCGGTGACGGCGCAGGTGTTGAAGATGATGGCACCGCCTTCGAGGCCGCCGAGGCCCGCACTTTCGGCTTCACGCCGCATCACCTCGGATTCATAGGTGTTCAGCCGGCAGCCGAAGGTGACGACCTCGATACCCTTGTTGCCAAGAGGAGCCATCAGGCGGCGCTTTCGGTGTCGCGCGCCCACGCCCCGGTCGACGGATCGAAGCTGCCGGAAAATTCCCATTCGGCGGCACCGGTGAGGATGACGTGGTCGTCGTCGCGCCACAAAACATGCAGCGAGCCGCCGCCGGGCGTCATCAGCGTGACGCCGCGGCCGGTACGCCGGGTGCGGGACGCGGCGACCACAGCGGCGCAAGCAGCCGTGCCGCAGGCCTTGGTCAGGCCGGCGCCACGCTCCCAGGTGCGGATGGCCATGGTCTCCGGCGAGGTCACCTGCGCGATGGTGATGTTGGCGCGCTCGGGGAAGATCGGATGGTTTTCGAGCAGCGGGCCGAAGCGCTCGAGCTCGTACGACCAGACTTCGCGGTCGACCCAGAAGATGGCGTGCGGATTGCCCATCGAGACGACCGACGGCGAATGCAGCACCGGGGCATCGATCGGGCCGATCTGCAGCTCGATCATGCGGGTGTCGCGGAATTCCTCGGCCAGCGGGATGTCCTGCCAGCCAAAGCGCGGCCTGCCCATGTCGACCGAGATCATTCCGTCGGCATGTTCCTCGGCATTGAGGATGCCGGCGACTGTTTCAAAGGCAAATGTCTTCTGGCCGGTCTCGGCGGCGAGCGCCTGGACGACACAACGCATGCCGTTGCCGCAGGCTTGCGCCCTGGTTCCGTCGGAATTCAAGATGTCGATGAAAAAGGCGGTGCCCGGCGTCCTGGGGTCGTGGATCGCCATGATCTGGTCGAACCTGGTCGCCGCATCGGCATTAAGCGCGACGGCTGCCGCAGGCGCCACGCGATCGGCACGGCCACGCATATCGGCAACGATGATTTCGTTGCCGATGCCGTTCATCTTGGCGAAAGGGGCCGCGCTTGCCATCGATCGAAAGGTCTCTTGCCGGTTTGGCGCCTATATGGCGGATAGCGGCAGAAATTACCAGCGCGGCGTGATTTTCAAGTCACCGCGAAGACGCCAAGCACGATCAGCAGGAAGATGATCAGCACGATGCCGATGAGGATGCGCGCGCCGGTGGCGGCGGCTCCGGCCAGTGCCGGCATGCCGAGCAGGCTCGCCGCGGCCGCGATAATCAAAAGAATGATGATCCACCTGATCATGAGAGACACCTCGCAGCCGACAGGTTTGAACACCTACAAACGTCTATGTGATGCCTTAGGTTCCGCCGCGCTAGACCGCCGGCACGTCCCAGACTTCGCCCGGCCGCAAGGCGCGAAAACGTTGCCGCGGCAGGCCGGCAGCATCGAGCGCTTCGCCGAGCTTTCTGGGCGGCTCGTCGATCGGCTCGTTGGTGAGCCGGAACGTGCCCCAGTGACAGCCGGCTGCATAGGCGGCGTTGCACAAAAGCATGCCTTGCACCGCCTCCTCCGGATCCTGGTGATGTGGCGCCATGAACCAGCGCGGCTCGTAGGCGCCGATCGGCAGGATGGCGAGGCGGAAGCCGCCGTGCTTTTGCGCCATCAGCCGGTAATTGATGCCACCGTGGAAGCCGGTATCGCCGGCGAAATAGATCTTTGCGTCGGGCGTCTCGACGACGAAACCCGCCCACAGCGCCATGCGCCGGTCGCGAGTACCGCGGGCCGACCAGTGGTGCACCGGCTCGACATGGACGGCGACGCCATCGCCGATATCGACCCGGTCGCCCCAGTCATGCGCGGAAAGCCTCATACGGGGCACGGCAGCGCCGATGATCGTGTCGTTGCCGAGCGGCGTCAGCAGCAGCGGGTCGTGTCTTGTCGTCAGGCGCTTCAGCGTGGCGAGGTCGAGATGGTCGTAATGGTTGTGGCTGACCAGCACGAGGTCGATCGGCGGCAAATGCGAAAACGCGATGCCCGGCGGATTGACGCGTTTCGGACCGGCGAAGGAGAGCGGCGAGACGCGTCGCGACCAGACTGGGTCGGTCAGGATGTTCAGGCCGGCTGTCTGGACGAGCAGCGAGGAATGACCGACCATGGTGAGGCGCAGCGCAGAACCATCGATGCGCTCGACCGGTCTTGCCGGTGGAAACGGGCTCGGATCCGCCGCCGGCCATTTCGAGCGCTCGCGGCTCAATTGCCATTTCAACAGATCGGCAAAGCGACCCGGCGGCCGTCCGTCGGGATTGAAGAACAAGGTGCCGTCGAAATGATCGCTGGGCGGCCCGCTGTAATAGCGGTTGGCGGCTCTCTTTCTCGCGGCCAAGAAATCGGCTCCCTGCAGTTTGCTGATCGCCAAGAGATAATGCCGGCGCCGGCCCGCACAAGCATTTGAGGTGAACGCCAGGGATTTGGCGCCAGCGCGCCGTATCGAATCAACCGGAGGTGTCGGCCAAACGGCCAAGGCGTAACGCAATTTCAGACAATGTGCATTTTGCGACAAATTTGCAACATTACCGGCGCAAACCGTATTTTAACCATATCGGGTTGAAATTTCGCCACCTTCTCCATCTTGGTGAGGGGGACATTGCGCGGACGGCACCCCCAGCCCGATCCGACGGAGGTTGAAGAATGAAATTTTCGAAAACCGGCCTGCTGGCCGTATCGCTGGCCGCGCTCGTTGCGAGCGGCTGTTCAACCTCACGGTTCACATCGATGGACGAGCAGCAGCCGGCGCCGCTGGAAGCTGCGCCCGCCGGCAAGGTGACCGCAAACCAGCTGCCGCCGCCGGCGACACCCGGCCCGGCCGATCCGTCGAAATTTCCTACCGCGCCGCAGAACACCCAGGTCGCCTCGCTGCCGCCGGACGGGACGGCGCCTGCCGGTGCGGCCGACCTTACCGCGTCCAGCGTCGCCGGCGTGTGGAAGGCAAGCGTGTCCGGCCAGAGCTGTCAGGTGGCGACGCCGCAGACCAAATTCGGTTCGGGCTACCGCGCCGGACCGCTGCATTGCCCGGCGCCGCTCGATGGCATCAAATCGTGGAACGTCGCCGGCAAACAGCTGACGCTCTTTGACGAGAATGGCGGCACGCTGGCACGGCTCTATTCTTCGGGCGGCGAGAAATTCGACGGCCAGACTTCCAACGGCCTGCCGATCTCGCTTACAAGGTAAGAGAACGGCCCCCATTGTTACGCAATTCCGGACGGAAAACCGTTACACACTTTTCCTGGAATTGCCTCTTTTGTTTTTACGCAATTCCGGACAGAAAACCGCTGCACACTTTTCTTGGAATTGCTCCGGAACGACGTGACCAATGCATCTGCGTGACGGCCTCCAGACCCATGCGACCGTCAAGCAGCGCTGTGACCATCTGGTCGAGACGGGCGCCATCGGGCGCGATCCGGCGCAGGAGCGGATCGCCGCTGCGCTCGACCGGCTGATCGAAGAGATATCGGCAAAGCGGCTGGCGCAGAAATCAAGCGCGCTGGGGTGGTTGTTCGCCCGCAAGCGCGAGGTGCACGAGGCGGTCAAGGGCCTTTATATCCATGGCGGCGTCGGCCGCGGCAAGACCATGCTGATGGACATGTTTTTCGAGCTGCTGCCGGTGCGGCGCAAGCGCCGGGTGCATTTCAACGACTTCATGGCCGACGTGCAGGACCGCATCCAGAAGCACCGACAGGCTCGCAAGAACGGCACGGCCAAGGAGGACGATCCGATCCCGCCGGTGGCGCGCGCGCTGGCCGAGGAAGCCTGGGTGCTATGCTTCGACGAGTTCTCCGTCACCGACATCGCCGATGCGATGATCCTGTCAAGGTTGTTTTCGGCGTTGTTTGCCAATGGCGTGGTGCTGGTTGCCACTTCCAATGTTGCGCCGCAGGATCTCTACCGCGACGGCCTGAACCGTCAGTTGTTTTTGCCGTTTGTCGCTATCCTGGAGCGCCACGCGCAGGTGCTGGCGCTTGACGCCGACAAGGATTACCGCCTCGACAAGCTCAGCCGCATGCCGGTCTACGTCACCCCGGCCGATGCCGCCGCCGACCATGCGCTCGACGACGCGTGGGCGGTGATGACACATGGCAGGCCGACGGCCGAGACGATGCTGACGGTGAAGGGCCGGCACGTCATGGTGCCGCGGGCTGCAGGGGAGGCTGCGCGGTTTTCCTTCGCCGATCTCTGCGAGAGGCCGCTCGGCGCCCGCGACTATCTTGCCATTGCCGCCCGCTTCTCGACCATCTTCATCGACCATGTGCCGGTGCTCGGCGAAGGCAAGCGCAACGAAGCCAAGCGCTTCATCCTGCTGGTCGATACGCTCTACGATCATCATGTACGGCTGGTGATGAGCGCCGCGGCACCGCCGGCGCAGCTCTATACGGCCAAGCGCGGCAACGAAGTCTTCGAGTTCGAGCGCACCGCATCGCGGCTGATCGAGATGCAGAGCCACGACTGGCTGGAGGACTGGGCGAAGAGGCAGAGGGCGCAGGGATCATCGACGGAGGCACGGCAGGCACAGGCGTGAGGGATAGTACCGAAGGGGGCGCTGCCGCCGGCGCCTATAATCGATAAACATACATGACGAACCCCTCCGCCGGCCCATGCGGCTCTTTTCGCGACTCGTAAAGTGCGCGAGCAGCAACATTGTCCGGCTCGGTGCCGACCCACGCCTCCTCACAATGCTCGCGACCGAGTGCGAACATGGCGCCGAGCATCCTCGTCGCAATGCCCTGGCGTTGAAAGGCCGGCGCCACGCCGACCTCGTCTACGTAGAGTTCGCTCACCTTGTCCGGGTGGCGGTGGATGACGGCTGCGCATTGGCCAACGACGATGCCGTCGGCGAGGGCCACGACCATGAAATGACCGGGCTCCGCGAGATAGGCGGAGAGCCGATCCGGCCTGACCGGCTCGTCGAAGACTTCGTCGGCAACCCGCATCACAAGGGCGTCATCGCCAGGAAACAGCCTTCTGATTTCCAGTGCCATTGTGTAGAATTCCTCTAGTCGGCTTCAGAATTTTGACGTTTACGTAAGTCCCATTGTTTCTAACCGATTGAAATTACTCACTCCAAAATAATCGTTTGAATTTTTGTGCGGCCGGGGCTATTGCGTGCGGCGAATTTCGCGGTTCCGCAGCATTCCGGCCTCTTCCTCCGACGCCGTCATCAAATCGTCAAGGATTTGGGCGCCGTCATAGTCAAAGGGAAAACATCCTGACATGGCACGCAACAAGATAGCGCTCATCGGCTCGGGCATGATCGGCGGCACCCTCGCCCACATGGTCGGCCTCAAGGATCTCGGCGACGTCGTGCTGTTCGATATCGCCGAAGGCATCCCCCAAGGCAAGGGACTGGACATCGCGCAGTCGTCGCCGGTCGATGGGTTCGACTCGAGGCTGACCGGCGTCAACGACTATGCCGGCATCGAGGGCGCCGATGTCTGCATCGTCACCGCCGGCGTGCCGCGTAAGCCCGGCATGAGCCGCGACGATCTTCTAGGCATCAATCTGAAGGTGATGGAGCAGGTCGGCGCCGGCCTCAAGAAATACGCGCCGAAAGCCTTCGTCATCTGCATCACCAATCCGCTCGACGCCATGGTCTGGGCGCTGCAGAAGTTTTCCGGCCTGCCCAAGAGCCATGTCGTCGGCATGGCCGGCGTGCTCGACAGTTCGCGCTTTCGTTATTTCCTGGCCGAGGAATTCAAGGTCTCGGTCGAGGACGTCACCGCCTTCGTGCTCGGCGGCCATGGCGATTCCATGGTGCCGATGATCCGCTATTCGACGGTTGCCGGCATCCCGCTGCCCGACCTCATCAAGATGGGCTGGACCTCGAAAGAGCGGCTCGACCAGATCGTGCAGCGCACCCGCGACGGCGGCGCCGAGATCGTCGGCCTGCTCAAGACCGGCTCTGCCTTTTATGCGCCGGCCGCCTCGGCCATCGCCATGGCCGAAGCCTATCTCAAGGACAAGAAGCGGGTGCTGCCCTGTGCGGCGTACCTCTCCGGCCAATATGGCGTCAAGAACACCTATGTCGGCGTTCCCGTGGTAATCGGCGCCGGCGGCGTCGAGCGGATCATCGAGATCGAGCTCGCGAAGAGCGAGCAGAAGATGTTCGACAATTCGGTCGCGGCGGTGCAGGGCCTGTGCGACGCCTGCGTCAAGATCGCTCCGCATCTCGCGGCCAAGTAAGCCGGTAACCAAGCCCGCCAAGCAAGCTGGAGACATAGCGCATGAACATCCATGAGTATCAGGGCAAGGCGCTGCTGAAAGGCTTTGGCGCACCCGTGGCCGAGGGCGTGCCGGTGTTCAAGGCGAGCGAGGCGGAAGCTGCCGCCAAGGCGCTGCCCGGCCCACTCTATGTGGTCAAGAGCCAGATCCATGCCGGCGGCCGCGGCAAGGGCAAGTTTAGGGAGCTCGGGCCCGATGCCAAGGGCGGCGTCAGGCTGGCGAAGTCGGTGGCCGAGGTCGTCGCCAACGCCGAGGAGATGCTCGGCCATACGCTGGTCACCAAGCAGACCGGCCCGGCCGGCAAGCAGGTCAACCGGCTCTACGTCGAGGACGGCGCCGACATCGACCGCGAGCTCTATCTGTCGATCCTGGTCGACCGCTCGGTCGGGCGCGTCGCCTTCGTCGTCTCGACCGAGGGCGGCATGGACATCGAGGCGGTCGCCCACGACACGCCGGAAAAGATCATTACCGTCGCCATCGACCCGGAAAAGGGCGTGACGGCCGACGATGTGAAGAAACTCAACGCGGCGCTGAAGCTCGACGGCGACGCCGCCAGGGATGGCGCGACCCTGTTTCCGATCCTCTACAAGGCGTTTGTCGAGAAGGACATGAGCCTGCTCGAGGTCAACCCTTTGATCGTCATGAAGAACGGCCGGCTGCGCGTGCTCGACGCCAAAGTGTCGTTCGACAACAATGCGCTGTTCCGCCACCCCGACGTGCTCGAATTGCGCGACACCACCGAAGAGGACGAGAAGGAGATCGAGGCGTCGAAATACGACCTCGCCTATGTCGCGCTCGACGGCAATATCGGCTGCATGGTCAACGGCGCCGGCCTTGCCATGGCAACGATGGACATCATCAAGCTCTATGGCGCCGAGCCGGCCAACTTCCTCGATGTCGGCGGCGGCGCGTCGAAAGAAAAGGTGACGGCGGCGTTCAAGATCATCACCAAGGATCCGGCGGTCAAAGGCATCCTGATCAACATCTTCGGCGGCATCATGAAGTGCGACATCATCGCCGAGGGCGTCATCGCCGCGGTCAAGGAGGTCGGCCTGCAAGTGCCGCTGGTGGTGCGGCTGGAAGGCACCAATGCCGAGCTCGGCAAGAAGATCATCAACGACAGCGGGCTGAACGTGGTGTCGGCCGATGACCTCGATGACGCAGCCAAGAAGATTGTCGCGGCTGTGAAGGGCTGAGCATTTGGAAAACGCTCCGTTTGCCCATCCAATATGGTCAATATTTATGATTGCCATGGGTATCGGCGGACTGTGGGCCTTTCCCGAGCGGAGAAAGATGTCGGAAAAGATGCGCCGCCACACCTCGTTCAGAATTGTTCTTCCAAGATCGCTTGACCTTGGGGTGCATCTTGGCGTGAGCGTCATGCTCTTCTTGGTGGGCCTCCTGTTGCTGTTTCGGATTATCCAGTGAGAACAGAGCGAGTCAGAGGTCGATAGGCGATGCCTCCGCACAAGATAAACCTCGTCGAGGCGGCGGATCAGAAGATCAAGAAGGTCTTCGATCCGCATATCGCCGGCGACGTGAACGACAGCCAGGTCAAGATCGCCAAGTTCGGCGATGTCTTCGACTGGCACGCGCATGACAATGAAGACGAAGCATTCCTGGTGCTGCGCGGCCGCATCGCCATCGATTTCCGCGACGGCACGGTTGAGCTTGGCAGCGGCGAGTTCATCGTTGTGCCGCGCGCCGTCGAGCACCGTCCGCGCTCACTGAGCGAGGAGCCTGTCGTGCTGATGTTCGAGCCGGCGACGACGCTCAACACCGGCAACGCTAAGAGCGACCTCACCGTCGCCGATCTCAAGCGGCTCTGACCATGAACGCTGCGCCCTTCTCCTCACTCTCGGCCGATCACCAGCGCCTGCGGGCGCTGGTCGGAGCGTGGCGCGGCGAGGAAGAGGTGTCGGCCACGAAATGGGCCGATGGCGGAACAGCGAGTTCGGAAATACTGGCAGAGGCACAGTTCGGCGGCCTGTTCGTAGTGCAGCGCTATCGCCAGCGCCGCGACGGCACGGTTTCGTTCGGCGCGTACAGCGTGTTCGGCTTCGACCAGCAAAACAAAATCGTCACCATGCACCAGTTCGATTCGATGGGTTTCGTGCCGATGTCGCCGGCCAAAGGCAGCTGGAACGGCACGGAGCTGGCTCTGGAGCGGTCGTCGCAGCGCGGCTCCGCGCGTGTGACTTATATTTTCGACAATGCCGATGCCTTCCGCATGCGACTGCATTTCAAACCTGCCGGCGGCGATGGCTGGCAAGACATGGTGAGCGGCGTCTATCGGCGCGTCTCGCCTTCCTCGATCAACGGTTTTTAGAAAAGGGCTCCGATGTCCATTCTCGTCGACAAGAACACCAAGGTGCTGGTGCAGGGCCTGACCGGCAAGACCGGCACGTTCCATACCGAACAGGCGCTCGCCTATCACGGCACAAAGATGGTCGGCGGCATCCACCCCAAGAAGGGCGGCGAAACCTGGACCGGCGCCAAAGGCGAGGCGCTTCCGATCTTCGCCACCGTAGCCGAAGGCAAGGCCAGGACCGGCGCCAACGCTTCGGTCGTCTACGTGCCGCCGGCGGGTGCTGCCGAAGCGATCCTGGAAGCGATCGAGGCCGAGATCCCGCTGATCGTCTGCATCACCGAGGGCATACCGGTGATGGACATGATCAAGGTCAAGGCGAGGCTCGACCGTTCGACGTCGCGGCTGATCGGGCCGAACTGCCCCGGCGTGCTGACCCCCGACGAATGCAAGATAGGCATCATGCCCGGCAGCATCTTCCGCAAGGGCTCGGTCGGCGTTGTTTCCCGCTCGGGAACGCTTACCTATGAGGCGGTGTTCCAGACCACGAATGTCGGCCTCGGCCAGACCACCGCTGTCGGCATCGGCGGCGACCCGGTCAAAGGCACGGAGTTCATCGATGTGCTGGAGATGTTCCTCGCCGACGACGAGACCAAGTCGATCATCATGATCGGTGAAATCGGCGGTTCGGCCGAGGAAGACGCCGCGCAATTCCTCAAGGACGAGGCAAAGCGCGGCCGCAGCAAGCCGATGGCCGGCTTCATCGCCGGGCGCACCGCACCGGCGGGCCGCACTATGGGCCATGCGGGCGCGGTCATCTCCGGCGGCAAGGGCGGCGCGGAAGACAAGATCGCGGCGATGGAATCGGCCGGCATCAAGGTTTCGCCATCGCCGGCCCGGCTCGGCACGACGCTGGTCGAGGCGATCAAGGGTTAGGGGAGTAAGGGAGTACGGGAATAGGGGAGTAGGGAACAAGACGAGGGCATTGCCCTACTCCCTTACTCCCCTATTCCCTTACTCCCCTCCAACAAAGGAGACGAAGCAAAGGCTTCGACAGTGACATGGCAAGACAAGATCAGGCCAACGACCAGTTTTCGCTTACCTCTTTCCTCTATGGCGGCAATGCCGATTATATCGACGCGCTCTATGCCGCCTATGAGGACGATCCCGCGTCGGTCGATCCCGAATGGCAGGACTTCTTCGCGGCGCTGAAGGATGACGCCGGCGACGTGCGCAGGAACGCCAAGGGCGCCTCTTGGGCCAAGCCCTCCTGGCCGATGCAGGCCAATGGCGAGCTGGTCTCGGCGCTGGACGGCAATTGGGGCCTGGTCGAAAAGCACATCGAAAAGAAGGTCAAGGACAGGGCGGTCGGCAACGGCGCAGCGCTTTCCGACGCCGACGTGCATCAGGCGACGCGCGATTCCGTCCGCGCCATCATGATGATCCGCGCCTTCCGCATGCGCGGCCATTTGCACGCCAATCTCGATCCGCTGGGCATTGCCAAGCCGCTCGAGGATTATAACGAGCTGTCGCCGGAGAATTACGGCTTCACCGAAGCCGATTACGACCGGCCGATCTTCCTCGACAATGTGCTCGGGCTGGAATTCGGCACCATCCGGCAGATGCTCGATATCCTGACCCGGACCTATTGCTCGACGCTCGGCGTCGAATTCATGCATATTTCCGATCCCGAGGAGAAGGCCTGGATCCAGGCGCGCATCGAGGGCACCGACAAGGAGATCTCCTTCACCGCCGCCGGCAAGAAGGCGATCCTGCAGAAGCTTGTCGAGGCGGAAGGCTTCGAGCAATTCATCGATGTCAAGTACAAGGGCACCAAGCGCTTCGGCCTCGATGGCGGCGAGTCGCTGATCCCGGCGCTGGAGCAGATCATCAAGCGCGGCGGCCAGCTCGGCATGAAGGAGATCGTGCTCGGCATGGCGCATCGCGGCCGGCTGAACGTGCTGTCGCAGGTGATGGCCAAGCCGCACCGCGCCATTTTCCATGAGTTCAAGGGCGGCTCGGCTGCGCCCGACGAGGTCGAGGGCTCGGGCGATGTGAAGTACCATCTCGGTGCCTCGTCGGATCGCGAGTTCGACGGCAACAAGGTGCATCTGTCGCTGACCGCCAATCCCTCGCATCTGGAAATCGTCGACCCGGTGGTGATGGGCAAGGCGCGCGCCAAGCAGGACTATCTGTTCGGCCGCAGCCGCGAGGAGATCGTGCCGCTGGAAGAGCGCGCCAAGGTGCTGCCGCTGCTGTTGCATGGCGACGCCGCCTTTGCCGGTCAGGGCGTGATTGCCGAAATCCTCGGCCTGTCGGGCCTGCGCGGCCACCGCGTCGCCGGCACGCTGCATTTCATCATCAACAACCAGATCGGCTTCACCACCAACCCGCGCTTCTCGCGCTCGTCGCCCTATCCGTCCGACGTGGCCAAGATGATCGAGGCGCCGATCTTCCACGTCAATGGCGACGATCCGGAAGCCGTGGTCCATGCCACCAAGGTGGCGATCGAATTCCGCATGAAGTTCCACAAGCCTGTCGTGGTGGACATGTTCTGCTACCGCCGCTTCGGCCACAATGAGGGCGACGAGCCCGCCTTCACCCAACCGATCATGTATCGCAAGATCCGCAACCAGAAGACGACGGTGCAGATCTATGCCGACCGGCTGATTTCCGAAGGCCACATCACCCAGGCCGAGTTCGAAAAGATGAAGGCCGATTGGCGGGCGCATCTCGAGCAGGAATTCGAGGTGGGCCAGCATTACAAGCCGAACAAGGCGGACTGGCTGGACGGCGCGTGGTCCGGCCTGCGCTCGGCCGACAACCAGGACGAACAGCGGCGCGGCAAGACCGCCGTGCCGGTCAAGATGCTGAAGGAGATCGGCAAGAAACTGACCGAGGTGCCGAAGGATTTCGAGGCGCACAGGACGATCATCCGCTTCCTCGACAACCGCCGCCAGGCGATCGAGTCCGGCGAAGGCATCGACTGGTCGACGGCCGAGGCGCTGGCCTTCGGCGCCATCCTGCTCGACGGCAATCCGATCCGGCTGTCCGGACAGGATTCGGAGCGCGGCACCTTCTCGCAGCGCCATTCCGTGCTCTACGACCAGCGCGACGAGACACGCTACATTCCGCTCAACAATCTGTCGGCGGCGCAGGCCGGCTTCGAGGTCATCAACTCGATGCTGTCGGAAGAGGCCGTGCTCGGCTTTGAATATGGCTACTCGCTGGCCGAGCCGAAGGCGCTGACGCTGTGGGAAGCGCAGTTCGGCGACTTCGCCAACGGCGCCCAGGTGGTGTTCGACCAGTTCATCTCGTCGGGCGAGCGCAAATGGCTCAGAATGTCGGGCCTCGTCTGCCTGCTGCCGCATGGCTATGAAGGCCAGGGGCCGGAGCACTCGTCGGCCCGGCTCGAGCGCTTCCTGCAGCTTTGCGCCGAAGACAATATGCAGGTCGCCAACGTCACGACGCCGGCCAATTACTTCCACATCTTGCGCCGGCAATTGAAGCGGGACTTCCGTAAGCCGCTGATCCTGATGACGCCGAAGTCGCTGCTGCGCCACAAGCGGGCGGTATCGACGCTGCCGGAAATGTCGGGCGAAAGCGCCTTTCACCGGCTGTTGTGGGACGATGCCCAGCTGCTGTCAGGCCAGGCCATCAAGCTCACCAAGGATTCGAAAATCCGCCGTGTCGTGCTCTGTTCGGGCAAGGTCTATTACGACCTCTACGAAGAGCGCGAGAAGCGCGGCATCAACGACATCTATTTGCTGCGCGTCGAGCAGCTCTATCCGTTCCCGGCCAAGGCGCTGATCACCGAACTGTCGCGCTTTCGCAATGCCGAGATGGTGTGGTGCCAGGAGGAGCCCAAGAACATGGGCGCATGGTCGTTCATCGACCCGTATCTCGAATGGGTGCTGGCGCATATCGACGCCAAGCATCAGCGGGTGCGCTATACAGGCCGGCCAGCCGCCGCCTCGCCGGCGACCGGATTGATGTCGAAGCATCTCGCCCAGCTTGCCGCCTTGCTCGACGACGCGCTTGGTGAATAGAACAGAACCGAAAGAAACGGACAGGCACAATGGCAACCGAAATCCGCGTCCCGACACTTGGTGAATCCGTCACCGAGGCGACCATCGGCAAATGGTTCAAGAAGGTCGGCGACGCGATCGCCGCCGATGAGCCGCTGGTTGAGCTCGAAACCGACAAGGTGACGGTGGAAGTGCCGGCCGCCGCCGCGGGCACGCTCGCCGAGATCGCCGTCAAGGAAGGCGAGACGGTCGGCGTCGGCGCACTGCTCGGCACGATTTCGGCGGGCGCCGGCGCGGCAGCCAATGCCGCCGCCGCTCCGGCGGACAAACAGGATGCGGTATCGCAGGCTTCGGCTCCCACCGCAGCCTCGAGCGTCAAGCAGGCCGCTGCCGAGACGGCCAAGATCGCCGGCGACGCCGGCGCGATCGAGACGCGCACAATGCCGCCGGCGCCGTCGGCGGCAAAGCTGCTGGCCGAGCACAATCTCGCGGTCGACCAGGTGTCGGGCTCGGGCAAGCGCGGCCAGGTGCTGAAAGGCGACGTGCTCGACCTTATCGCCAGGGGCGCGCCGTCGCAGCCGGCCGAAATGCCGAAGGCAGCGCCTGTACCGGCACCCGTTGCCGCGCGCGCGCCGTCCCCGGCCGACGATGCGTCGCGCGAGGAGCGCGTGCGCATGACCAAGCTGCGCCAGACGATCGCGCGCCGCCTCAAGGAAGCGCAATCGACCGCCGCCATGCTGACCACCTTCAACGAGGTCGACATGAGCGCGGTGATGGCGCTGAGGGGCAAATACAAGGACGTGTTCGAGAAGAAGCACGGCGTGAAGCTCGGCTTCATGGGCTTCTTCACCAAGGCCGTCACCCATGCGCTGAAGGAGATCCCGTCGGTCAATGCCGAGATCGACGGCACCGACATCATCTTCAAGAACTACGCTCATATCGGCGTTGCCGTCGGTACAGAGAAAGGCCTTGTCGTGCCGGTTGTGCGCAATGCCGACCAGATGTCCATCGCCGAAATCGAGAAGGACATCGGCAGGCTGGGGCTTGCGGCGCGCGACGGCAAGCTCTCCGTCGCCGATATGCAAGGCGGCACGTTCACGATTTCCAACGGTGGCGTTTACGGGTCGCTGATGTCGACGCCGATCCTCAATGCGCCGCAGTCGGGCATTTTGGGCATGCACAAGATCCAGGAGCGGCCGGTGGTGGTCGGCGGCCAGATCGTGATCCGGCCGATGATGTATCTGGCGCTGTCCTACGACCACCGCATCGTCGACGGCAAGGAAGCGGTGACTTTCCTGGTCCGGGTCAAGGAAAGCCTGGAGGATCCCGAGCGGCTGGTGCTCGACCTCTAGGGGGCTCCGGTGGCTGAGCCGATCGACCCGATAGATCTGTTCGAACTATTGTCGACAGGCCGTGCTGGCCCAATCGAGCTCGGCAAGAGCGACCGCGAGACGGTTCGCAGCTTGATAGATCCGGAGGATCTGCGGGCGGACAATCATTATCGCCACGGGGACGCCGGATCGGCGTGGTGCATCTATGGTGCCAATTGCGAGTTCTTCTTCAGTCCCGATTTTCGTCTGAGGTCGATTAGTGTCGAGCCTGTCTTCGGAAGACTGGAATCGGGTGGAACGATGGCGACTTGGTACGGCCATCTTAACGTCGATGTGGGCCGGCATCCCGTGACTTTTGCAGGCACAAAACCGATTGCCATACATACCTTGCCCAAGGCACTGCAGTTCCTGAACAAGAGCGAGTTCAAGTGGGCAATCGGCGGCGGTCGTGAGCGCGACGTCTATATTGAGCTGGCGGAGAGTTCTCGCATCTTGACCCTCAAATACGAGGTGAACGCGGTTCCGGTCGACAGGAATGAAAACGTAGCGTTTGAGATAGACTATTTTCTTTCGACGGTCTTCATCCTCGATCAAGCTGTTCAAGGCGGATAGCAGTGACGATCCGTTCTTTCTTGTCCGAAAGCCTGTCGACCGCATCGATAGCGGTCGGCGCGGCGATGATCCCGGCGGTCGCGCACGCCGCCTGCCCGCTCGAGCTCGCCGTCTATGGCGATCCTGAAAACGCCGCCGAGATCGATTTCAGGCCGACCGGCGAGTCGGCCGCCGTCACCAACAGCTTCAAGATGGTGCTCGACAAGGGCGTCGTGCTCGACGGCATCGTCATGTGGACCGAGAGCGCGGCGCGGCCGCATGGCTCGCTGATGTACAAATGCCCGGCCGGCGACGTCACCGGCGACGAGCTCGCCGCCTGCACCGTGTGGGAGGGCGTCATCTACACTGCCGACGACCAGGGCAATATCGCGTTGCTGCCGGGCGAAGGAAAGGATGCGCCGAAGAAGCTGATCCTGCCCGATCTGGGAGCGTCGTTGCAGATGTCGGCGGCCTACGGCGCCAACGGCTTTTCCAAGGTGCCCTGGGACGTCTTTGCCCTGAAAGGATGTCAGGAATGAGCGCGAGCGGAAAGATCCTGCTGGTGACCGGCGGCAGCCGCGGCATCGGCGCCGCTACATGCAGGCTTGCCGCCAGGGCCGGCTATCGTATTGCGGTCAATTACATGTCGAATGCAAAAGCCGCCGAAACGGTGGTCGCCGACATCGAGGCTGCTGGCGGAGAAGCCTTTGCGGTCAAGGGCGATGTCGGCAGCGAGACGGACGTGTTGGCCATGTTCGAGGCTGTCGATGCCCGTTTCGGTCGGCTCGACGCGCTCGTCAACAATGCCGGCGTGGTCGACCAGAGCGCGCGCGTCGACGAGCTGAGCGCTGCGAGGCTGGAGCGCATGATGCGCATCAATGTGATCGCGCCGATGCTTTGCGCCCGCGAGGCGGTGAAGCGGATGTCGACCAGGCATGGCGGCAAGGGCGGTGCCATCGCCAATGTTTCTTCGATCGCGGCAAGGCTTGGCGGGCCGGGTCAATATGTCGACTACGCCGCCTCCAAGGGCGCGGTCGATTCCTTCACCGTCGGGCTTGCCCGCGAAGTGGCCGGCGAAGGCATTCGTGTCAACGCGGTCAGCCCGGGCATCATCGACACCGAAATTCATGCCTCCGGCGGTCAGCCGGATCGGGCCGAGAGAATGCGCAAGGTGGTGCCTATGCAGCGCGTCGGCACCGCCGAGGAAGTCGCAGCCGCAATTCTCTGGCTGCTGTCGGACGAGGCGTCCTACACAACCGGCGCCAATCTGGAAATCGGCGGCGGCCGCTAAAGCAAAAGGGGACAGTATCATGGCCTATGACGTCGTTATCATCGGATCGGGACCAGGCGGCTATGTCTGCGCCGTCAAGGCGGCGCAGCTCGGTCTGAAGACGGCGGTGGTCGAAAAGAACCCGACCTTCGGCGGCACCTGCCTCAACATCGGCTGCATCCCGTCAAAGGCGCTGCTGCATGCGTCCGAGATGTTTGCCGAGGCCGGCCATTCCTTCGAGGCGCTCGGCGTCGAGATCGGCGCGCCCAAGCTCAACCTTGGGAAGATGATGGCACACAAGGATGCGACGGTGACGGCCAACGTCAATGGCGTCGCCTTCCTGTTCAAGAAGAACAAGATCGACAGTTTTCGTGGCACCGGCAAGGTGGTTGCGGCCGGCAAGGTGTCGGTGACCTCCGATGACGGCAAGGTCGAGGAGATCGAGACCAAGAACATCGTCATCGCCACCGGCTCCGACGTCGCCGGCATTCCCGGCGTCGAGGTCGATTTCGATGAGAAGGTGATCGTCTCGTCGACCGGCGCGCTGTCGCTGGACAAGGTGCCGGGCCATCTGGTGGTGGTCGGCGGTGGTGTCATCGGTCTGGAGCTCGGCTCGGTATGGGCGCGGCTCGGCGCCAAGGTCACCGTGGTCGAGTTCCTCGATACCATCCTGGGCGGCATGGATGGCGAGGTCTCCAAGCAGTTCCAGCGCCTGCTGTCGAAGCAGGGCTTTGAATTCAGGCTGGGCGCCAAGGTGACCGGCGTCGCCAAGGCCAAGAAGGGGGCGACGGTTACCTTCGAGCCGGTCAAGGGCGGTGCGGCCGAGACGATCGAGGCGGACGCGGTGCTGATTGCGACGGGACGACGGGCCTATTCGGACGCTCTCGGGCTGAAGGAGGCCGGCGTCGACGTCGACGAGCGCGGCCGGGTCAAGACCGACGGCCATCTCAGGACCAACGTGCCCGGCATCTACGCCATCGGCGATGTCATCGCCGGGCCGATGCTTGCCCACAAGGCCGAAGACGAGGGCGTGGCGGTGGCCGAGACCATCGCCGGCCAGGCCGGTCATGTGAACTATGACGTGATTCCGAGCGTCGTCTACACCACGCCGGAAATCGCCACGATCGGCAAGACCGAAGAAGAATTGAAGAAGGCCGGCATCGACTACAAGGCCGGAAAATTCCCGTTCAGCGCCAATGGCCGCGCGCGCGCCATGCTGCACACCGACGGCTTTGTGAAAATCCTGGCCGACAAGGCCAGCGACCGTGTACTCGGCGTCCACATCGTCGGCTTCGGCGCCGGCGAGATGATCCACGAGGCGGCCGTGCTGATGGAATTTGGCGGCTCGTCGGAAGACCTAGCCCGCACCTGTCACGCCCATCCGACAATGTCGGAAGCGGTAAAGGAGGCGGCATTGGCGACGTTCTTCAAGCCGATCCATATCTGAGCGGTTGAATCGCAGGCGACGGTGGCGATTGGCGAAATAGCCAATCTCCCCCAAGTGGCCCCAAGTGGGGAGATGTCCGGCAGGACAGAGAGGGGCGCGAAGGATCACCACAGACGGCTTCCATTCTCAACCGCAGATGGATTCCAGGGTCTCCGCGATGTCGCTTCGCTCCTGCTCCGCGCTGGATGACGAAGATGAAGTTGGCCCATGGCTAATCGCAGCTCAGAGCATCGACGGCTGCTCCCCAAAAAAACGGCCCGCCTTTCAGCGGACCGTTCATATATTAAATCAGCAGTCTGATTACTGAGCCGGTGCCGGCGCTGGTGCTGGTGCCGGGGCTGGCGCAGGGGCCGGAGCCGGAGCCGGTGTTGCCGGGGCCGGAGCCGGAGCGGGTGTTGCCGGAGCTGGCGCAGGAGCCGGTTCGGCTGGTTTCATCGGCTCGGCCGGCGCTGGGGCCGGAGCTGGTGTGCTGGCTGCGGGCGGTTCGGCAGGCGCAGGTGCCTCGCTACGTCTTCCAAAAACATAATAGGCGACAATTGCCAGGATAACGACGACCAGGGCAATCAGCCAGCCGCTGCCGCCGCCGCTTGGCCGTGCGGAGCCCGGCGAGGTGAATGGGTCGTTCGGATTGGGTGTGTTCGCCATAAAAGTGTCCTCCGTGGATGAAAAACATCAAGTAATAGCCATCAACGTACAATCGTTGAATCGGTTTCACATTAGGCGTTGAAAACGCCGAAAACAGGGCAATTCTGATCCGGAATCGCTCGCAGGCATGCATTTCCACCGCAAAATGGGTTCGATCGAGCCAAACCGAACCTTTTTCGGTTTCTTGGTACGAAGCGCGGCTGGTCCGCCGTCGCGCCACGCGTAAGGGCTGGTCCCGCCTCGGCAATGATTCGGTGCGCAACTCCGCCGTGTCGTTCAGTTGACGGCGGTCACCGTATAGCCGGTCTTGCGGAAACCCTCGACCAAGCCTTGCGCTCCGGGAAGGTGCATGGCGCCGACCGCCATGAAGACATTGCCGTGGGCGAGGATCGGCGCTGCACGATCGACCATCACCTTGTTGCGGCTGGTGATCATGGTCTGCTCGAATTCGGCGTAACCCGATTGGTCGTCTACCTGTTCGGGGACGATAGCCCGAAACAGCGGTACATACATGCCAGTGTCGCCACGCCGGTAAAGCACGATCATGGTTTCGTTGACGTCGTTCACCTTGTCGCCAAGCTTCAGCGTATCGACCAGTCCCTTCAGGTGAAAGGCGATCGGCAGCGAAGCCATGGCGCGCAGCTGGTCGGCGATTGTCTCCAGCCCCTCGACCGATTTGCCCGAAGCCTCGGCGTCCTTGGCAAGCTTGACGTCGAGCACTGGCGCACCGCCAGCCTGGCGGGCGACTTCGCATGCAGGTAGCGCCACCATCGCCGACAGCAACCAAGGTTTCATCTTGGCGACGGTCGCTGGCGGGATGCCACGCGCATCGAGCGCCTTGTTGACCACCGCCGCATCCTCCGGCGACAGCAGCGACGAAAGCGTCGTCTTGTCGGTGAACATCATCAGATCCGGCTCTTTCAGCATTGCTGCCATCATCTTCTGCTTGTCGAGCACTTCGGTGGTCTCGATGATGACGGTGCCAGCCGCATCGAATGCCTTCTGTGCGGCGGGTGGCAGCGTGGTGACGCGCGGGTCGGTAACGTGCATGGTGCCGAACAGGAAGGACGGTTTTTCGCCCGATTTTTCGAGCTTCCACAGCAGGCCCTTGCCGTTCGGCGTCGCTGCCGCCTCCGCCTCGATCTTGCGGTAGGCAGCCGGGTCGTCCTTTTGCAGCGCGCTCAGCATATCGCTACCGGTGCAGGCCGAAGTCTCGGCGCGTGCCTTGCCCGCCGCGAGCAGCGCGACGATGAGGAAAGAGAGGAAAAACAGGGCGTTCAGCGCGACGAGCAGCTTCAGCGACACATGGGTCGCGCGGTCGGCGATGGCGATGAGGCGTTTCATGCTGCGGTTCTAGGCGCAAAAAGCGGCAAAACGGTTAACCGGCGCATCAAAATTGTTGCGAGATGGCCACCGACACATGCATCGATCACGCACGAGGATGAGCTGCTTCGTAAATCTCGAGCAGCCTGGCGGTGTCGACGCCGGTGTATATCTGGGTTGTCGACAGGCTGGCGTGGCCGAGCAACTCCTGGATGGTGCGCAGGTCGCCGCCGCGCCCTAGCAGATGCGTGGCGAAGGAATGGCGCAGCGCATGCGGCGTCGCCGTGTCGGGCAGGTTGAGCGCCGAGCGCAGCTTGGCCATGTCGCGCTGGACGATCGCCGGGTTGAGCGGGCCGCCGCGGGCACCGCGAAACAGCAGGCCCTTGGGATCGAGATACCAGGGGCAGAGGCGGCGGTATTCAGCAATCGCCCGCAGCGCCACCGGCAGAACCGGCACCAGCCGGGTCTTGCCACCCTTGCCGGTGACGCGCAGCACGGTATCACCAGGCGAGGACAGATCGGCGCTCGACAGGCCGAGCGCCTCGGAAATGCGCAGGCCCGAACCGTAAAGCAATGTCAGCACGGCAGCGTTGCGGGCGGCGATCCACGGCTCCTCCGCCACCTGGCCTTCCACCGAGACGACGTGTTTTGCATCGCTTGCCGTCAGCGGCTTGGGCAGTGATTTCGGCTGCCGCGGCGCCCGCAAGGCCGCCGCACCCGCCGCATTGGCGAGGCCGCGCCGTTCCAGGAAACGCAGCAGCGAGCGGATGCCGGCCAGCCCCCGCCCGAGCGTACGCGGGCCGGCGCCTCCGGCACGGCGAGCAGCGAGAAAGCCGCGCAGATCGGCGGGGCGCAGATCGGCGATGTCGGAAATGCCGGGCGAGCCGCCGCAATGGCCGGTGAGGAAATGCAGGAACTGGCGCGTGTCGCGCTCATAGGCCTCGACGGTTTCGGGCGACAGCCGGCGTTCTCGCGCCAGCATCTTCAGCCAGGCCTCGCGCGCCGCCTGAAGGTCGGGTTTTGCCGGGATGAGGAATTCCTGCATTGCGCTCTTCCAATTCCCTACCATCTTCCGGCACTCGGGTTAGGAAGCGGTGAAGAGCGGCGTCATTGAAATGACGACGGGCTGGGGTTAGAGCAAGGCAAAGGATTTTCCGCAGATGAGCAAGCCGCAAAACCCCGTCCAGATGGCCGTGATCGGTGCCGCGCATGGCATCAAGGGCGAGTTGCGCGTCAAGAGCTTTACCGGCGATCCGCTGGCGCTGGCCGATTACGGTCCGCTCTATGCCAGGGACGGCCGCGCCTTCCAGATCGTCGACATCAGGCCCGCCAACACCGTGGTGGTGGTGCGCTTCAAAGGCATCAGCGATCGTAATGCCGCCGAGGCGCTCGCCGGCACCGAATTGTTCGTCGACCGTTCGGTGTTGCCGGACGAGGGCGAAGAGAACGAATTCTATCATGCCGACCTCGTCGGGCTGGAGGTCAGGGATGACACGGGTGCCGCCATCGGCGAGGTCGTCGCCGTGCACAATTTCGGCGGCGGCGACATTCTCGACGTGACGCTGGCGGGGCGCAAAGGCGTGCTTATTCCGTTTACGCAGGCCGCCGTTCCGGAAGTGTCGATCGCCAGTGGCTTTGTCCGCGTCGATCCGGCCGCGGCAGGGCTGGTCGAGGACGACGACGGAGCGTCTGCCGACCGCGACAGCTTCGACCCCAAGGGCAGGCCGCGCGGGCCGAAGGACGCCGGAGGCAACCGGTGAGCTTTTCCGCTTCGGTGCTGACGCTCTATCCCGAGATGTTTCCCGGCGTGCTTGGGCTGTCGCTGGCCGGACGCGCGCTGGAGACCGGCATCTGGTCGCTCGAAGCAATCCAGATCCGCGACTTCGCCAGCGATCGCCATCGTACCGTCGACGACACGCCGGCCGGCGGCGGCGCCGGCATGGTGATGCGGGCGGACGTGCTGGCCAGCGCCATCGACCATGCCTCGCCGCCGGGCGATCGGCGTCCAAAACTGCTAATGAGTCCGCGTGGAAAACCGCTGACACAGGCGCGAGTGCGCGAGCTCGCCGCTGGGCCGGGTGCGGTGATCGTCTGCGGTCGCTTCGAAGGCGTCGACCAGCGGGTCATCGAAGCGCGGGGGCTCGAAGAAGTGTCGATCGGCGACTTCATCCTGTCCGGCGGCGAGCCGGCAGCACTTGTGCTGCTCGATGCGGTGGTGCGGCTGTTGCCCGGCGTCATGGGCAATGCGGAATCGGGCGAGGAAGAGAGCTTTGAAAACGGCCTGCTCGAACATCCGCATTACACACGGCCGCAGGAATTCGAGGGGCGGCCGATCCCCGAAGTGCTGATTTCGGGCAATCACAGGAAGATCGCGGCGTGGCGGCGGGCCGAAGCGGAGAGGCTGACGAAGGAGCGACGCCCGGATCTGTCAGCCGCTCAGCCCTTATCGAAATAGTAGAAAGCCAGGAACAGGCCGACGGCGATGACGAAGCCGCGCACCGCGTTCTGCGGCACGCGCCTGGCGATCCAGACGCCGGCATAGCCACCCAGCGCGCCACCCGGGATCATGATGATCGCCTGCAGCCAGGCAATGACGCCGCCCGAGACGAAGACGAGGATGGCAACCGCAGCAATGACCACGGCCAGCATGTTCTTCAATGCGTTCAGCCGGTGATAGTCGCCGGACTGGGTGAGACCGAGCGTCGCCAGCATCATGACGCCCATGCCGGCGCCGAAGAAGCCGCCATAGACGGCGGTGGCGAACTGCGCCAGCGACCCGACCAGCGAACCTACCGCGGCCTCATGCTCCGGCTTGGGCGCCGGCTTCAGCCATGGCCCGGCAGCGAACAATGCGGTTGCCGCCAGCAGCAGCCACGGCACCAAGGCGCGGAACGACGGGTTGTCGAGCCCTAGAAGGATGAGCGCGCCAGACAGCGCACCGAGAGCCGAAATGAGGCTGAGCAGCAGTGCGCCACGCCAGAAATGCTTGATGTCGTGCCAATAGGCGAGCGTCGAGGTGATGTAGCCAGGAAATTGCGTCACCGACGATGTCGCATTGGCGACGATCGGCGGCAGGCCGGCCAGGGTCATGGCGCCAAAGGTTATGAACGTGCCGCCGCCGGCAACGGCATTGACCGCGCCTGATAGAAAGCCGGCGAGAAAGAGCAGGACCGCGTCCAAGATTGGCATGAGGGTGTCGTCGCTGGAGGAAAATGCTTATCTTCCGGCTTAGGAAGCTTGACGCGCGGGCGCAACCCCCTGGACCACAAGCGATCACGGGATTGCCACAGCGGCCTCAGCCAAAAAGAAACAGCGCCAAAAAAGAAACAGCGAAGGCGTGACAAAGCGCCGAAATAGCTGTATGTGCGCGCCGAACCGGAAGAAAATATGCCAAGAGCGATCTTCTGGCCCGTCAACAATGACGGTGTAGTCGCCCCTGCCCGATGTTCTCGAACAGAAGTTCTCGAACGAAGGGCATAGCCGAGCGGTCGATGCGACTGCAAGGCGAGTGTCGGACGCTCTGACTGTCGGAAGAACAAGAAGTGGATTATTGAGATGGACATCCTCCGTCAGCTCGAGGCCGAGCAGGCCGCCAAGATCGAAGCCAAGCGCAAGCTCCCCGAATTCCAGCCCGGCGATACCGTGCGCGTCCAGGTCCGTGTGACCGAAGGCACCCGCACCCGCGTCCAGGCCTATGAGGGCGTCGTCATCGCCCGCGCCGGCGCCGGCTTCCAGGAAAACTTCACCGTCCGCAAGATCTCCTACGGCGAAGGCGTGGAGCGGGTGTTCCCGGTCTATTCACCGATGGTCGAAGGCGTCGAGATCGTGCGCCGCGGCAAGGTGCGTCGCGCCAAGCTGTACTATTTGCGTGACCGTCGCGGCAAATCGGCCCGCATTTCGGAAAACACCGGCGTGCGCGCCCGCAAGCTGAACGACGAAGAGCGCGATGCGCTGAACGCCGAGAAGGCGCGCATCGAGGCCGAGAAAGTGGCCGCCGCCCAGGCGCTGGCCGCCGAGAAGGCCGCGCAGGACGCCGCCGAGAAGAAGGCCGCCGACGAGGCCGCCAAGGCCGCGGAAGCAGCTGCCGCCGAATAAGGCTCTTCAAGAACTTATTTTCGGAAAGGCGGCTTCGGCCGCCTTTTTGTTTCGCGAGGCGGATTCTATTTTGCCGGGCTGCATCGGCCGCAATCGATACGGATCGTTCCGTAATGCCGCCGATGAAAGCATTGAAATCCATTTTCGTGCCGAACGCCGCATCGGAGCGGCTTGCAAGGCGCCGGCGGAAAGCTAAAGTCGGCGCCGGATTTCCTGCATGCCTCGGCCGATCGAGGCGGTTCAGTTCCTGGGGAGCATCGTCATGATCAATTCGAAACTGCTGCTGGCCGGCCTGCTGGCTTGCCTTCTCGTGCCTGTCGCGGCTCTGGCGCAGGCGCTGCCCGACCTCGGCGGCAAGAAAGTGGTGGTGGTGACCGAAAACGCCTATCCGCCGCTGCAGTTCATCGATGCCAAGACCGGCAAGCAGATCGGTTGGGAATATGACGCGATGAACGAGATCGCCAAACGGCTGAATTTCAAGGTCGAATACCAGAATACCTCCTGGGACGCGATGATCCAGGCGGTTTCCGACAATCAGTACAACATCGGCATGACCGGCATCACCATCAAGGACGACCGCAAGCAGAAGGTCGATTTCTCCGATCCGTATATGCGCTCGGAACAGTTCATGCTGGTGCGCGGCGACGAGAAGCGCTTCACCGATGCAAAGACGTTCGCCGCCTTCAAGGACGGGCTGATCGGCGCGCAGGCCGGCACCACGCCCTTCTACACCGCCGTCTACAGCGTGCTCGACGGCAACGAGCAGAACCCGCGCATCAAGCTGTTCGAGACATTCGGCGCGACGGTGCAGGCGCTGAAGGCCGGCGACGTCGACGTCGTGCTCACCGACGGCACTGCCGGCAAGGGCTATGTCGATGCGTCCAATGGCGGCCTTAAGCTGATCGGCGGCCCACTCGGCACCGAGGATTTCGGCTTCATCTTCCCCAAGGGCTCCGACCTGGTGAAGCCGGTCAACGCGGCAATCGCTGCGCTCAAGGCCGACGGTACGCTCGACGCGCTCAACAAGAAGTGGTTCCTTGATTACAAGATGGGGCAGTAGGCCCGCTTGTTGCGCGCATTTCATGACGATTGTGCGCGGGAACTCGCGCTGACTCTGCGCTCGTACACCCCCCTCTGTCCTGCCGGACATCTCCCCCTCAAGGGGGGAGATCGGCTTTCGCATCGGCTTTCGCCAATTTTCAGTGTTGCAGAACGGGCCGCGAGGTCAAAGCTGCCGATCTCCCCCCTTGAGGGGGAGATGGCCGGCAGGCCAGAGGGGGGTGTGACAGAACGCTGCCTTCGTGACTCTGTTATCGGTACCGCTTGATGCCGTCGGCGCCTCTCGCCTCAGCCAAATCCGACTTCCCGTGGTGGCTTGCCGTGGCCGTGGCGATCGCCTTGGCCGCCGCCATCTTCATCGCTGCCAGCGACGTCTATGCCCAGGTCTTCGCAACCGTCGCCAAGGGCATCGGCGTCACCATCTTCGTCACGGTGGTCGCCTTCGCGCTGGCTTGCGCGATCGGCCTCGGCGTCGCGCTGATGGGCCTGTCGGGCTCACGCTGGCTCAGCCAGATCGCCCGCTTGTACGTCGAGATCATCCGCGGCGTGCCGATGCTGGTGCTGTTGTTCTGGATCGCCTTTGCCGGCGCGCCGGCCTTCGTCGCGGCATGGAACGCGCTGACGGCGCCGCTGCAAAGCGCCGGCCTCTTCGGTGAGCTGCTGGTACGCGACGTGTCGTTGCTTTGGCGCGCCGTCATGGCGCTGACCATCGGCTATTCCGCCTTCATTTCGGAGGTGTTCCGCGCCGGCATCCAGGCGGTCGAGAAGGGGCAGATCGAGGCGGCCAAGGCGCTCGGGCTGACGCGCACCCAGCGCTTCCGGCTGGTCATCTTTCCGCAGGCGATCCGCACCATCCTGCCGCCGCTCGGCAATGATTTCGTCGCCATGGTCAAGGATTCCTCGCTGGTCTCGGTGCTCGGCGTCGCCGACATCACCCAGATGGGCAAGATCTACGCCGCCGGCTCGTTCCGCTTCTTCGAAACCTATTCGATCGTCGCCTATATCTATCTCATCCTGACCGTCGGCCTGTCGTTGGCCTTGCGGGCGCTGGAGAAGCGGCTGCGCCACCAGCATGGGGAATAGAAGGCAGGCGAAAACGGCGCTACCATCGAGCGGACGCGACCGGGAAGGACCCATGATCATCGACAAGGCCAATGCGGCGCTGGAAGCGGTCTATACGGCCGACACGCCTGAGACGCTCGCCAAGGCCTATGCGCAATGGGCCGCGACCTATGACGGCGAAACCGCGGCGCTCGGCTATCTCCTGCCGTTCCTGATCACCGCCTGGGTGGCGCGCCATGTGCCGCCGGGCGAAGGGCCGCTGCTCGACGCCGGTTGCGGCACCGGCCTGTCGGGGCCGTCGCTCAAGGCACTCGGCTACCACGATATTGCCGGGCTCGACCTGTCGCAGGACATGCTGAAAATCGCCGGCAGCCGGCAGGCCTACAGCGAGCTGAAACAGGCGATGCTCGGCGGGCCATTGCCTTGGGCGGACGGGTATTTCCGCGCCTTTTTCTCGACCGGCGTGTTCACCATCAGCCACGCACCGGCGTCGGGCCTGCATGAACTGGTACGCATCACCAGGACGGGCGGCCACGCCATCTTCACGGTCCGCGACCAGGTTTTTGAAAGCGGCGGGTTTCAAGCCGTGTTTGGCGAACTGGAGCAGGCGAAAAAATGGCGGCCGGTCGAGGAGAGCCCGTGGTTCCGCTGCTACGCAATCGCCGAGCCCGACGCGCTGGTGAAGACGTTTGTGTTCGAGGTGCTGTGAAGCGCCTGCGAAGGCCGCCACGATTGCTGAAAAGCCAAAACATTGATATGAGCAGCGCCATGGAAGAGCTTTTTGGCGATCCGGCCTATAAGGGTTTCGTGCTGCAGGACAGAAAACGCCTGCCGTCGCGATTTTCCGCGCGCGTCTGCGGGGCGCTGACCAGCCGACTTAGCTAGGGCAGACTCGCCAGGCTGTTTCGCCGGTCCGACCGGCGTCGTTTTCCCTTTTTAAATCGACGGATTTAAGCAAATGAGCGCACCGCGCACCCTCTACGACAAGATTTTCGACGACCATGTCGTCGACCGCCAGGACGACGGCACCTGCCTGCTCTATATCGACCGCCATCTGGTCCACGAAGTCACCAGCCCGCAGGCTTTCGAAGGCCTGCGCATGACCGGCCGCAAGGTTCGGCATCCGGAAAAGACGCTGGCCGTGGTCGACCACAATGTGTCGACCTCGCCCGAGCGCAAGTTCGGCATCAAGAACGAGGAAAGCCGCATCCAGGTCGAGGCGCTGGCCAAGAACGCCAAGGATTTCGGTATCGAATATTATTCCGAGAAGGATATCCGCCAGGGCATCGTCCACATCATCGGTCCCGAGCAAGGCTTTACGCTGCCCGGCATGACCATCGTCTGCGGCGACAGTCACACCTCGACGCATGGCGCGTTCGGGGCGCTGGCGCATGGCATCGGCACCTCGGAAGTCGAGCATGTGCTGGCGACGCAGACGCTGATCCAGCGCAAGGCCAAGAACATGCTGGTGCGCGTCGACGGCGCACTGCCGGAAGGCGTCACCGCCAAGGACATCATCCTCGCCATCATCGGCGAGATCGGCACGGCCGGCGGCACCGGCTATGTCATCGAATATGCGGGCGAGGCAATCCGTGCGCTGTCGATGGAAGGCCGCATGACGATCTGCAACATGTCGATCGAAGCCGGCGCGCGCGCCGGCCTGATCGCGCCCGACGAGACCACCTTCGCCTATGTCAAGGACAAGCCGCGCGCCCCCAAGGGCGAAGCCTGGGACGCCGCGCTCGCCTACTGGAAGACGCTGCAGTCCGACGAAGGCGCGCATTTCAACAAGGTGGTCGTGCTCGACGCGGCAAAGCTGCCGCCGATCGTCTCCTGGGGCTCCTCGCCCGAGGACGTGGTCTCGGTGCAAGGCATCGTGCCGAACCCGGACGACATCACTGATGAGAACAAGCGCACCTCCAAGCAGCGCGCACTCGACTATATGGGCCTGAAGCCGGGCACCAAGATCACCGATATCGAACTCGATCGCGTCTTCATCGGCTCCTGCACCAATGGCCGCATCGAGGATCTGCGCGCCGCCGCCAAGGTGATCGAGGGCAGACAAGTCAATCCGCGGGTCAGTGCGATGATCGTGCCGGGCTCCGGCCTGGTCAAGGAACAGGCAGAGGCCGAAGGCCTCGACAAGATCTTTGTCGCCGCCGGCTTTGACTGGCGTGAGCCGGGCTGCTCGATGTGCCTTGCCATGAACGACGACCGGCTGAAGCCGCATGAGCGCTGCGCCTCGACCTCGAACCGCAATTTCGAAGGGCGCCAAGGCTTCAAGGGCCGGACGCATCTGGTGTCGCCGGCAATGGCCGCGGCGGCGGCGATCGCCGGCCATTTCGTCGACATCCGCGAGTGGAAATAGGGCAGGCGCGCGCAGTCGGATATGAGGAGCCCGAGCCGCATTGCGGTTCGGGCATTCTTCAGTCGGGCCGCCTGACGAATTCGTGGAATCCCTCACGACGGCCGGGTTGGTCCTTTGCGACGACCAGCGCCAGTTGGCGCTCGTCGAAGAGTTTGAACCATTCATCCCATTCGACCAGTTCGTAGCCGCCGGCATTGACCGGACGTTCGGCCTCATCCTGGTCCTGATAGGCATGCTGGCCGAAGACCAGCCTCAGCATGGGCTGCGTTCCGGCTTCGGGCGACACGTCGACGATCGCCGGAAAGCCGGCGCGTGCCGCGGCCCATGAGCGAATTGCATCGTGATCGGTCAGCATGATCGTGTCGGCCATCGGAGCGTCTCCTGGTTGCCGTCGTGAAACGCCGCTCGCCGTTCGCGGTTCCGCCCAGCGGCTTTGTCGACGCACCTGTCGTATATTCGCTTTCGCTTAACCGCTTGTTTGGGCTTCCGCTCTAAGGTCCTCCAAGGGGAAGCGAGGGGAAATTACAGCGCTTGGACACCGGCCTGCTCATAGCGCTGCTCAATCCAGGCATCGCCCTCACACTCGGCGCGGCATTTCTCGTGCTGTGGTTCTATCAGCGCCACCGTCCCTATCTGGCTGTGCTGGCGGCGGGCTACTCGGCCTCGGCCGCAGGCTTCCTGCTCCAGTATTTCACGCTGCCGGTCGGCATGGCGCCGACCAAGCTCATCTCGATCCTGTGCTTCACCTTCGCCACCTGCTGTCTCGCCGGCGCGGTCATTGCGCGCTATGGGCGGCGCGTGCCTTACCCGGCGGTCGGCATTCTGGCCTGCGGCGGCCTGGCCGCGTTCTCGTGGTTTCTTTTTGCCCGGCCGGATCTCACCTGGCGCATCCTTGCCATCAATTTCAGCTTCGGCGGCATCAGCCTGGCTGTCGCCGCCGAGTTGCGCGTGGTGCGCAACAACGGCCCGACGGAAATGATCCTGTTCGTGCTGTCGCTGCTTTCCGGCCTGAACTTCCTGGGGCGGACGCTTGCCGTCGTCATCGCGCATGGGCCGTTCACCAGCTATGAAGGGCTTTACTCCTCGTCCTACTGGACGACGGCTCTGCTGTCGCATGCATTGCTGTCGCTGCTTATTGCGCTTTGCCTGTTCGGCGCCGCCGCGCTCGATGTGATGAAGGCCCTGAAGACCGAAACCCTGACAGACCCGCTGTCGGGCCTGCTCAACCGCCGCGGCTTCGAGGAGCGCGCCATGCTTGTCCTGCAGCACTGTGCCACGGCGCAATTGCCGGTTGCTCTGGTGCTTGCCGATCTCGATCATTTCAAGGCGCTCAACGATCAACATGGCCACGCGGCCGGCGATCGCGTCATCGCCGACTTCGCTGCCAAGCTTCTGTCGGCTGCAGGTACGCGCGGCGTTGCCGGCCGCATCGGCGGCGAAGAGTTCGCCGTGCTTTTGCCGCTCAGCGACCTTGGCGCGGCAAGACTGTTTGCCGAAACCATTCGCACGCTCTATTCGGCGGACAGAATCGACGGGCTTCCGCCCGAGACAAGAGTGACCGCCAGCTTCGGCGTGGCCGCCCGCGCCAGCGACGAAGGGCTGGACCCGCTGATGCGCCGCGCCGACGAAGCGCTCTACAGAGCCAAAAGGAGTGGCCGCGACAGCGTATGCCTGTCCTATCAGCGGCCTGAGACGGTCGTCCTTCCCAATAGGACCAGTGCTGGCTGAGCGTCAGCGACGGCTTCGAATTAACGTCTTTTTCGCGCGTTGGTGATTTGCTGTTCGGGGGAGTGCCAAAACGCCATGGGCAGCGCTAATTTCATCCTGCTGATCAACCTGTTCGTTGCCGGGCTGCTGGCGGCGGCCTTCATGACGATCGCGGTCTATGACGCCGGCCGGGTGTCGGCACGCTGGCTGGCGTTCGGCTATGTGCTCGGCACGGCTTATTTCGCGATCGAGTTCAGCATTCCTGCCTTCGACAATGCGCGCCCCGTGGTTGTCGCCGCCTTTGCCGCCTTCCTTGGCGCTACCGTCGCCTTCAATGGCGGGCTTGCCCATAAATACCGCGTTTCGCCGCCTTGGCCGCCGATGCTGTTCTTCCTGGTCTTCGCCACCCTCGCGGTCTACTTCGTGCAGGACCTGCCACGCCAATCGTTCGTGCGAATGGCGGCCTACCAGCTTCCCTATGCGGCCATGCAGTTCACCGGGCTGGCGATCGTCTTGTCGTCCAGGCAAAGACGCGAGCGGCTCGACTATATGCTGATGGCTGTCCTTGCGGCCAGCACCTTGCAGTTCGCCAGCAAACCCTTCATCGCCCATGCGCTTGGTGGCTGGGGCGCCAACCCGCAATCTTATGCGCAGACCAGCTATGCGTTGGTGTCGCAGTCGGTCGGCACCGTGTTCGGCCTGGCGCTTGCGCTGGTGACATTGGCTATCCTGGTCCGCGACGTGCTCGCCGAGGCGACGTCGAAATCGGAAACCGACACGCTTTCGCGGCTGCTCAACCGTGGGGGCTTCGAGCGCCATGCCGAGATCGCACTGCGTGACGCCATGCGGCGCGCCGTTCCAGCCGCACTGGTCATTGCCGATCTCGACCATTTCAAGCGCATCAACGATACTTACGGCCACGCGTCGGGCGATCGGGTCATCGAGACCTTTGCCGGTTTTCTCCGCGATGCCGCGGCCGACCATCATGTCGCCGGCCGCATCGGCGGCGAGGAATTCGCGATTTTCCTGCCGGGGACCAATCTAGCCGCCGCCCGGCTCTTTGCCGAGGGCACGCGGAGCGCCTTCGGTGCCACGCCGATCGACTGCCTGCCCGCGGATCACCGCTGCAGCGCCAGCTTCGGCGTTGCCGAGCTTGGTCCGGGCGAAAGCTTTTCCGACCTGTTGCGGCGCGCCGACAAAGCGCTCTATCAGGCGAAGGGCAGCGGTCGCGATTGCGTGCGTGTCTCGGTGGGGCCGGCTGTTGCCCTGCCGGCGCCGTCAACCAAGGGCGGCGTGGCCGTCAGCGGCAGGGGCTGAGCTCCGGCATTTCGCCGTCGGAGAGGCCGTACATATAGCTGCGGCCCTTGACGAAAACCGGCGGCCTATAGCAGTCGCCGCCGCGGACATCGTCCGATTCGTTTTCGTAGATCACGTCGGGCTGGCCGGCGCTGGTGTAGTCGGACAATTCCTTGGCCAGCTTGCCCTCGCCAACGAGGATACGCTTGTAGCCGGCGGCGCTGTCGATGACGAGATTGCCGAAGGAATCGGCATAGACGCGGTCATGATGGCGCGTCCCGGCGAATGCCGGTGCGACGACGCCGACGGCGAGCGCCGCCAATAGGAACCAGGGAAGGCGCGATCCTGCTGAATTCGAATGCATGGCGTGCTGCTCCAGTTGCTGAGAGGCAAGCCTCCTCGAATCAGAAATTAACCTTTTATTAACCTTTGTTAAGAGGGCAACCGCAGCACGGGCGAGGTCTCGGAAAATATGGTTAATACCCGATCGCCCACCGGCCATCATTCGGCCACGCCTTGTTCCCACCATTCCCAGCATCGGGCGCGACTCAAAAAGCATGAAATCCGGTGGCTTGCCGGAGCATCGCGGCGGGCTCGATACGCGGTGGGGAAGGCAGCAAATGAGATTACGCCGCACGTTTCGGATGGCGCTGGCCATTCCGCCGCTGCTGGCTGCAGCCGCCTGCGCGCCGCAGACCAGCGCGCCCAAGCTCGGCAACACGGCCGCCGCTTCCGTGTCGCTTGCTCCGGCTGCTAGCGAACCGACGGCACCGCAGCCGCGCACAGCTACTTACAACTGCGCCGACGGCAGCGTGATGACCATCGAGAATCTCGGCACGTCGGTGCGCGTCCTCGGCCAGAACGGCGCCAGCGCCGAGCTGCCGGCCTCACCGGCCAATCAGACCAGCCGTTACGGCGAGGCGCATGACGCAATCGTGATCGATGGGCGTGAGGCGCTGGTGATGAAGGGCGGTGCACCACCGCTGGCCTGCAAGCGCTGATCCGCCCCTTGCGCCAGCCATATTTTGCAGTGCGACGACATTGTGCCGGCGCAAGGCGACAGCCCTAATCGATTGAAGCTGAAAGCCTCGCTTTCATCAGACTAAATTACGTTTTCGAAACGGTTTTCCGGCTTTGACGCGGTGCAAAAAGAGCATTAGAAACCGGCTGTCCGAAGTCGCAACCGGAAGCGGTAATGCCGCATTCCCACCTGAGGCTCCAGAGACGCCGAACTGGGGGAGCCATGAGCAAATCACCAGCCACCCGCGAATTTGCCAGGCGTGAACGGCCGCTTTCGCCGCATCTGACCGTCTATCGGCCGCCGATCACCATGACGATGTCGATCGTCCACCGCATCACCGGCGGGGCGCTCTATTTCGGCACGCTGCTGGTCGCGCTGTGGCTGATGGCGGCGGCGAGCTCGGAGGCGACCTTCAACGCCGTAAACTGGGCCTTCGGCTCGTGGCTGGGACGGCTGGTGCTGTTCGGCTACAGCTGGGCGCTGATGCACCACATGCTGGGCGGTGTGCGCCATCTTATCTGGGACACTGGGGCAGGGCTGGAAAAGCATACGGCATCGAGGATCGCCTGGGCGACGCTTGCCGGCTCGGTCACGCTGACGCTGCTGATCTGGATCGCCGGCTACATGGCGCGGGGAGCCTGACATGAACGGCAAGAACACCGACATGCGCACGCCGCTGGCCAAGGTCCGCGGCCTCGGTTCCGCCCGCGAGGGCACCGGCCATTTCTGGCGCCAGCGGCTGACGGCGATCTCCAACATCCCGCTGGTCCTGTTCTTCGTCGGCTTCCTGATCGCACTCAACGGCGCCAGCTATCTCGAGGTGCGCGCCGCACTTGCCAATCCGTTCGTTGCACTGGTGCTGGCGCTGGTGCTGTTGTCGGTGCTCTACCACATGCGGCTCGGCATGCAGGCGATCATCGAAGACTATGTGCATGGCGAAGGCACCAGGCTGGCGCTGCTTGCCCTCAACACATTCTTTCCCGTAGTCGTCGGCGTCGCTTCGGTCTTCGCCCTGCTTAAACTGGCATTTGGAGGCTGATTTTTTGGCCAAGGACGCGAAGAACGCCAACACGGCTTCCGCCTATAGCTATGTCGATCACAAATTCGACGTCGTGGTCGTCGGCGCCGGCGGCGCCGGCCTGCGCGCCGCGCTCGGCATGGCCGAGCAAGGCCTGCGCACCGCCTGCATCACCAAAGTGTTCCCGACGCGCTCGCATACGGTTGCGGCGCAGGGCGGCATCGCCGCCTCGCTCGCCAATATGGGGCCCGACAACTGGCAGTGGCATCTCTTCGACACCGTCAAAGGCTCAGATTGGCTGGGCGACACCGACGCTCAAGAATACATGGTGCGCGAAGCGCCGGCGGCGGTCTACGAGCTCGAGCACTACGGCGTTCCCTTCAGCCGCACCGAGGACGGGAAAATCTACCAGCGGCCGTTCGGCGGCATGATGATGAATTTCGGCGAGGGGCCGCCGGTGCAGCGCACCTGTGCGGCCGCCGACCGCACCGGCCACGCCATGCTGCACACGCTCTACGGCCAGTCGCTGAAGCACAATGCGCAGTTCTTCATCGAGTATTTCGCGCTCGACCTGATCACGGAGCCGGACGGCACCTGCACCGGCGTGGTCGCCTGGAACCTCGACGACGGCACCATCCACCGCTTTTCGGCCAAGATGGTGGTGTTGGCGACCGGCGGCTATGGCCGCGCCTATTTCTCGGCCACCTCGGCGCATACCTGCACCGGCGATGGCGGCGGCATGGCCGCACGCGCAAGCCTGCCGCTGCAGGATATGGAGTTCGTGCAGTTCCACCCGACCGGCATATACGGCGCCGGCTGCCTGATCACCGAGGGCGCGCGCGGCGAGGGCGGCTATCTCGTCAATTCCGAGGGCGAGCGCTTCATGGAGCGCTACGCGCCGTCAGCCAAGGATCTGGCTTCGCGCGACGTGGTCTCGCGCTGCATGACGCTGGAAATCCGCGAGGGCCGCGGCGTCGGCCCGAAGAAGGATCACATTTTCCTGCATCTCGACCATCTCGACCCGGCCGTTCTGCACGAGAGGCTTCCGGGTATTTCGGAATCGGCAAAGATCTTTGCCGGCGTCGACCTGACCAAGGAGCCGATCCCGGTGCTGCCGACGGTCCACTACAATATGGGCGGCGTGCCGACCAATTACTGGGGCGAGGTGCTGAACCCGACGGCGTCGAATCCGGACCAGGTGTCGCCCGGGCTGATGGCGGTCGGCGAAGCCGGCTGCGCCTCGGTGCACGGTGCTAACCGGCTGGGCTCCAACTCGCTGATCGACCTGGTGGTGTTCGGCCGTGCGGCGGCAATCCGGGCCGGCCAGGTGATCGACCGCACATCGGCGATCCCTTCGCCCAACGAGGCCGCCGTCGAAAAGATCATGGACCGCTTCGACCGGCTGCGTCACGCCAACGGCTCGACGCCGACCGCGGTGTTGCGCGAAAAGATGCAGAAGGCGATGCAGGAGGACGCGGCGGTGTTCCGCACCCAGGACTCGCTGGAAAGCGGCTGCAGGCGCATTTCCCAGATCTGGGGCGAGCTCAAGGACGTAAAAGTGTTCGACCGCTCGATGATCTGGAACTCCGATCTGGTCGAGACGCTGGAGCTGGAAAACCTGATGGCCAACGCCATTACCACCGTCTACGGCGCCGAGGCGCGCAAGGAAAGCCGCGGCGCGCACGCGCGGGAGGACTTTTCGGCCCGCGACGACGCCAACTGGCGCAAGCATACGCTGGCCCGGCTCAACGAGGCCGGCGAGGTGGCGCTCACCTACCGGCCGGTGCACACCGAAACGCTGCTCAAGGAAGCAGACGGCGGCATCAACCCGGCCAAGATCGCGCCGAAGGCCAGGGTGTATTGAGATGAGGCTGCTGGCGGTTGCGGGATATTCCGGCACGCCCCTTCCGGCCAAGCTCGGCCTGAAGGACGGGATGATTGCCGCTTTCGTCGCCTTGCCGGCCGAACTCGAGGATTTGGCCGAAGCCGTGGATTTTGCCGAGCTCGATCGGCTGGCCAACTGGTCGGCGATTTCGGGCGTTCATGAGAAATACGATGCCGTACATGCTTTCACCCGGCAGCGTGTCGAGATCGAGGACCGTCTTGGCGACGTCGAAGCGGCAATCAAGCGGGACGGCATGGTCTGGGTGTCATGGCCGAAGAAGGCATCGAAAGTGCCGACCGACGTCACCGAGGACGTTATCCGCACAGAGGCGCTGAAGCTCGACCTTGTCGACGTCAAGGTCGCCGCCGTGAACGAGATCTGGTCCGGGCTGAAGCTCGTCATCCGAAAGGACCTGAGGTAATGGTCGAACTCACGCTTCCGAAAAACTCGAAGATCATGGCCGGAAAAACTTGGCCGAAGCCGGAGGGCGCGACCAACCTGCGCGAATATCGCATCTACCGCTGGTCGCCGGACGATGACGAGAACCCGCGCATGGATACGTATTTCGTCGACATGGACGATTGCGGGCCGATGGTGCTCGACGCGCTGCTCTGGATCAAGAACAAGATCGATCCGACGCTGACGCTGCGCCGCTCCTGCCGCGAAGGCATTTGCGGCTCGTGCGCCATGAACATCGACGGGTCGAACACGCTGGCCTGCACCAAGGGCTGCGACGACATTTCCGGCGCGATCAAGGTCTATCCGCTACCGCACATGGCCGTGGTCAAGGACCTGGTGCCCGACCTCACCAATTTCTACGCCCAGCACGCCTCGATCGAGCCGTGGCTGAAGACGGTGTCGCCCGAGCCGGCCAAGGAATGGCTGCAGAGCCATGAGGACCGCGAAAAGCTCGACGGGCTCTACGAGTGCATATTGTGCGCCTGCTGCTCGACCTCCTGCCCGAGCTACTGGTGGAACGGCGAGCGCTATCTCGGCCCGGCGACGCTGCTGCAGGCCTATCGCTGGCTGATCGATTCCAGGGACGAGGCGACGGGCGAGCGGCTCGACAATCTCGAAGACCCGTTCCGGCTCTATCGCTGCCACACCATCATGAACTGCGCCCAGACTTGCCCCAAGGGGCTCAACCCGGCCAAGGCGATCGCCGAGATCAAGAAGATGATGGTGGAGCGACGGGTTTAGGCGGCGGGCGGGTTGCAGCCGAGATCGTCTCGTCCGCAGCGATCCTTCGCGCCCCCCTCTGTCCTGCCGGACATCTCCCCCCTTGAGGCCCCTTGAGGGGGGAGATTAGCAGCTTGGAGGACAGCGCCCTTTCTGCAGCCTTGAAAAGTGGCGAAGCGGTGATGACAGCCAATCTCCCCACTAGAGGGGGAGATTGGCCGGCAGGACAGAGGGGGGCGCTGTCCCGCCGAGTTCGAAAGGATAGCAAACTTATGACCGATTCCGACCTTCCCATCCTCTCTCCCATCGAAGCCCGCGTGCTCGGCTGCCTGATCGAGAAGAAGGAGCTGACGCCGGACGTCTATCCGCTGACGCTCAATGCGGCACATGCGGCGGCCAACCAGAAGACGGCGCGCGAGCCGGTAATGTCGGTCGAGCTTGCCGAGGTCAGGCGGGCGCTTGGCCAGCTGGAGCAGAAGGGCCTCGTCAGGCAAGTGTTCGCGTCGCGCGTCGAGCGCTACGAGCATATCGTGGCGCAGCGCTTTTCCCTGACCTCGGCGCAGATCGCGCTGCTCGGCCTGTTGCTGCTGCGCGGCCCGCAGACGGCCTATGAATTGCTGGCGCGAAGCGAGCGCATGGCGCGGCTGCCGTCGATCGACGAGCTTCGCGGCAATCTCGATCTGCTGATCGGCCGCCGGCCACCGCTGGTGCAGCAGATCGATCGCGGCCCAGGCCAGCGCGAGGATCGCTACGTCCATCTGCTCAGCGGGCCGCCGCAGCTGTCGGCTGCCGCAGCACCCCTGCAGTCGTCCTCGCCGGCGTCGGATATGGAAATGCGCGTGCGGGCCCTCGAGGAGGAGGTCGCGGCATTGCGCGCCCGCCTCGACGCGCTCGTTGGCGAAAAAAGCCAATAATCATTCGAGAGGGGGCGCGAAGGATCGCCCGCTTCGCAGACCAGCTCTCACCCGAGCCTGGCGTCGAGCGATACTTTGATGGCGCCGAGCGCTTTCGAGACCGGGCATTCGGCCTTGGCCTTCTCGGCCAATTCCTTGAACTTGGCGGCATCAATGCCCGGTACCTTGCCGACCAGCGTGATCGCGCTGCCGGTGATGCCGGTGCCGGGGACCAGCGTTACCACGGCCTTGGCGTCGAGCTCGGCAGCCGGAGTGCCGTTCTCGGCGAGAAAATGCGAAAGCTGCATGGCGTAGCAGCCGGCATGGGCGGCGGCGATCAGCTCTTCCGGGTTTGTGCCGGATTTGCCGCTTTCATCCTCGAAACGCGTCTTGGCCGAATAGGGTGTGCCCTTCAGCACCCCGCTCTGGGTTTCGAGTGTGCCCTTGCCTTCCTTGAAACTGCCTTTCCAAACGGCGTTGGCGGTGCGGTCCATCAATTCCTCCTTGATTGTCGTGGCTGAGCCCGTGATCGGCATCCAGTCGACTATAGCGCGCGCGGGAGCGAAGGCCACCCACGCTTTCGTATCGGCGGCGGCGTGACACATCATGTCGAGCGAAAAAAATTCGAAAAAAATATGCGTGCAAAAATGTCGACTTCCATCTGTCCCGGCCGTCCTGCGGGCGGCCATGGACTTGGTGGCCGGATGGAGGACCACATGAACAATCTGTTTTCTGCTCACTGGACAAGCACCGGCCACAGGGCCGGTGAACAACAAGCCGACTGGTCGCGCCTGCAGCCTTCCGGCTTCGGCCGACTGCTTGCGGCGATTGCCATCATTGGGATTGCGGTATCTCTTCTCGACTATGCTGCGGCCGGTCTCGATTCTGCGGCAGGCAAGGGCTCCGCGGAGATTTCCGTAGCCTCGTCTTCGGCTTCAAGCCAGGAATGGAGATAAAAATGAAGTATGTTTGCCTAGTCTATGGTGAAGAAAAAGATCTCTACGCAATGACCCCCGAGAGGCTGGCCAAGCTCGACGCCGATTCGATGGCCCATGACCGGTCATTGGACCAACGCGGGATGCTGATCATCGCGCAGGCGCTGCAATCGGTGAAAACGTCGAAAACCGTTCGCAGGCGCAAGGGCAAGCGGCTGGTCACCGACGGCCCCTTCGCCGAAACCAAGGAGCAGTTGCTCGGTTTCGTCATGATCGAGGCCGAGAGCCTCGACGAGGCGCTGGGGATCGCGGGCGAGATTCCGCTCGCCGAAATCGGCACGATCGAGGTGCGGGCGATCTACAAGGTGCCCGGGTCATAGAGATGTCTCGATAAGTTCCTCCGCGGAGCGGTGGCGACCAACGACTGGCGCAGGCTGTCGTTTTCTTCAATCGGCGCAACTTTTGCGTGTTGAAGCGAAGCAATACTTCTCCTATCGTCGCCCGAGATTGGGGGATCTTGGGCATGCATATATTGATTGCTGCAATCGGCCTGCTTGGGGCGGCGGCGTTCTGGTGGTACCGGCTGAAGATCATGAACGACGCGGCGCGTGAGGTTGCCGACGTGGTTGGCCGCGTCCAGGGCAACGTCCGCCGCAAGAAACTGCGCAAGCAGGCGGCGCTCTCGCCGCTGACAGCGATCGACGATCCGGTCGTCGCCGCCGCGACGCTGATCACCGCCATCGTTTCCGAACATGGTCCTGCGCTGCCGCAACGCGAAGCTGCCATTCGATCGGTGATCTCGGAGATTGCCGACAAAAAACAGACCGATGAAGCGGTGATCTACGCCAAATGGGCGGCATCGCAAATCGACGACGCCACGGTCGTCATCGACAAGCTGGCACCGTTCCTGCGCGAACGGCTCGACGCGGTCGAAAGGAGCGATCTGCTGCGGATGGTCAGCCGTGCGGCGGAAGCCGGCGGACAAAACCTGCAGATTCCCGACCAGCGCATGCTGCGGCTGCGCCAGAAGCTGGGCTTCGAGGTCAACTAAGGCCCCTGATACGAAATTCGGCAGACCGCATGGCGATTAAGCCGAGACGCCTGATCGCTTCGTCATCCTGGGTCTTCTCTCCGCTTCGCGTCGCTACGCCCAGGGATGACGAAGTTGGGGAAGCTTCAGGGCCTGTTTAGATCGCCTCGCCCTTCAACAATTTCGGCGTGTCGCCGGACAGACCCGACGCCTGGCGGATGAAAAACCCCTTCAGCCGGGGCATGCGCTCGACGAGGCCGAGGCCGATGTCGCGCAAAGTGCGCAGCGGGCCGAAATCGTTGGAAAACATCCGGTTCAGCACATCGGTGGTGATGCCCATCTGCACCGTGTCGAAACGCCGCCATTGCTGGTAGCGCTCGAGCACGTCGAGCGCGCCGATGTCCTGGCCGAGCCGGTCGGCCTCGACCACCACTTCGGCCAGCGCCGCCACGTCCTTGAAGCCGAGATTGAGACCCTGGCCGGCGATCGGGTGGATGCCGTGGGCGGCGTCGCCGGCCAAGGCGATGCGCGGCGCGACGAAGGCGCGCGCAATGATCAGCCCGAGCGGCCAGGCACGCGGCTTGTCGGCGAGATGGATTTCGCCGAGTTTCAGGCCAAAGCGCTGCTCGAGCTCATATTCCAGGACCAGCGTGTCGCCACTGACCAGTTTCTCGGCATCCTGCGACCGTTCGACCCAGACGATCGACGAGCGGTTGGTGCCGTCCTTGCCCGGCTTGAGTGGCAGCGTGGCAAACGGGCCTGCGGGGAGGAAATGCTCTTCGGCGCGGCCGTTGTGCGGCCGCTCGTGCGCCACCGTGCAGACGATGCCGGACTGGCCATACTCCCATTTCACCGTCTTGATGCCGGCCATGTCGCGCAGCTTCGAATTGACGCCGTCGGCGGCAACCAGCAGCCGCGCCTTCAGCGTCGCGCCGTCGGCAAGATGCACGGTGATGCCGGCGCCGTTGATGTCGAAGGCGCTGACGGCGACGCCTTCGATGATGCCGATGCCGAGTTGTTCGGCGCGCCGGCGCAAGGCGCCGTTCAAATCCTTGTTGGCGACCATATGCGCAAAGGGTTCGCCGGGCGCGACCTCGCCGTCGAAGGTGAGGAACACCGGGCGGACCGGATCGGATGTGCGCGAATCGGTGACGATCATTTCGGTGATCGCCTGCGCCCCCGGCGCGATCTCGTTCCAGACGCCGAGCTGGTCGAGCATGCGGCACGCGGCGGCGGCAATCGCCGAGGCGCGGCCGTCCTTCTGCCAGACCCTGGCGGGTGCTGCATCGACGACGGCGACGGCGAGGCTCGGCCGCGCCTGCTTCAGCGACACGGCGGCGGCCAGGCCGACATAACCGGCGCCGGCGACCAGAACGTCGAGCGAATTCTTGCTGTCGAGCATGGCAATTCCTTTCGCAGCCTGACTGTCGCCGGGCATTCCGCCCTTGACTGCCCGCTGTTCCTGTCGGAAACCGCCATGGTAATTTTGCGGCGAGGTCAAGATGACGGCAGCCATGGACGAGCTTCTCGGCATTCTCGACCTCGAGCAGCTGGAACACAACCTGTATCGTGGTCGCAGCCCCAAGCTCGATTGGCAGCGCATCTTCGGCGGCCAGACCATCGCCCAGGCGCTGGTCGCCGCGCAGCGAACGGTCGAGCCCGAGCGCCACGTGCATTCGCTGCATGGCTATTTCATGCGGCCGGGCGACACCAAGGTGCCTATCATCTACGAGGTCGACCGCATCCGTGACGGCGGCTCCTTCACCACGCGCCGCGTCGTGGCGATCCAGCACGGCCAGGCGATCTTTTCGCTGGAAGCCTCGTTCCAGCAGGATGAGGTCGGCCTGGAACATCAGGTGCCGATGCCGCAGGACGTGCCGGCGCCCGACACGTTGCTGTCGCAGCGCGAATTGCTGGGCAAGTTCGGCGAAGCCGTGCCCGACGGCATCAAGCGCTATTGGGAGCGCGACCGGCCGATCGAGATGAAGCCGGTGATGCTGAAGCATTATACCAGCCGGGAAAAACTCGAGCCGAAGCAGAACATCTGGATCCGCACCACCGGCCCGGTGCCGGCCGACCGCGCCACGCAGGCGGCCGTGCTCGCTTACCTCTCGGATATGACGCTGCTCGACACCTCGACCTTTGCTCATGGCCGCGCCATTTTCGATCGTGATATCCAGGCAGCCAGCCTCGACCACGCCATGTGGTTCCACCGCAGCCATCCGCTCGACGACTGGATGCTGTACACGCAAGACAGTCCGTCGACGCAAGGATCGCGTGGCTTTACCCGCGGCTCGCTGTTTGCCCGCGACGGCACCTTGATCGCCTCGGTTGCCCAAGAAGGACTCATCCGGCTGAAGCGGCCGCCTGCGGAGTAGGCATTTTTCGAAATTTGCCTATTTTTTAAGCATATGCACTGCCGCGCCTGTGAACAGGCAGCTGCCAGACCTTCTCGATTTCGTTGTTTAACAACAGCTTAACACCCTGCTTCGGCAATTGGCACGGAGCTTGAATCCTAGCGGGCACTCTCCGGCTCTCATGGGGATCGGCGAAGTCGTGCAAACGCGGGGACCCGCAACAGCAAAGGGTGAAACCTTATGAAGATCGTGATGGCAATCATAAAGCCGTTCAAGCTCGACGAGGTGCGCGAGGCGCTCACCGCAGTCGGCATCCAGGGCCTGACCGTCACCGAAGTAAAAGGCTACGGACGTCAGAAGGGTCACACGGAAATCTATCGCGGGGCGGAATACGCGGTCAGCTTCCTGCCGAAGATCAAGATCGAAGTCGCGGTCGCTGTCGACATGGTCGACAAGGCCGTCGAAGCCATCACCGCGGCGGCCAAGACCGGCCAGATCGGCGACGGCAAGATCTTCGTTTTCGGCATCGACCAGGCGGTGCGCATTCGCACCGGCGAAACAGACACCGACGCGCTTTGAGCTGCGGATACGTATTCCAATGGAGAGTTCAATGAATATTCCTTCTACCTTGAAGATAACGGGACGCGCGGCCGTTTTAAGTTCGCTCGCTCTCGCTGCACTGGGCACGGTTGCTGCGTTCGCGCAGGAAGCGGCACCGGCGGCACCGGCAGCCCCTGCGCCCGCGCTCGACACCGGCAACACAGCCTGGATGCTGACCTCGACGGCGCTGGTGCTGATGATGACCGTACCGGGCCTGGCGCTGTTTTATGGCGGCATGGTGCGCAAAAAGAACGTGCTCGCCACCATCATGCAGAGCTTTGCCATCACCTGCCTGGTGACGGTGCTGTGGTTCATGTTCGGCTACTCGCTGGCCTTCTCGGATGGCGGCGGCATGAATGCCTATCTCGGCGGCTTCTCGAAGTTCTTCCACAACGGCATCACCACCTCCTCGCTGTGGCTGCCGGGCGTGGCGAACATTCCTGAGTTCGTCTTCTCGATGTTCCAGATGACCTTCGCCATCATTACGCCGGCGCTGATTGCCGGCGCCTTCGCCGAACGCATGAAGTTCTCGGCGCTGCTCATCTTCATGGGCGCGTGGCTGCTGGTGGTCTACGCCCCGATCGCGCACTGGGTGTGGGGCGGCGGCTTCCTCGGCACAGCCGGCGTTCTCGATTTCGCCGGCGGCACGGTCGTTCACATCAACGCCGGCGTTGCCGGCCTGGTCTGCGCGCTGGTTCTCGGCAAACGTGAAGGCTACGGCACCACCAACATGGCGCCGCACAACCTCGTCTACTCCGTCATCGGCGCTTCGCTGCTGTGGGTCGGCTGGTTCGGCTTCAACGCCGGCTCGGAACTGGCCGCCGACGGCCTTGCCGGTGCCGCGATGCTGAACACCCAGGTTGCCGCTGCCGCTGCGGCGCTCGCCTGGATGTTCGCCGAATGGATCGTCGCCAAGAAGCCGAGCGTGCTTGGCATCATCTCGGGCGCCGTCGCCGGCCTGGTCGCGGTGACGCCGGCTTCCGGTTTCGTCAATCCGACCGGCGCCTTCATCGTCGGCATCGTCGCCGGCGTGCTCTGCTACGTCTCGGCCGTCAAGCTCAAGCACGCGTTCGGCTATGACGACTCGCTCGATGCATTCGGCGTGCACGGCATCGGCGGCATCATCGGTGCATTGCTGACCGGCGTGCTCGCCGATCCGGCGATCAACAGCCTTGGCTCGGGTGCCTCTGTCGGCAAGCAGCTCTACGGTATCGTCTTCACCATCCTGTGGACGGCGATCGCGAGCTTCGTGATCCTCTATATCGTCAAGGCGCTGGTCGGCCTGCGTCCTTCCACCCAGGAAGAGGTCGAAGGCCTCGACATCAGCCAGCACGGCGAAGTGGTGCCGTGAGGTTTATCGGCTGGCACCGGCGTTTTGCCGGTGCCGGGAAGATCCCGTCGTGATGCTCCCGAAAGGGCTCACGCCTTGAGGCCCGGAAACCTTCCGGGCCTCTTTTTTGTGTGCAGGCGGCCGTTATGGCTCGATCATACAATCGCTTGATCAAGGTGGCTCGATCCGCCGGCGGCGTGAAACAGCGGCCGCAACGCTCCGAACTGTGGTGGCGGTCGCCCGTTCCGGTGACGCAGAATGCCCATGGTTAATGCGCCCTTAACCTTCCCGCCGCTAGTCTGACAGCCGAATCTGCCGTGTTGCGCGTCCGCGCCCGGCCGGGCAACGACAGACGAGGAAAAGCATGCGTTCAGGGGCTTCAGCACCGCTTGCGCTGGCCGATACGGAGCACGGCATCCGGTCGTTCGCGAGGCGCCAGGTCGGGCGGCTGGTCGGTGCCGGGCTGTTTGCTCTGGTTGGTTTCGGCGTCGCCGCCCTTGCCACCTGGAACGTCGCCGATCCGAGCTTTTCGCACGCCACCGACAATATCGTCACCAATGCAATGGGTTATGCCGGCGCCGTCTTTTCCGACATTGCCATGCAGTTCTTCGGACTTGCCGCCGTTGCGGCGCTGGTGCCGGCGGTGATCTGGGGATTTCTGCTGTTTACCGCGCGCGGCGTCGACCGGCTGCCGAAACGGGCACTGGCCTGGTTCGGGTTTTCGCTGCTTGGCGCGGCAATTGCCGGCTGCGTGGTGCCGCCCAAGACCTGGCCGCTGCCGACCGGCCTCGGCGGCGTCTTCGGCGACATGGTGCTCAATATCCCGGGCCTGGTCATCGGCGGCTATCCGACCGGCCTCGTCGCCAGCGTGCTCGCCGTGCTCCTGGCAGCGCCGGCGCTGTGGGTATTCTTGTATGGCTCGGCGCTGATTTCGCGCAAGAACGGCTTTGCCGTCCTCGAACAGCCCGCAGTGCCCGATCCGCAGGACGACCTGCTTTTCGACAATGAAGAGGACGAGGGCGACGAAGGTATATTGGCGCTTGGCGCCATCACCCACTGGTGGCTGTCGCTGCGGGCCTATCTGCGCCGCCGCGCCGCGCGCCGGCGCGAGCGCGACGATTTCGAGCCGGAGATGGAACCGCGCCCCAGCGCCTGGCGGCGGGCGGCCGAACGGGTCGAATCGGCCGAGTTCGCCGAGGCGCGGATGAGCCCGGGCGGGCGCGCCCGCGTCGAGCCGGAATTCTTCGCCGCCATGGTCAACGACCGCAGTGCCTCGATCGACCCTGACGATGCCGACGTCTTCGATAACGACGACAATGACGACGACATGGATTTCGCGCCCGAGCCGGCCGGCCAGCGCCGCGCCGCGCCAACGGCCAGGGTGCAGAACTTCCGTTCCGACGCGGCGACACGCGTCGAGGCGCCGGCGCCGCGGCCGGCCCCCGGCGCCCGCGTCCAGCGCGAGGCGCAGACTTCGCTGATCGGCTCGGAAAAATTCGAGATGCCGTCGCTGCACTTCCTGTCGGAACCAAAGAACGTGGTGCGCGACGCCAGCCTGTCCAAGGATGCGCTGGAGCAGAACGCCCGCCTGCTTGAGGGCGTGCTGGAGGATTTCGGCGTCAAGGGCGAAATCATCCATGTGCGTCCGGGTCCGGTCGTCACGCTCTACGAGCTGGAACCGGCGCCCGGCATCAAATCGTCGCGGGTCATCGGCCTGTCCGACGACATCGCCCGCTCGATGAGCGCCATCGCCTGCCGTGTCGCCGTGGTGCCCGGCCGCAACGCGATCGGCATCGAATTGCCGAACGCCAGGCGCGAGACGGTCTATTTGCGCGAGATCATGGCCAGCCGCGATTTCGAAACCACCAAGGCCAAGCTGGCGCTGGCGCTGGGCAAGACCATCAATGGCGAGGCGGTGATCGTCGACATCGCCAAGATGCCGCACGTGCTGGTCGCCGGCACCACCGGCTCGGGCAAGTCCGTCGCCATCAACACCATGATCCTGTCGCTGCTCTACCGGCTGACGCCGCAGGACTGCCGGCTGATCATGATCGATCCAAAGATGCTGGAGCTCTCGGTCTATGACGGCATTCCGCATCTTCTGACGCCGGTCGTCACCGATCCGAAGAAGGCGGTGGTGGCGCTGAAATGGACCGTGCGGGAGATGGAGGACCGCTACCGCAAGATGTCCAAGGTCGGCGTCCGCAACATCGACGGCTTCAACGCGCGCGTGCAGCAGGCTGAGAAAAAGGGCGAAAGGATCTCGCGCACCGTGCAGACCGGCTTCGACCGCCAAACCGGCGAGGCGATCTACGAGACGGAGAACCTCGACCTCGAGCCGATGCCCTACATCGTCGTCATCATCGACGAGATGGCCGATCTGATGATGGTCGCCGGCAAGGACATCGAAGGCGCGGTGCAGCGCCTGGCGCAGATGGCGCGCGCCGCCGGCATCCATGTCATCATGGCGACGCAGCGGCCATCGGTCGACGTCATCACCGGCACCATCAAGGCGAATTTCCCGACCCGCATCTCCTTCCAGGTGACATCGAAGATCGACAGCCGCACCATCCTGGGCGAACAGGGCGCCGAACAGCTGCTCGGCATGGGCGACATGCTCTACATGGCCGGCGGCGGCCGCATCCAGCGCGTGCACGGTCCCTTCGTCTCCGACGACGAGGTGGAGAAGATTGTCGCGCATCTGAAATTGCAGGGCGTGCCGGAATATCTCGACGCCATCACCGAGGACGACGACAAGGATGACGATGAGCCGACGGGCAAAGGCAGTGGCGGCGGCGACGGCGGTAATTTCGAGGATTCCGACGATCCCTACGACCAGGCGGTCGCGGTGGTGCTGCGCGACGGCAAGGCCTCTACCAGCTACATCCAGCGCCGGCTCGGCATCGGCTACAATCGCGCCGCCTCGATCATCGAGAAGATGGAGAAGGAAGGCATTGTCGGCCCGGCCAACCATGCCGGAAAACGCGAAATCCTGGTGCCGACGGAGGACGACAAGTTCTAGAGCGCGTCCGCGCCGGCAACTTTGAACCTTTTGGCGCGTTGCAACGACGGGCGCCGTGCGGCCGCCAAACTTAAGCCCAACTGGGGGGCCAGACCAATATAACGAGCAAGCAATCAGATGATGGTGACCGGCATGAAAAACGCAACTCTCGCCCCAAGCAGGGATTTCGCCCCAACCCGCCGGCAGGTGCTCGGCCTCGGCCTGGTCCTGGCCGGTGCGGCGGCCGCCAACCTCGTGCCCGGCTTCCAGCTGCTGGCGTCGGCGCAAGCAGCGGTTCCGGCGACGGCGCAGAAGATCGCCGATCATTTCTCCTCGGTCAAATCGATGAGCGGCGAGTTCGTGCAGTTCGGACCCAAGGGCGAGCAGACCGGCGGCAAGTTCTTTCTGGAACGGCCGGGCAAGATCCGCTTCAATTATGACGGCGCCTCGAATTTCAGGGTGATTTCCGACGGCAAGTCGGTGGTCATCCTCAACAAGAAGCTGCGGACGTCCGACCTCTATCCGCTGTCGAAGACGCCGCTGAAGCTGCTGCTCGACGACAAGATCGATCTGTCGGGCGGGCGCGTCAGAAGCGTCAAGGAAGAGGACGATCTCACCACCATCCAGCTTGCCGACAAATCGGTGTTCGGCAATTCGAAGATCACCATGATGTTCGATCCGAAATCTTATGAATTGCGGCAGTGGACCATCACCGATGCGCAAGGCAAGGACACGACGGTGATGATCTTCAACACCAAGGAGGGCGTCAGCTTCGCCCCCGACACCTTCGCCATCGACTATACGGCGAACCGCGAGCTGAACACCAAGACGCGGTAACTTCCTACTGCTGCGGGATGGTTTTTCCGCGTTGGTGCGGGCGGCTTGTTTTTGCGGTGCGCGGCTGGCAGTAGTTTCCGCGATTGACTTCCGTCGGAGCCATCCGGCGGATCTTGCGTTGTCCGGAACCCCACATGCCGTTTTCCGTCGCTACCTGGAACATCAACTCCGTCCGGCTGCGCATGCCGATCGTCGAGCGCCAGCGGGTCGAGCAGGCGCCGGACGTGCTCTGCCTGCAGGAAACCAAGGTTCCGGACGAATTGTTTCCGGAGAAGGCGTTCCGCAAGCTCGGCTACGAGCACATCGCCTTCCATGGCCAGAAGGGCTATCACGGCGTTGCCACCATAGCGCGGCGGCCGATCGAGGTGGTCGAAAAGCGCCGCTTCTGCGAGATCGACGACAGCCGGCATCTGTCGGTCACCGTCAACGCCGGCGGCAAAACGATCCTGCTGCACAATTTCTACGTTCCGGCCGGCGGCGACGAGCCCGACCCGGCCGTCAACCGCAAGTTCAAGCACAAGCTCGATTTCGTTGCCGAGATGAACGCCGTGCGGGCCGAGCATGACGAGCACTCCGGCTCGATCCTGGTCGGCGACCTCAACATCGCGCCGCTCGAGCACGATGTCTGGTCGCACAAGCAGCTCCTCAATGTCGTCAGCCATACGCCGGTCGAGACAGAAAACTTCGAGGCAATGCGGCTCGCCGGCGACTGGATCGACCTGATGCGGCTCAATGTGCCTTACGAGGAGAAACTCTACACCTGGTGGAGCTATCGCGCCCAGGATTGGCAGGCCTCAAATCGCGGCCGCCGCCTCGACCATGTCTGGTCGTCGCCAAACCTGGTGCCGCATTTTGCCGGCTATGAAATCCTGCGGCCGGCGCGCGGCTGGGAACGGCCCTCGGACCATGTGCCGGTGATCGGGCGTTTCAACCTGGATTAGCTTTGTCTCGCCTCAGCGAAACCTGAAGCTATCCGCGATGTAGTCGGGACGGGCATTCAGCGTGGCGAAAACGTCCTCCAGGTCAGGCGCCCCCGCCAATATGCCCGACAGGACCAGCGTCGTCGCGACACCGACGCCGTTGCCGCCGGCGATGTCGTGCTCGACGCTGTCGCCGACGCAGACCACGCTGTCGCGCTCCGGGTGGCCCGCCAGTGCCAGCGCTGCCTCGAATATCTGCGGATTGGGCTTGCCAATGCGCGACACGCTGCCGCCGAGGCTCTCATAGAGATCGGCGAGCCGGCCGGCGCCGAAGCGAGGGCCGACGGCAGTCAGCATGATCTTGTCGGGATTGGTGCAGAAGCATGGCACCCGCCGCGCCGCCGCCGGACCAAGAAGCCGGCGATAATGGTCGAGGTCGTAGCGATCGCCCTCGCTGGCGGAAATCAGCACCAGTTCGGCATCGTCGCCGTCCTTGGCCAGGACGAAGGGCAGGCCGTCGACAGCCGAACGGTCATTGTCGCGGCGGATCAGCAGGCATTTTGTCTGCGGGCGCAGGGCTCCGGATGCTGCCATTTGGTGGAAAGAGCGCCATGCCACCTCGCCGGAGGAGACAAAGTGGTCCCAGCTTCCCGGTTCGAAGCCGAGCTTCAGCAGGCGGTGCTCATTGGGTTGCGCCCGCTTGCCGGAATTCGAGATCAGTACGATGGTCTTGCCGGCGCGCTTGAGTGCCGACAACGCTTCGACAGCACCTGGATAGGCGCTGGTGCCGTCGTGCAGCACACCAAATTGGTCGAGCAGGAACACCTGATAGCGGTCGGTCAGCGCGGCGATGCCGTCGAGGTGTTGAATTGCCTTGGCCGTCATAAAAGCCCCGCTGCGCTTGCGCCCATCAGCGCCAGCCGCGCCGTGCCGGCAGCGGCCTCCTCCGAAAGAGCCGGCACGAGAGCGACGCCAAGCTTGCGCTGCCGGATCGCTGTCCAGGCCGGATTGGCCGCACCGCCGCCGACGCTCCTGACCGATGTCAGTCGGGGGGCGCCGAGTTCGGCAAGCCGGCGATAGCCGAGCGCTTCGATCGCCGCAATACCCTCGAACATCGCTTTCAGATAGTCGGCGTCGTCGGCGGGCCGCGGCTCGAGGCGCGGCGGCAGCGCCGGATCGGCTATGGGGAAGCGTTCGCCCGGCGCCGGCAGCGGGTAATAATCGAGGCCGGTCTTCGTCGCCGGGTCGATTTTTTTGCTGAGTTCGACAATGCGGGCGACGGGGAAATGCTGGGCCAGCACCTTGCCGCCGGAGTTCGAGGCGCCGCCCGCCAGGTAGGTGTCACCCAGCCGATGGCTGTAGATGCCGAATTGCGGCGCCGAGATCGGCCGGTCGAAGAGGATCTTGATGGTCAGCGACGAGCCGAGCACAGTGACGCCGTCGCCCGCCGCCGTCGCGCCGGTTGCCAGGAACGACGCACAGCCATCGGTCGTGCCGGCGACCACGACCACGTCGCGCGGCAGGCCGAACATTTTCGCGGCGCTGGCGGTGAGCGTGTCCGTGACATCGCCCGGCCGCACGACGCGGGGCAGGAATTCCATGCGCACCCCGGTCGCCGCGATCCAGTCCGGCCAGCGCCGGGCCTCGACGTCGTAGCCGGTCTTCAGGGCGTTGTTCTCGTCGCTGACATCGAAATGGCCGGAAAACTGTCCGGCGATCCAGTCTGCCTGGTGCAGCACAGTGGCGACGCCGGGCAGGTGCTGGAAAGACAGCGCCTTGGCGAGACCGGAGGTTGCCCCGAGTGCAGCGCTCGTTGCCGGTGCCGCGCCGGCTATTGCTGTCAGAATAGTGTCGTCAGCGACCTTGTCGTTGTACATCAGCGGTTCGGCCAGCGGCCGCCCGGCGCCGTCGACCGGCAGCAGCGTGCCCGACGTACCGTCGACGGCGATCGAGCGCACTGCCGCGCGATCGATACATTTGAGCAGTTCCGCCAAAGTCGCGCCGACCGCCTCCCACCATATTGCGGGGTCACGGCCGTTCGGCCCAAATCGCTCGAGGGCAATAGCGGAATGCGCGGCAACGGAAAAGTCCGGACGCATGGCGACGGCGCGCGCGCCGGATGTGCCGATGTCGATGCCGATGGCAAGCGGGCCAGACGAACGCGACATGTCAGCTGCCTCCGGCATTGAGTTTCTGGCGATATTTTTCGGCGTCCCAGTTGATCAGCTCGTCATTCTCCGCCGCTGTCAGATAATTCAGCTTCGCCGAGACATCGATCCGCGCCGTCACGTCGGAAAGGCAGCGCTGCATGGCGTCGGCACCGGCGCCGGCGTCGCCGCGCATCAACACGCCGAGTCCAGGAAACAGGATCGCCACGGGTGCGGCGCCGCAGCGCTCGATGACGCGCTTCACACCCTCGTCCGGTCTCGCCACGACCGAGCCTTCGCCGAGAAAGATGACGTGGTCGGGGTAGAGGCTGCCACCCAAAGCCATGCGGCAGCTTTCGGGGTCGATCGCCACCGCATGCGCCTCAACGTCCGCCGGCAATCTGTAGTCGCTGTCGCCGGCGCGCGCCGTCAATGCCGCGATGTCCGGTTCCGCCACCTGGCGCGGCGGCCGCGCCAACAGTCGTGTCACGCGCCGCAGCAGCATGTCGGCCGCGGCGACGGTCTCGGCTGCAACGACCAGGCCGTGATTGCCGAGGATCAGGATATCCACGCCTGGCCGAAGGCGCTCGGCGATACCCTGCGCGAGCGGCAGTCCCGGCCGGCGATAGGGAATATACGCCCATTGATGGCCGTTGAGCCGCCTGGCGGCCTCGGCCTCGCAGTCGGCCTGCACGGCCAGCGAAATGGTCTCGACGCAGTGAACATGCAGAACGATGCGCTGCGGCATCAGCGCATGCACGGTGGTCTCGATCGACGGGCGCAAGCCGCGCGCGCTGAGGGCGTCGACAGTGAAGGCCTGCGGCTGTTCGGCGGCCGGGTCGCGCCGTTCGATGGCGTCGAGCAATGGCGGGATGCCGACCGGCACCATGATGTCGGCGATGAGCGCGTCCTTCAGCCAGGTGCCGGAGGCCTTGATCCAGAGCGTGTCGCCGGCTTTCAGCGAGGTGTTGCCGCCGGCGGCCTGGGTCAGATGCGCGTCGCTGCCGATAGCGGCCGAAAGCGACCGCAGCGCTGCCAGTTCCTGCGCATCCGCACTGATCGTCATCGAAATTCCTCTACAATCCGGCCGCGTGGCCACGGCTTTGGACGTCCCGGTGCCGGGACGAAGACCCATGCTGGTATCGCAGATGCGAGCAAGTTACGTCAACAGTGATGTTATCGCGTCAAATCAGGCTTGCAATCCGAGGGCCGTTGAGTAAGTTGCACCAATTGCCATGCAAAACGGCAATGCCGTGCAAAATGCTTGGGAGGCAAGCGCATTGGGAGGTAAGGGTTGAGCGACTCCGGCCGCCAGCGTCAGATTGTCGAGCTTTTGCGGGACCGGCCTTTCGCATCGGTGCGCGAGCTGCAGGAGCGGCTTGGCGTATCGGCGGCGACGGTGCGGCGCGACATCGACAAGATCGACGAGGCCGGCGAAGCGCGCAAGGTCTATGGCGGCATCTCGGCGCTCGATGGCGCTTCGCAAGCCGGCGTCGCCTATGCCAGGCCCTATGACGAGAACCGCGACCTCGCCGTCGAGGCGAAGCGGCAGATCGCCGCTCTCGCCGCCACCATGGTGCGCGACGGTGACGCGGTCATCGTGCATGGCGGTTCGACCTGCTTCCATCTCGGCGTCAAGCTCGCCGACCGCAACATCCGGCTCTACACCAACTCGATGCCGCTCGCGGCCTATCTCAGCGACCACGGCCATTGCAGCCTCACCGTCGCCGGCGGCGAACTGCACCGCGAGCCGGGCATCATCCATTCGCTGACGCAGACGGTGCCGTTCTACGCCTCGAAGTTCTTTCTCGGCGCGCAAGGCATCGGCCAGGAAGGCCTTCTGGAATCGCACCCGCTGCTGGTCCGCTCGATCGTCGAGCTCAGCCTCTGCGCCGACCAGATCGTCGTGCTGGCCGACAGCCGAAAACTGTCTATCCACGCGCGCAATGTGGCACTGCCGCTGTCGCGGATCGGCACGCTGGTCACCGATGACGGCCTGTCCGAGACAGATGCCCGCATGCTCGAAGATGCCGGCGTCATGGTGCGGATCGCGGCTTCCTCGGGAGGCGCCCAGTGAACATCGCCGTCCTCGATTTCGGCAAGACCAATTCGAAGCTGTTCGTCTTCGGCCAGGACGGACAGATACTCGACGAGCGCCGCAGCCAGCCGAGCTGGATCCGAAAAGGCGGCTTCAGCGTGCTCGACGAGCCAGCGCTGCACGACTGGGCGGCTCGCGCCATCGATAATGCAGTCGACATGCATGGCGTGGAAGGGCTGATGGTATCCGGCCATGGCTGCACCTTCGCGTTGGTCGACGAAGCCGTGCTGACGCATCCGATCCTCGATTACGAGCAGGAACCGCCAGCTGAAATCGCCGCGCAGATCGACCGCCGCATTCCGGATTTTGCCGAGACCTTTTCGCCGCGCCTGCCGCTTGGCTTCAACTACGGCCGCCACATGTTGTGGCTGAAGGAGGTGGAGCCCGGTGCCTTCGCCGCAGCGAAATCGATCCTCGGCTATCCCCAATATTGGAGCTGGCGGTTTGGCGGCCGGCCGGTATCGGAAGTGTCGTATCTTGGCTGCCACTCGCATTTATGGGCGCCGCGCAAACGCGATTTCAGCTCGCTGGTCGATGCCGAGGGCTGGCGCGGCCAGATGCCCGCCTTCGAGCGCGCCGGCGCGGTGATCGGCGAGCAGCGCTTCGGCCAGGCCGCGAAGCCAGTCGCCATCCATAATGGCGTCCACGACAGCAATGCCGCGCTCCATGCCTACCGCCGGCAGCAGCTCGGGCCGGTGACCGTGGTCTCGACCGGCACCTGGGTGGTCGTGCTCAATCCCGACTGCCCGCTCGACGCACTCGACGGCGAGCGCGACATGCTGGTCAATGTCGATGTCGATGGCGGCCCGGTGCCAACCGTCCGCTTCATGGGTGGGCGCGAATTCGCCACGATCAGCGCTGGCTGGCAGGGCGCAATCGCGCCGTCATCGATACAACGGGTGATCGACGCCGGCATTATGGCGCTGCCGAGCTTCGCGCCCGGCGGCCCGATGCCGCACCGCCGCGGCGAACTGGTCGGGCGTACGCCCAATGCCGAGGAACGCGCGGCCATGGCGCTGCTCTATGTCGCGCTGATGGTCGATCTGTGCCTCGAGTTGATCCATTCGGACAACACAGTGATCGTCGACGGCGGCCTGAACAATGGCGGGCTGCTTGCCGCGTTGCTGGCGCAGTTGCGGCCCGGGCAGGCTTTCCTGCAGGGCGCAACGCTGGAGGGCAGCGCCACCGGTGCTGCCGCACTTGCCTTCGAAAGCGTCGGACGCGAGTTTGCCACCGAAGCGCCGGAGGCGGTGCATGCGGCAAGTTTCAGCGGCCTTGCCGGCTATCGCAACGACTGGCGCGGCCTTGCCGCCGACCGGGCTGTGGCCAGCGCAGCTGCAGGAGGTGCGCGATGAGCGCCGCCGCCCGGATCGAGACGGTGCGCCAGCCGGTGCTGGAGATGCGCCACATCTCCAAGACGTTCGCTGCGATCCGCGCCTTGCACGATGTGTCGCTGACCGTTCACGCCGGCGAGCTGCACGCGCTGATGGGCGAAAACGGTGCCGGCAAGTCGACGCTGATGAAGGTGCTGTCCGGCGCCTACCGGCCGGACCCCGGCGGCGAAATCCTGATCGACGGCGTGCCGGCCGCGACGGGCGACCCGATCAAGGCGCGCGCCGCCGGCATTGCGGTCATCTATCAGGAGCTGTCGCTGGCGCCTAATCTGTCGGTAGCGCAGAACATTTTTCTCGGCAACGAGCCGCGACGGTTCGGCGTTGTCGACCGCGAGCAGTGCAATCGGCGCGCCAGCGAGATCATCGCGCGGCTCGGCGTGACCTTCTCGGCGCGCACTCCGGTCGCAAGCCTGTCGCTCGGCGAGCGACAGCTGGTGGAAATCGCCCGCGCGCTGTCGACCAATGCGCGCATCATCGTCATGGACGAGCCGACCACGTCGCTGACCTCGCGTGAGACCGACCGGCTGTTCGAGGTGATTGCGACGCTGAAGTCGCAAGGCATCGCCATCATCTACATCAGCCACCGCATGGAAGAGGTCTACCAGCTCGCCGACCGCGTCAGCGTGCTACGCGACAGCGGCTATGTCGGCACGCTCGACCGCGCCGACCTGAACGCCTCGCGCCTGGTATCGATGATGGTCGGGCGCGATCTGTCGACGTTCTACAAGAAGGATCACCGTCCGCCGGACAGCAAGCGCGCCATCGCGCTGTCGGTGCGCGGCATGTCGGGCGGCAATCTCATAAACAATTGTTCCTTCGACCTCCACAAGGGCGAGGTGCTGGCACTGGCCGGCCTGGTCGGCTCGGGCCGCACCGAACTGGCACGGCTGATCTTCGGCGCCGACAGGCACACATCAGGCACGCTGGAGCTCGGCGGCAAACCGATATCCATCGGTTCGCCGAGCGAGGCGCTCGATGCCGGCATTGCCTACCTGACCGAGGACCGCAAGCAACTTGGCCTGTTTCTCGACATGTCGATCTCCGACAATATCAGCATGGGCGTGCTGGCAAAGGACGCGAAGGCCGGCGGTTTGCGCGACTTCACGGCTGCCGAAAAGCGCGCCGCCAAGGCGGTGTCAGACCTCTCCATCCGCACCAACTCGGTGCAGGCCAATGCCGGCTCGCTGTCGGGCGGCAACCAGCAGAAGGTGCTGCTCGCCCGCCTGCTGGAAACCGAGCCGCAGGTCGTCATCCTCGATGAGCCGACCCGCGGCGTCGATGTCGGGGCCAAGTCGGAAATCTATCGGCTGATCGACAACCTGGCCAAGAAAGGCATCGCCATCCTGATGATCTCCAGCGAACTGCCGGAGGTGATCGGCATCGCCGACCGCGTGCTGGTGATGCGCGACGGCACCATTGCCGGCGAGGTGACGGCGTCGGAGGGCGAGCCGCTGCGGCAGGAAGCGATCATGGAACTTGCAACGGGAGCGGCTCAGCGATGACCGACAAGGTGGCCGACACGATGAATGCGGACGACCGGGCGGTCGGCAGGAGTACGAGGTGGCGTACCGCCATTGCCGCACTCGGCATGCTGCCGATCCTGATCCTGCTGGCGGTCGGCTTCCAGTTCATCAATCCGCGCTTTTTCACCCAGACCAATCTGCTGATCGTCATGCAGCAATCGTCGATCAACATCGTGCTGGCCGCCGGCATGACCTTCGTCATCCTGACCGGCGGCATCGACCTGTCCGTCGGCTCGATCCTTGCCGCCTCGGCGATGGTGGCAGTGATGGTGTCGCTGGTGCCCGATTGGGGACTGCTGGGGGTGCCCGCGGCCATTCTCGTCGGGCTCGGTTTCGGCGTCATCAACGGGCTGCTGATCGCCTATATCAAGCTGCCGCCCTTCATCGTCACGCTGGGATCGCTGACCGCCGTGCGCGGCGTCGCCCGCCTGCTCGGCCAGGACACGACGGTGTTCAACGCGGACCTGCCGTTCGACTTCATCGGCAACGGTTCGCTGTTCGGCATTCCGTGGCTGGTAATCATCGCGCTGGCGGTCGTCGTCCTGTCCTGGCTGGTGCTCAAGCGCACCGTGCTCGGCACCTGGATCTACGCCGTCGGCGGCAACGCCGAGGCCGCCAGGCTGACCGGCATCAAGGTGCCGCTGGTGCTGCTCTTCGTCTACGGCGTTTCCGGCCTTCTGGCCGGCCTTGGCGGCGCCATGTCGGCGGCCCGGCTCTATGCCGCCAACGGGCTTCAGCTCGGCCAGTCCTACGAACTCGACGCCATTGCCGCAGTCATCCTCGGCGGCACCAGTTTCGTCGGCGGTGTCGGCTCGATCTGGGGCACGCTGATCGGCGGCCTGATCATCGCCGTGCTGTCCAACGGGCTCATCCTCGCCGGTGTTTCGGACATCTGGCAGTACATCATCAAGGGATTGGTCATCATCGTGGCGGTCGCCCTCGACCGTTACCGGCTCCAGGCAGGAGCAAGAACGTGATGGCCCTTAGTCGCCGGCATCCAACGAGCCGGTTTCATGTGTAACGCACCGTGAGAGGCGCGGGGCATCAGGAGGAAAATAAAACAATGAAGACCATCGCTAAACTGCTCTGCGGCGTCGCCCTTGCGGCCGCCGTCATCGCGCCGGCATCGGCAAAGGATCTGAACAAAGTCGGCATCTCGGTCGGACTGCTCGGCAACCCGTTCTTCGTCGCCACCATCAAGGGCATCGAGGACGCGGCCAAGAAGATCAACCCGAATGTGCAGGTGACCTCGGTATCGGCCGACTACGATCTCAACAAGCAGGTATCGCAGGTCGATTCCTTCATCGCTGCCGGTGTCGACGTCATCATGCTCAACGCAGTCGATGCCAAGGCGATCGCGCCGGCGGTGAAGAAGGCGCAGGCGGCCGGCATTGTCGTTGCCGCTTTCGACGTTTCGGCGCCCGGCGCCGACGTCACCGTGATGACCAACAACGTCAAGGCCGGCGAAGAGGCCTGCCAGTATCTGGTCGATAATACCGGCGGCAAGGGCGACTATGTCATCCTCAATGGCCCGGCCTCGTCGTCGATCCTGGAGCGGGTCAAGGGCTGCAAGGACGTGCTGGCAAAGCACCCCGACATCAAGATCCTTTCCGACGACCAGAACGCCGAAGGCTCGCGTGACGGCGGCCTGAAAGTGTTCCAGTCGCTGCTGACGCGTTTCGACAAGATCGACGCGGTCTTCGCGATCAACGATCCGACGGCGATCGGCGCCCAGCTTGCGGCCAAGCAGCTCAACCGCTCGGAGTTCATCTTCACCGCGGTCGACGGTGCACCCGATATCGAGAAGGAACTCGCCTCCGGCACGTCGATGATCAAGGCCTCGGCCTCGCAGGATCCCTATGTGATGGCCGGCCAGTCGCTGACGATGGCGGCTGACCTGCTTGCCGGCAAGAAGCCGGCCGAGCCGACGGTGCTGCTCGACCCGAAGCTGATCACGGCCGACAATTTGAAGGATTACAAGGGCTGGACCGCGGCTCGCTAAGCCTCCCAAGCCTGGTGGGGCCGGGCTGCCCGGCCGCCCCTTTTTTTGGGAGCATCGGATTGCCAAAACCGCTTTGGACTTGGGTCAGCTGGAAATAACCGGAGACGATCATGTCGCGCATCGGAATCCACTCATTCGTCTGGTCGGCGAGCTCGGCGCAGGGCGACCTCGAGCGGACGCTGGCCAACACCAGGGAAGCCGGCTTCGACCTGATCGAATTCTCCTATCTCGACCCCGCCAATGTCGACATTGACGGCCTGGCCAAGCGGATCGCCGATCTCGGCCTCGGCGTTGCGATCAGCATTGGACTGCCGGCCGACGGCGATATTTCGAGCGCCGACAAAACGATTGCCGCGCACGGCGTCGAAATCCTGGAACGCACGATCGCGCTGACCCGCGATCTCGGCGGCCAGAAGGTTGCCGGCATCCTCAGCACCAGCCACGGCTTGCAGAGCGAGGCGCCGACGCGTGACCAGTGGAACCGCAGCGCCGGCACGCTGGCCGAGGTGGCGGACACGGCAAAATCAGCCGGCGTCACCCTCAACCTCGAAATCGTCAACCGCTTCGAAAGCAATCTGCTCAACACCGCCGCGCAAGGCATGGCCTTCATCGCGGACAGCGGCTCCGACAATATCTTCCTGCATCTCGACAGCTTCCACATGAACATCGAGGAGGCCGATGTCGGCTTGGCCATTCGCAATGCGGTCGGGAAGATCGGCTATGTCCATATCGGCGAGAGCCATCGCGGTTTCCTCGGCACCGGCAATATCGATTTTGCCGCGATATTCGATGCGCTGACCGCCATCGGTTACAGCGACGACCTCAGCTTCGAATCCTTCTCCTCGGAAATCGTCGACGCGAACCTGTCGCGGAAAACCGCGATCTGGCGCAATCTGTGGACCGACAACATCGAGCTGGCCAAACATGCGCGCCGCTTCATTGCGCTCGGACTGGAGACGGCACGGCGCAAGGCCGAGCTTGTTTCCGCAACGCACCGGCCCTGAGCCCTCGCAGTTCCGAAGTCGATCTGGTTAGGCCAGAGGCGCTATATTAGCCGGCAAAACGCGGCCCAAGTTCCTCGATGCGGCGAATCATCGCCTGGAAATCCTCCAAAATGCGCTGGTGCAGGTGAACCGCCAGTTCCGGGTATTCCTCGAGGATGCGGCGGAACATCTTGCGGCTGAGCCGCAGCACTTCCGAATCGATTTCGGCGGAGGCGCTGGTCAGCCGGTTGGTGTCGGCGATCAGCGCCAGTTCGCTGAGCATGGTGCCGGGGCCGACGGTGCCGATCGGGATGCGCTCGCCGTCGTGCTCGCGGTAGAGGACGATGCGGCCGCTGACCACGATGTAGGCCGAATCAGCCTCGTCGTCCTCGCGGTAAAGCTTGTGGTCGGCTTTCAACATGGTGGTTTCGGCGCCGAAGGCGAGCAGACGCAGCTGTTCCTGCGTAAAGCCCTCGAAGAGCCTCACGGTGGACAGGATGCGGATGTCGTCATCCAGCGCCATCTAGCTATGTCCCCGAACCGTCAGTCCGACTCCTCCCCTACGAGGCCGATCCAAAACCACCTCCAGCCTCAGGACCGTACCCGAAAAGCGCCCCGCCCGGATCGCTTATTTGAATAATGAAATGTTTAAGGAACCAGCTTGTAGCCGCCGCTTTCTGTCACGAGAATTTCCGCGTTGGAAGGATCGCGCTCGATCTTCTGGCGCAGCCGGTAGACGTGAGTTTCGAGCGTATGCGTGGTGACGCCGGAATTGTAGCCCCAGACTTCCTCCAGCAGCACGTCGCGGGTCACCACCTTCTGGTCGGCACGGTAGAGATATTTGATGATCGAGGCTTCCTTTTCGGTCAATCGCACCTTGGCGCCGCGCGGGTCGATCAGAAGCTTCTGGCTGGGCTTGAACGTGTAGGGGCCGACCGAGAAAGTGGCGTCCTCGCTCTGTTCGTGCTGGCGCAACTGCGCGCGGATGCGGGCCAGCAGCACGGCAAAACGGAACGGCTTCGTCACATAGTCGTTGGCGCCGGCCTCGAGGCCAAGGATGGTGTCGGAATCGGTATCATGGCCGGTCAGCATGATGATCGGCGCCTTGTAGCCGCCCTTGCGCAATATCTTTACCGCCTCGCGGCCATCCATGTCGGGCAGGCCGACATCCATGATGAGCAGGTCGATGAGCCCGCCACGCGCCGTGGCGACGCCTTTGGCGGCGGTCGCTTCCTGCAGGACATCGAATTCCTCATAAAGCGACAATTGCTCGACAAGGGTGCCGCGCAGGTCGTCATCGTCGTCGACGATCAGAATGGTGCGTGAAGTCATGGATCAATCCGTTGTTTTGAAAAGAGATTTCAGTTGACCGCTGCCTGTTTATGCGGAAGCTGACCGGCACAACAGCCGTTCACAGTGATTTGTTCCGTGGCACGATCATACAAGAAAAAACACGATCGCAATGCAGTCGGTGCAATTTTGCCGAAAGGGCTCACCGTGCTCACCGTGCGCGCGCGCCCCGGCCAACCCAGCCAGGGCTTTCTGCAGGCCGGCAAACTGGTGTTTCCATGTGCGCTGGGGCATGGCGGCATCTCGGCCGGCAAGCGCGAGGGCGACGGCGCCACGCCGCTTGCCTCGATGCGGATATTGTCGGGATATTTTCGCGGCGACCGTTTTGCCGGCGGCCGCCGGACGCGGCTGGCGATGACGCCGATCGGCCGCGACCTCGGCTGGTGCGAAGTGCCTGGGGACCGCAACTACAACCGCCCGGTCAAAATCCCCTATGGCGCCAGCCATGAGCGGATGCTGCGCACCGACGATCTCTATGACGCCTGCCTGGTGCTGGACTGGAACATTGTGCCGCGCCGGCGCGGGCGCGGCAGCGCCATCTTCTTCCACCTGGCGCGCCCCGGCTTCACGCCGACGCAAGGCTGCGTCGCGGTAACCGCCCGCACCATGGCGCGGCTGCTGCCGCTGCTGTCAGAGCGGACGGTGGTAAGGGTGGTGAGGTGAGGGAATAGGGGAATAGGGGAGTAGGGCAGTAAGAGTAGAGACAGGGGCGGGCGCGCCGCTTAGCTTTCCTACTCCCCTACTCCCCTACTCCCCTACTCCCCTACTCCCCTACTCCCCTACTCCTTTGCCACCCGATGTCGAGAAGGCCGAGCCGGCCGAGTTCGCGGTCCATGGCGCGTGCGATGTCCTTGCGTTCGCCGCCGATGTCGCGAAGCTGGCGATCGGAGAGATCCTCGACATTTTGGTAGGGAAGATTGACCGCGATTTTTGCGTGCCGAAGCCAGTCAAGCACGGCGCGCAGCCAGGCCGGGCGGAGGGTTACCGAGCGCAAGGCGATGTCAGACATGGTGCAATCCGCTTCTCCGGACATCAAATCCGGTTTGATGTTTCTTCGATGCTCAGATCATGGCGGATTGAAATTCAAACGGGAAACGAGTAGTTTTTTCTGCATCTTCAAGTTCTGTTTGATGATTGGAATGCTCGACCGAACCCTCGACCGAACCCTCCTCGTCTGGCACTGATGGCGCGCCTGCTGCCTGGAACCCGTGCGCTGCGGACGCTGGAGGCAGCGGCGCGGCACCTCAATTTCACCCGCGCCGCCGACGAGCTCGGCCTGACGCCGGCAGCGGTCAGCCATCAGATCAAGGAAATCGAGGATCAGCTCGGCATCGTGCTGTTCACACGCACCAGCCGCACGATCCGGCTGACCGAGGCGGGCGCGGTGCTGTTCGAAGCTTCGACCGATGCGCTCGACCTGCTTGGCCGGGCCGTCTCACGGGCGCAGAAGACGGCGCGCGGATCGGCGCTGCTGAAGGTCACCCTCGATGCGCAATTCGCGACGAAGTGGCTGATGCGGCGCGTCGACGATTTTCGCAAGCAGCATCCGGCAATCGAGCTGCGTTTCGACATCAGTTACGAGGTGCGCGACTTCGATCGCGACGACGTCGATCTCGGCATCCGTTTCGGCACCGGCAAATATCCGGGGCTTCGCTCGCACCGGCTGTTCGAAAACGTCATCATCCCCGTCTGCAGCCCGGCCTTGCTGCGGTCAGGGCCGCCGCTCAAGGAGCCGCGCGACCTGTTCCATCATACGCTGGCCCATATCGAGTGGTCACGCCAGGGCGTCACCTGGCCGAATTGGAGCATGTGGATGGCGGCGGCGGGCGTCGACGATTTCGACGACAGCCGGACCATCGTGTTCGGCAATTCGACGGATGCCGTCCAGGCCGCGCTCGACGGCAACGCGGTCGCGCTCGCCGATTTCGCCATGGTGGCAAACGACCTTTCGGAAGGTAGGCTGATCCGGCCGTTCGAACTCGGCATCAAGGTCGCGCCCGAATTCGCCTATTTCCTGGTCTATCCGGAGACCGCGGCGAATGATCCGCGCATCGTCGCCTTTCGCGATTGGCTTCTCGAGGAAATCGCCAGGACCCCGAGCTGACGGTCAGCCCGCCGCCGCGCCGAACCAGCCGATCACCGCGCCGATGAGAAGCAGCACGCCGAGCCAGTGACCAACATCGATGAGCGTCAGATCCCAGCCGAAACCTTCGTAACGATGGTTGACCGAAAGCGTGGTGGCGACGAACCCCAGCCAGAGAACGAAGCCGAAGATCACCCCGGCAAGCAGGCTCGGCTCGCCGCCGGTTACGGCGCCGATGATCAGCGACATGACCAGCGCCATGACGAGCTCCGCGATGAAGGAGACGACGAAGGGCAGCATCGATTTGCTCATCGTCGCCGGATCAAGCTTGGCGGCCTTCAGCCACGGCTTGCTCAAGCCCATGTACCAGGCCGCGCCGAACAACCACGCCACGACGGCGGCGACGATTACCGCCAGCCAATTGATTGCTGAAAAATCCATGGTTCCCTCCGGTCGATTGCGCGATGGAACGCCTGTTCGGCGATGCCGTCAAGCAAGGCGCCAGACGGTGGTGCGCTTGACCTCGGCGGCCTCCAGCGCCCGGGTCACCGCCACTTCGTAGACGGCAAGCGGCTCCAGCCCGGTCTTCGGCAGATAGGAGCGGCCGGGATCGCCGACGAGAATGTCGGCACCGCGCGCCTTCAGCGCGACGAACCACGGCATCAGCCTGTCGGCGAAAGTTTTGTCGTAGAAGACGTCGCCGGCCAGCACCACGTCCCAGCCGGCATCGCTGCCGATGCAGTCACCGATGAGGAATTTTATCTCGGTCCCATTTGCCTCGGCATTGAGGCGGATCGCGGTCGCGCAGAATGGGTCGATATCGGCGGCGATCACCTCGGCAGCTCCGGCCTTCACCGCGGCAATGGCGACAAGGCCGGAGCCGGAGGCGAAGTCCAGCACGCGCTTGCCGCGCACCGCCGCCGGATTGTCGAGGATGTAGCGGGCAAGGCCTTGGCCGCCGGCCCAGGCAAAAGCCCAGAAGGGTGGCGGCAGGCCGATTTCGGTCAGCTCGTCCTCGGTCCGCTGCCACAGTTCGTGCGCCTCGTCGGCCAGGTGCAGGCGGATCTCCGGCACATGCGGCGGCGCCATCAGCGCCGTGTTGTCGAGGATGAATTTCCTGGCGCTGTCCGGCGTCAGCGCCGTCATGGCGCCGGCGTCAGGCCGCCCATGCGGCAAACCTCTTGCCATTCGGCCGGCGTCACCGGCTGCACAGACAGCCGCCCGAGCCGCACCAGCGCCATGTCGGCCAGCTTTGGATTGGCCTTGGCCTGCTCCAGCGTCACCGGCTTCGGCATGGCCTTGAAGGCGCGGATGTCGACGCACTCCCAGCGGGGATCGTCGGTGGTGCTGTCCTGATGGGCCAGAGCGCAGACTTCGGCGATGCCGACGATGTCCAGCCCGTCATTGGAATGGTAGAAGAAGCCGAGATCGCCGATCTGCATCGCCTTCATGTTGTTGCGCGCCGCATAATTGCGCACGCCGTCCCACTGCGTGCCGGCCTTGCCCTTGGCCTTGAGGTCCTCGAAGGAGAAGACCGAAGGTTCGGATTTGAACAGCCAGTAGTTCATCTCAGTTGTCCCGTTGCCGTTGTCGGTTTGTCGCTATCCAGCGTTGGCGCTGCCCCTCACCCTTACCCGCTCCCCGTAAGGACGGGGAGAGGGGTCGCCAGCGCTGGAGCTTCTCCCTTCTCCCCGTTCTTCACGGGGAGAAGGTGCCGGCAGGCGGATGAGGGGCAGGGCGAACGAACGATCATTCACTCACAGGTTTGTTGAAGCTCCAGTTCCATTGCCGGATTTCGACGCTTTCGAACAGCCCCGCCTTGGTATAGGGATCCGCCGCCGACAGCGCTTTTGCCGCCGCCAGATCGGGCGCCTCGACAACGACGAGGCTGCCGTCCGGCTTGCCGTCGGCGTCGAGGAAAGGGCCGGCGAAACCCAGTTTCTTGTCGCCGTTCAGCCCTTCCAGAAAGGCAATGTGCTCGGGCCGCGTGTCGAGCCGCACCTGCAGGCTTCCTGGCTTGTCCTTGCAAATCAACGCAAACAGCATCTTTCCATCTCCGCAATCGTTCGCGATTACATGTCGGTTTCGGTCTTGAGTGGCCTTGTCATCAACGCCGACACAGCCTGGTCTATAGTTATGGTGCCGTCCAGTATGGCGGCGACGGCGGCGATGATCGGCGCGTCGATCTGGCGCTCGCCGGCGATGCGGGCGGCGATTGCCGCCGTCGGCACGCCTTCGGCCAAAGGCAAGCCGACAAGCGGCTTGCCTTGCCCCAGCGCCAGCCCATAGGCGAAATTGCGCGACTGCGCGGACGAGCAGGTGAGCAGCAGGTCGCCGAGGCCGGAAAGCCCCATCAACGTCTCCGGCCTGGCGCCAAAGGCGGCGCCGATGCGGCGCAATTCGACGAAGCCGCGCGTCACCATCGCCGCCTGGGCGCTGGCACCGAGCCCGGCGCCGGTGACGGCACCCGCGGCAATTGCAAAGACGTTCTTCAGCGCGCCGCCGATCTCGACGCCGATCAGGTCGTCGCTCGAATAACAGCGCAGATTTTCCGCCGAAAAGCGGGCGGCAAGGTCGGTGGCCAGAGCCTCGTCGCGGGCGGCGACCACGACGGCCGTCGGCAGGCCCCTGGCGACGTCGGTGGCAAAGCTTGGGCCGGACAAAGCGGCGACCGGATTTGCCGGCAGTATTTCCTCGGTGATGGACGACAGCAGCGCGCCGGTGTCGCGCTCGATGCCCTTGGCGCAGAGGACCAGCGGGACGCCTTTCGGCATATGGCTGGACGCGGCCGTCAGCATAATCCGCAACGATTGCGCCGGCGCTACCGCCAGAACGCAGTCGGCACCGTCGAGCGCCGCCTCGATGTCGCTCGTCGCCACGATGCCGGGATCGAGCGCAATGCCCGGCAGATAGCGCGGATTTTCGCCACGGTCGACCGCCGCGACGGTCTCCGGGTCGCGCGCATAGAGGCGGACGAAATGACCGGCGCGCAGCGTGGCCAGCGCCAGCGCCGTGCCCCAGGCGCCGCCGCCGAGCACGGCGACGCGCCAGCCGCTTGGCGCCTTGTGCTCGCTGCCGGTCATGCCTTGGCCCCACGCCGGCCCGAGCCGACCATCGGGGCCGAGACGCTGTCCAGCGGCCAGCGCGAGCGCGGCACGAAATCGGCGGCGTTTTCACCTGATATGCCGGCGCGCAAGCGCTCGATGCCGGCCCAGGCGATCATCGCCGCATTGTCGGTGCAGAGGTTGAGCGGCGGCGCGACGAAGCTGAACCCGGCCTGCTCGCACAGGCCCTGCAATGTCGCCTTGATGGTCCGATTGGCGGCGACGCCGCCGGCGACAACCAATGCAGGCTCGGCCTTGTCCGGGAATTGCTGACGGAACCGGGTCAGCGCCCGCGCAACACGGTCGCCCAGCGCATCCGCGACCGCCGCCTGGAACGAGGCGCAGATATCGGCGACATCCTGGTCGCTCAGCGGGGCAATCGCGGTTGCCGCCTGGCGCACCGCGGTCTTGAGGCCGGAGAAGGAAAAATCGGGCTGCACGGAGCCCTTCATCGGGCGCGGAAAGGCGAAACGCGTCGCGTCACCGGTTGCCGCCGCCTTCTCGACATTCGGTCCGCCCGGATAGGGCAGGCCGAGCATCTTGGCCGTCTTGTCGAAGGCTTCGCCAAGCGCGTCGTCGATCGTCGTCGCCCAGCGCTGGTAGTCGCCGACGCCGCGCACGGCGACGATCTGGGTATGGCCGCCGGAGACCAGCAGCAAGAGGTAGGGAAAGTCGAGCCCGTCGGTCAGCCTGGCCGTCAGCGCGTGGCCTTCGAGATGGTTGATGGCGATCAGCGGTTTTTTTGCTGCCGCGGCGATTGCTTTGGCCGTCATCAGGCCGACGATCAGCCCGCCGACAAGACCGGGGCCGGCGGTGGCGGCAATCGCATCGATGTCGGCGAGCTCGACGCCGGAATCGGCCAGCGCTGCCTCGATGATGCCGTCGAGCGCCTCGACATGGGCGCGCGCGGCGATCTCCGGCACGACGCCGCCGAAAGCAGCATGCTCCTCGATCTGGCTGAGCACGATGTTCGACAGGATTTGCGGCGTGCTGCGACCGTCCAGCGCCACCACGCTGGCGGCGGTCTCGTCGCAACTCGTCTCGATGCCCAGAACGCGGATCAATTCGTCGCTGTCCTCGATGATTGTGCAACCGGCCTTTCCCCGATAGGAGAAAGCCCGAAAACCTGCCGGGGGTTATCACGGACGACGCGTCATGCAAACAACCTTGAGAATCGGAACACGCGGCAGCCCGCTGGCGCTGGCGCAGGCGCATGAAACGCAGGCGCGGCTGATGGCGGCGCACGGCATGCCGGCGGAAGCTTTCGAGGTGGTCGTCATCTCGACCACCGGCGACCGCATCCAGGACCGGCCGCTGTCGGAAGCCGGCGGCAAGGGCCTGTTCACCAAGGAGATCGAGGAGGCGCTGCTGGCGCGCCGCATCGACATCGCCGTGCATTCGTCGAAGGACATGCCGACGCTGTTGCCCGAGGGGCTCGAACTGTCCGCGTTCCTGCCGCGCGAGGACGCGCGCGATGCCTTCATCGGCAAGGCGGCGCGAACGATTGCCGGCCTGCCGCAAGGCGCCAGGGTCGGTTCGTCGTCGCTGCGGCGCCAGGCGCTGATCCGGCGGATGCGGCCGGACATCGAGGTGGTGATGTTTCGCGGCAATGTGCAGACGCGGCTGCGCAAGCTCGACGACGGCATCGCCGATGGCACAATCCTCGCCTATGCCGGGCTGAAGCGGCTCGGGCTCGAAGACGTCGTCACCGACCTGATGCCGCTCGAGGTCTTTCCGCCGGCGCCGGGGCAAGGCGCGATCTGCATCGAAAGCCGCATCGGAGACCGCGACGTGGAACAGATGCTGGCAGCGATCCACGACGGGCCGACCGGCGAGGCGCTGGCCTGCGAGCGCGCCTTCCTGGCGGCGCTCGACGGGTCCTGCCGCACGCCGATCGCCGGACATGCGACGATATCGGGCGGAACGGTTTCCTTTGCCGGGCTGATCATCTCGCCCGATGGCACGCAGTCGCATGAAGTCAGGCTGCAAGGGCCGGCGCAGGAGGCGGCGCGCATTGGCGCGGACGCCGCGGCGACCGTTCGGGCCAAGGCCGGCGAAACATTCTTCGATGGCTGGACCTGACATGCTCCGCGTCCTTGTGACGAGGCCCGAACCGGGCGCGTCGCGCACGGGGCGCCGGCTTGCGGATGCCGGCTTTCAGCCGATCCTGCTGCCATTGACCGGAACCGTGACGCTGCCGGTCGATGCCGGCGCGCTCGCTGACGCCGCGGCGGTCGCGGTCACCAGCGCCAATGCCGTTCGCCATGCGCCGAAAGAGGTCATCGCGGCGTTCGCCGGCTTGCCGTGCCACGCCGTCGGCAGGAAGACGGCGGAAGCCGCCCGCGCTGCCGGGTTTCTGTCGGTCAGCGAAGGCCCGGGCAATGCCGAGGCGCTGGCCGATGCGCTTGCTGGCGCTTACGCGGGGCAGACGATCGTCTATCTCTGCGGGCGGGTGCGATTTCCCGGCTTCGAGGAAGGGCTGTTGGCGTCGGGCGTTCAGGTCCGCGCCGTCGAGACCTACGACACCGTTGTCCTGGATTACTCCGACGAGGCCGTTCTTGCGCGCCTGTCCGCCCGGCCGGTCGAGGCGGTGCTGCTCTATTCGGCCAAGGCGGCAAAAGCGATGCAGGCCCTGGCTAGCCGGCCGGCGCTGCGTAGCCTTTTTCAGGACACGCGCTGTTTCGCGCTGTCGGGACGCATTGCCGCGGCCTTGGGCGATGTCGCTGGCGAAAGGATACGGATTGCGCTCGAGCCCAGCGAAGATGCCTTGCTGGGACTTTTGCAGGCGCCGCGCTGATGGCATTAGCGGCGGCTCTGTGCCGTGCTTGAAGGGCGGCGCCAAACGCAGGCGATTGCCCTCGGGCACATTTTGTTCTTGCTTTGTGCCGGCAGCTATGCTAGTAATTTGGTTATGGTGCCAATTGGCTCCAACGACCCGCCCGCCGAGGCGGGTTTTTTGTGTGCCGAGCATGGGCCTTGGCTTGAAACGCGGATTCGGCCCTGCGGCGTTTTGCCAAAACTGAACTCCAAGCCGTGGCGTCATCACGCCGCCCCTTTTCACCGCTTGGTGATGTGCTAGACCCTTTCAACCATCCCGAAGCGAATTTTGCGGAGCCCGAGCATGGTCAAGACGCCGAAGATGCGGCATTCCAAGAGCCGCCGTGAGCCGGTGACCATCGAGCTTGAGCCTGGCGCCGTCTCGCGAGTCGCCGACAAACAGGATGCCGTGACCTCGCAGACCGACGAGGCGCGGGCCGAGGAAGCGGCGAACGCCTCGCAGCCGGAGCCACCTGAAGAGCCGGTGCATGCGGACCAGACCGATCTCGAGCCATGGGAACATGCCGACGCAGCCGCGCCGGCCGGCACGCAAGAGCCGGCGGACGCCGGCGTCGATTCTGCCACGGAAGCGGAAACCCCTTATCCCGCCGGTTCGGATGCGCCGGCCGGGCGCTCCGCGGTTTCCGATTACAGTTTCGAAGATGCATCCAGCGGAACCGGGGCCAACGAACCGAGGATCCCAGGTTCCGGTGAGAAGACAGCTGAGACGAGGGACGACCATATGGCAGCGCAGTCGAAGCGAAGCGGCATCAACGGCATCGCCGCCGGTATTATCGGCGGCGTCATCGCCCTCGCCGCGGCCGGCGGGCTGCAATTTGCCGGCCTGCTCGGTGCGCCGGGGTCGGGCGGCGTGTCGCTCGACGCGGTCAATGGTGAGATCGTTTCGCTGAAACGCGAGGTCGCGGACCTCAGACAGGCCGGCGCCAACAATGACGCATCGGCCAAGGTGGACGGGCTGTCGTCGGCGCTGGATCAGGTCAGGGCGGACGTCGCGGCGTTGAAGTCGGCGGTCGAGCAAGGCGGTGCCGGCGACAATGCCGGCCTGGCAGCACTTGGCGACAAGGTAAGGGAGATCGAGACGGCGGTTGCGGCCCTCGGCAAAGCCGGCGGTACGGCGCCGGTCGATCTCGGCCCGCTCAACGACAGGCTGGCCGCGCTCGATGCGCTGGTGAAATCGGCCGGCGAGACGACAAAGGCGCAGGACAGCCGGCTTGCGGCCCTGGAACAGTCGGTTTCACAGATCTCGAGCAAGGTCGATGCACAGGCTTCGCAGCCGAAGATCGCACTGGCCATTGCCGCTTCGGCGCTCAAGGCAGCGCTCGACCGTGGTGCACCGTTCGCCGCCGAGCTCGAAACCTTTGCCGCGATCTCACCCGATGCACCCGAGATTGCGACGTTGCGCACCTATGCCGAAAAGGGCGTCCCGATGCGCTCCGAGATCGCCGCCGAAGCGGACGGCGCCGCCAACGCGATGGTCGCTGCCGCAACTCCCATCGACCAGAATGCCGGCATCCTGCAGAAGCTGCTGTCCAGCGCCGAATCGCTCGTCAAGGTCAGGCCGATCGGCGCCGTCGAAGGCACCGGCGTCCCGGAAACCGTCGCTCGCATGGAGGTCGCGGTCAACCAGGGCGACTACGCCAAGGCGCTCAGCGAATATGAAACCCTGCCTGAGGCGGCCAAGGCCGCCGGCGCCGACTTTGCCGGCAAGTTGAAAGCGCGGATGGAGGTCGAGACGCAGATCGATTCGCTCATCGCCGGCGCGATGAAGGCGTGAGGAACCCGATGATCCGCATCCTCGCCTTCCTTGCCGTCGTCTTTGCGCTCGGGCTCGGCTTCGCCTGGCTGGCCGACCGGCCGGGCGAAATGCTCGTCACCTTCAATGGCTATCAATACCAGGTCAGCCTGATGGTCGCGGCGGTGGCGGTCGTTGCCGTGGTTGCCGCGGTGATGATCGTCTGGTGGCTGATCAAGGCGCTGTGGAACAGCCCCTATACGATCTCGCGCTATTTCCGCGTGCGTCGCCGCGACCGCGGCTACCAGGCGCTGTCGACCGGGATGATCGCCGCCGGCGCCGGTGACGGCGCGCTCGCCCGCAAGAAGACCAAGGAAGCGGCAAAGCTGATCCGCTCCGATCAGGAGCCACTGATCCAGCTGCTCGACGCGCAGGCCTCGCTGCTCGAAGGCGACCATGAAGGCGCCCGCGAAAAGTTCGAGACCATGCTCGATGATCCCGAAATGCGGCTGCTCGGCCTGCGCGGGCTTTATCTCGAGGCCGAGCGGCTCGGCGACCGCAACGCAGCCCGCCACTATGCCGGCCGTGCCGCGGCGGTAGCGCCGCAACTGGCCTGGGCGGCCGAATCGACGCTGGAAGACCTGACCGGACGCGGCGACTGGGATGGCGCGCTGAAACTGGTCGATGCCCAGAAGTCGACCCGGCAGATCGAGCGTGACGCCGCCAACCGCCGCCGCGCCGTGCTGCTGACCGCCAAGGCGCAGGCGCTGATCGACAGCGATGCCAATGCCGCAAGGGCGGCGGCGCTCGAAGCCAACCGGCTGCGGCCGGATTTTGCACCGGCGGCGGTCGTCGCGGCGAAATTGCTGTTTAGGCAGAACGACGTGCGCAAAGGCTCGAAAATCCTCGAGGCGGGGTGGAAGGCCGAGCCGCATCCGGAGATCGCCGAGCTCTACACCCATGCCAGGCCGGGCGATGCCGTGCTCGACCGGCTGAACCGGGCAAAGAAGCTGCAGGAGCTGAAGAAGAACCATGCCGAGTCCTCGCTTGCCGTGGCGCGCGCCGCGCTGGATGCGCAGGATTTTTCAACCGCCCGCCGGGAGGCGGAAGCCGCGATCCGCATGGATCGCCGCGAAGGCGCCTATCTGCTGCTGGCCGATATCGAGGAGGCCGAGACCGGCGACCAGGGCAAGGTGCGGCAGTTGCTGTCGAAGGCGGTGAGAGCGCCGCGCGACCCGGCCTGGGTTGCCGATGGTGTCGTCTCCGAACGCTGGGCTCCGGTATCGCCGATCACCGGCAGGCTCGATGCATTCGAATGGCGGGCGCCGATGGAGCGGCTCGGGCAGTTGATCGACGGTCATGAGGATACGCCGGAGGCGCCGGTGCCGGCCATCGCGGCTCCAGCCGGGCCGGTACAGGAAAGAGCCGGGACGATCGAGCACACGGCGGAGACACCGGGCACAGCGACCGAGGAAAAGACGGACGACCGTGCCGGCGAGGATCATGTGACACCAATCACCGCGGCGGCGTTTGCCCAAGTGCCGGAAGATGCCGAGGCAGTCGAGCCGGCGCAGGAGCTGACGCGGCTGCCCGACGACCCCGGCGTCGATCCAGACGACGCAGCGGATAAATCGACGCGCCGGTTTCGTTTATTCTGATCAGGGTCGAGTGGACCCGGGCTTATTGGGAATGATTTGATGTTCGAACGCGTTTTGTCGTTTCTAAGGGATCTGCCGTCCGGTGGTGGCGCCAGCCCCAGCGCCGACGATCCGCGCATTGCCGCGTCCGCCCTGCTTTTCCACGTGATGAACGCCGACGGGGTGCGCCAGGATAGCGAATGGGAACGGTTCAAGAAGGTGCTGGCGGAAAGCTACTCGATCAGCGGCGACGAACTCGACGCGTTGGCGGCTGCCGGCGAGCGGGCCGACAATGAGGCGATCGACCTCTACGCTTTCACCAGCGTGCTCAAGCGCCATCTCGACGCCGAGGCGCGAAAGGCCTTCATCGGCCTGATGTGGGAGATCGTCTATGCCGATGGCGAGCTGCACGAGCTCGAGGACAATACCGTGTGGCGGGTCGCCGAGCTGATCGGCGTCGAACGTCGCGACCGTGTCGAGGCGCGCCTCAAGGCGGCCGCCGCGGTTCCTGGTGCTGCCGGAACCTCAAGCGACGAATAGACAGGATCCCGCCTTCCAATGCCGCCCAAGCCAAGTCCGAGACCAAAGATCCTGATCGTGCTGCATCAGGAGCATTCGAGCCCCGGACGGGTCGGCCATATGCTTATCGAGGAAGGCTTCGATCTCGACATCCGCCGACCGCCGCTCGGCGAGGCCTTGCCGCAGACGCTGGATGGCCATGCCGGCGCCGTGGTGTTCGGCGGGCCGATGAGCGCCAATGACGGCGACGAGTTCGTCCGCCGCGAGACCGACTGGCTCAAAATTCCGCTCAACGAGAACCGGCCGCTGCTTGGCATCTGCCTCGGCGCGCAAATGCTGGTCAAGCATCTCGGCGGCAGGGTCGAGGGCCATGGCGAGGGCCTCGTCGAAATCGGCTGGTATCCGCTGAAGGCGACCGAAGCGGGCAGCAGGCTGATGTATTGGCCGGAGATGGTCTATCAGTTCCATCGCGAAGGGTTTTCGCTGCCGAAGGACGCGACGCTATTAGCGACGGCCGAAACCTATCCCAACCAGGCCTTCCGCTATGGCGACAATGCCTGGGGCATCCAGTTCCATGGCGAATTGACCCGGGCGATGATGCAGCGCTGGGTGGTGCGCGGCGCGCACCGCTTCGAACTGCCCGGCGCGCAGCCCGGCCGCGACCATCTCGGCGGCCGGCTGATCTGGGACATGCACCTCAAGCGCTGGCTCGGCGAGTTCCTGCCGATGATTTTCGGCAAGCCGGCGCTGCGGTAATCAGTTTCGCCCCCTGAGATGACGCACCTTGCGCAGCTGCGGGAACAGCACCGCCCATAGGCCGGCAACAGCGATCGCCCCGACACCCCCGACCACCACGGCCGGAACCGTGCCGATCAACGCCGCCATCGTACCGGCGCGGAATTCGCCGAGCTCATTGGAAGCGCCGACAAAAACCTGGTTGACAGCGTTGACGCGGCCGCGAACGTCGTCCGGCGTCCACAGCTGGATCAGCGTCTCGCGGATATAGACGCTGAACATGTCGGTGGCGCCGAGCAGCGCAAGGGCCGCAATCGACAGCCAGGCGATGGTCGAGAGGCCGAACAGAACCGTGAACGCGCCGAACAGCGCGACGAAGCCGAGCATGACAAGGCCGGCATGGTTGCGGATCGGGTGTCCGGCCAGCCAGATGGCGACGCAGATGGCGCCGACGCCGGGCGCCGAGCGCAACAGGCCGAGCCCCCATGGGCCGAGTTCGAGGATATCGCGCGCGTAGACCGGCAGCAGCGCCGAGGCGCCGGACAGGAGCACCGCAAACAGATCGAGCGAAATCGCACCGAGCACGATCTTTTCGCTCCAGATATAGCCGAAGCCGGCGAACAGGGTCTGTACCGTCGGCCTGTCGGTCCGGCTGCGCTGGGCAGGCTTCGGGATGGTGAAGATCAGCACGGCGGCAACCAGCATCAGCACGGCGGCGGTGGTGTAGGCGGCTTCGGCTGAAAGCCCGTAGAGCAGGCCGCCGGCGACCGGCCCGACGATGGTTGCCGTCTGCCAGGCGGACGAGTTCCAGGCGATGGCGTTGGCGAAATCCTCGGGCGGCACCAGATTGGCGAACAGCGATGAGGAGGCCGGCCCGAAGAAGGCGCGCGCGATGCCGAACATGGCGAGCACGATGAAGACCGGCATCGGCCCGGAGAGGCCGCGTAGCGTCAGCAGCAGCAGGGCCAAGGCGCAGCCCGCCTCGACCAGCACCGCCAGCGCCATGATCAGACGGCGCCCGAAACGATCGGCAACGTCGCCGGTGACCAGCACCAGCAGCAGCGAAGGCAGGAACTGGACGATGCCGACAAGGCCGAGGTCGAACGGGTCGCGGGTCAGATCGTAGATCTGCCAGCCGACGGCGACCGACACGATCTGGGTGGAGAATGTCGAAAGGAAGCGCGCCGCCCAGTAGCTCAGGAACGGCCGATGGCGAAAGGCGGCATAGCGCTGGTCGGATGGTACTTGGGATTCTGTGGTCATGGAATAAGGCCCCGTGGCGGCTATGTCGGCCGGCGGGGCACTTCCACGATGGGCGCTGGTCCGGCCAACAAAGCCTTTAGCGCAGTTCGGCGCAGGGCGCGCGCAAAAATCCGGCGTGGCTCCAGCTTTTTTCAGGCTGCCATACCAATTGCAGGCGGCAACCACGCTCGGCGGAGATGGAGAGGGTTATTTGGCGCGCAGGTCGAGTTCCTTCGCGCCCCCCTCTGTCCTGCCGGACATCTCCCCCTCAAGGGGGGAGATTGGACGTCGCGACGTCCTTCGCCAGTCTCCGGCTTCGAAGGCAATTTGTACGTTCAAAGATTTGTACGTTTAAAGCGTAGCGCCATCGGCGAGGCAGCTGATCTCCCCCCTTGAGGGGGAGATGTCCGGCAGGACAGAGGGGGGCGCTGTCCCGCCAATCTTCGAGGCTTGCGTTTGCAGGGCTTCGAACGATGCTTTAGGCCGTCGCCTTGGCCTTCCTGCCCCTACCCTTGACGGGCGTGGGCGCGGGCGGGGCTTTGCGGCCGAGACCGATCGCCTTGGCCAGCTGCGAACGCGAGGCCGCGTAGTTGGGGGCGACCATCGGGTAGTCCGACGGCAGGCCCCATTTGGCGCGATAGGCGTCGGGCGTCAGCCCGAAATGAACGCCGATATGGCGCTTCAAGGATTTGAACTTCTTGCCGTCCTCGAGACAGATGATGTAGTCCGGCGTCACCGATTTCTTGGGATTGACGGCAGGCGTCAGCGGCGCGGCGACCGGCACTGCCGGTTGCCCGAGCCCGCCTATGGAAGCGCTGACGCTGGCGATGAGATCGCCGAGGCCGGAAGCCGGCAAGCGGTTCTTCTCGACATAGGCGGACACGATATGGGCGGTCAGCTCGAGCAGGTCGATATTTTTGCGAGCGTTGTTGTTGTCGTCGGTCAATCTATCTCTCCGTCCATGGGGGTCGCAGAAATTCCTAGTCGGCAAATCTGCGCAATGCAATGACGCCGCACCACGTCACACATTATTTTGAATAATAATACTAACGGCAGCGCGGGATTAACAACCCTGAGCCGGTGCTCGATAATATCAGACAATCAGCAATATCAAATAATCAGGGATTTGTCGCGCCATAGTCGAAATCCGCCCTCGAAGGCGCGTGTGTTGTCGCCGCGTCTGCAATCGGCGGGCAAGTCGGTGAGTTCGTCGACATTGCCGCCGCCGATGACCACGTAGTCCGGCTGCATGGCGGCGCGAAGCCGGTCGACCACGTCGAAGACGTGTTTGCGCCATTTCTTCTTGCCGCGCTTTTGCAGGCCGCGTTCGCCGACATAGTCTTCGAAACTGCCGCGCTTCTTGTAGGGAAGATGGGCAAGCTCCATCGGCTGGGCAACGTTATCGACGATCATCGCGGCCCCAAGGCCGGTGCCGAGGCCAAGGAACAGCATGCGGCCGCCCTCATAACTGCCGATGGCCTGCATGAGCGCATCGTTAACGACCTTGACCGGTTTGCCGAACTCGGCGGCGAAATCGCAGCCGACCCAGCCCTTGCCGAGATTGGCGGGTTCGGTCAGCGGCCGGTTGTGGTGCACCGGGCCCGGATAGCCCATCGAGACGACATCGTAGTGCAGCCCTTCGGCGAGCGTCTTCACCGCCGCGACCATCTGCTGCGGCGTAAGCTCCGGTCCGGAAGCGGTCTTGCGCTCGTCGCCGCCGGCACTGGTGCGGATCTTGACGTGCGAGCCGCCGATATCGATCGCAAGCACGATCTTTTCTTCCTCCGATGCCGGGTGCCTCACCGCCTTGGCCATCGCCTTCGCCTCCCAGAAATCATTTCGCCGGATTGATCCAGCCGTTCGGCGGCCCGAATCCAGCCATGGCTTCGGCCGGCCCCCATGTCTTTGGCGCGTAGACAGGGGGCGGCGTGGTGTCGCCGAGCACCGGGCCGACGATGCGCCAGGCGAGCTCGCTGGCGTCCTGGCGGGTGAACAGCTGGCCGTTGCCGTTCATGGCGTCGCCGATCAACCGCTCGTAAGGCGGCATGTCGCCCTTCGAATCGTCGAGCGCGGTGAGCTCGACCTGCTCACCGACCATGTCATCGCCGGGCGCCTTGCGCCGGGCTCCGATCGAGATCGCCACCTGAGGATCGATGCGGAAGCGCACGTGATTGCAGTCGCCGGGCTTGATCGGATCGAAGACGTCGAGCGGCGGCCGCTTCAGTTGCACGATGACCTCGGTGGCGTGCACCGGCAGGGATTTGCCGGCGCGAATGAAGAACGGCACATCCTGCCAGCGCCAGGTATCGACGAAAAAGCGCACCGCCGCGAAGGTCTCGACCGGCGAGTTCGGCGCCACGCCCGGCTCGTTGAGATAGCCGTCGAACTGCCCGCGCACCACATCGTCCCTGGTCAGCGTCCGGATCGCCCGCAGGACCTGCACCTTCTCGTCGATGAGATCGTCGGCCGAGCGGCCGACCGGCGGTTCCATGGCGAGCAGCAAGAGGATATTGAGCAGATGGTTTTCGATGACGTCGCGAATGCAGCCGACCTCGTCATAGAAGCGGCCGCGGCCCTCGACGCCGAAATCCTCGGCCATGGTGATCTGCACGCTCTCGACGTAATTGCGGTTCCAGATCGGCTCGAGGAAGGAATTGGCGAAGCGGAAATAGAGCAGGTTCTGGATCGCCTCCTTGCCGAGATAATGGTCGATGCGGAAGATCGACTTTTCATCGAAGACCAGATGCAGCACCCGGTTCAGCCAGCGCGCCGATTGCAGATCGTGGCCGAACGGCTTTTCCACCATCAGGCGCGCGCCCTGGGCGGCGCCCGACTGCTCCAGCCCCTGGACGACCACCTCGAACATCGCCGGCGGCACCGCCAGATAGTGCAGCGGCCGCTCAGCGCTGCCGAGCGCGGTCTTCAGCTTCTCGAAGGTCGCAGGCGCCCGATAGTCGCCACTGACATAGCGCAGCAACGATGCAAGCCTGGCAAAGATCTTGTCGTCGATGCTGCCCAAGGCGTTGACGATGCCGTCGCGGGCGCGCGCCTGCAGCTTGGCCAGGTCCCAGGGATCGAAGGCGACGCCGATCACCGGCTCGTTCAGCGTCCCTTTGGCCACCATGGCGTAAAGGGCGGGGAAGATCTTCTTGTGGGCGAGATCGCCGGTGGCGCCGAAAAGCACCAGCGTGTCCGATCGTTCCTGGCTCATGGGCGTGCCTCCCTGTCGCCCGTCACGAGCCGGCCTTGGGTTTTTCGACATGGCCGCCAAAGGCATAGCGCATGGCGGACAGAAGCTTGTCGGCGAATTCGGATTCGCCTTGCGAGGAGAACCTGTCGAACAGCGCCGAGGACAGCACCGGCGCCGGCACGCCGGTGTCGATCGCCGCCTTCAGCGTCCAGCGGCCTTCGCCGGAATCCGAGACCCGCCCGCCGAACTGCGTCAACGACGAATCGGCCTTCAGTACGCCGGCCGTCAGGTCGAGCAGCCACGAGCCGATGACGCTGCCGTGCCGCCAGACCTCGGCCACTTCAGCGATGTCGATGTCGAACTGGTAATATTGCGGGTTTTCCAGCGGGCTGGTTTCGGCATCGGCGGTGCGCTGCCGTTTGCCGACATTCGCCGACTTCAGGATGTTCATGCCTTCGGCATAGGCGGCCATAACGCCATATTCGATACCGTTATGGACCATCTTGACGAAATGGCCGGCGCCGCTTGGTCCGCAGTGAAGATAGCCGAAGGGCGAGGTTCCGGCATCCTTGGCAGGAGCGGGCGAAGCGGCGTCGGCGCCCGGCGCCAGCGTTGCGAAGACCGGATCGAGATGCTGGACCGCGCTGTCGGGGCCGCCGATCATCAGGCAGTAGCCGCGCTCGAGGCCCCAGACGCCGCCGCTGGTGCCGACATCGACATAGCTCAAGCCTTTCAAGGCGAGGCGCGCGGCGTGGTCGACGGCCTCGTGATAATAGGAATTGCCGCCGTCTATGATGATGTCGCCCGGCTCCATCAGGGCAGCCACCTGGTCGACGATCTTGCCGGTGATCGCCGCAGGCAGCATCAGCCAGGCGCTGCGCGGCTTCGCCAGCTTGCCGACGAACTCCTCCATCGAGGCGGCTCCGACCGCGCCGGCGCTCACAAGCGCGGCGACGCTCGCCGGGTTAATATCGTAGACGACGCATTCGTGGCCATCGCGCAGCAGGCGCCGAACCATGTTGGCGCCCATCCGGCCCAGTCCCATCATTCCTATCTGCATGGTCTCGTCCTGCCTTACTTGAGGGATCGATGATCTAGTGGCGCCGTGATTGAAGCATGATCTTGTCCTGAAAACCGGTCTCCACTTTGCGGGGTCATGCTCTATCCTGTATCGCCGATGCCGACAGAAAAGTCAGCATTCTCCCAATGGCCGCTATCGGGCCAGAAGAAAGTGAAGACAATGCTATTGCCCGGGCTATTGCCTGGAGCAATCTCGGCAACCTGCAATTCCGCAAGATGGATGCCGAAAGCATTCGCGGTGGTCTCGGTGTCATGGACGGTTGCCCAATTGTCGCTGCTCCAATGAACCACCGCCCGGGCCAGAAGTTCGATGCGCAGCGCCTTGCCTGCCGGGATGGTACGGATCTTGTGGTTGAAGCGCCATGCCCTGAAGCGCGACACCGTCCTGCCCTCAATATAGCGCTTGACGCCTTGCGGCGGCATGTCGAACACCGTGCCGTCGCGCAGCGACCGCAGCAGCTTGATGTGCTCGGAATGCGCCCAGACCAGCGGCTTGGCGCTGCCGGAGGGCCCGCCATGCCGCAATTCGCGCTCCGGCATGTCGGGACCGTCCCAGACCTGCTCCGGTAGCAGGCCGCCCGGTCCGGCAGAGTTCTCGAACGTCCTGAGCAGGCTTGCCGCACTATCCCTGCGGCCTGCCGCCAGCTCGTAATGAGCGCGCTCGCCGACCAGCAGCGGCCAGGGCCGGCCCCGGCCGGTTCCATCGAAGGGCGCGCCGTCGGCATGCTCGCCATAGCCGTCGCCATTGTAGCGGTACCAGAGCGGGCCCTGCGGCAGCTCGCAGCGCAATTGCGCGTCGATGACCTTGACCGTGTCGAGGATGCGCGGATCGTCGGCCGCCCTGAGGCCGAAGCGGACCAGCGCCAGCGCATCCGGGCTGACGATCGCCTTGGCCGGCCGGTCCGTATCGGCCGGCGGGCGGTTCTTGATCGGGACGTAGCCGTCTTTCGGCGATGCCGCGCCGGCTTTGTCGGGCGGGGCGATCCGGACATAGTAGCCTTCGACGCTGGCTTGCTCGCATGCGGCGGTGCCGGCCACGTAGGTCCAGCGCTCGATCTGATCGTTCCAGACGTCGGCGGTTTCGCGCAGATAGTTTGCCGGCTCTGTTTTGCCGGCGGCATCGAAGATGTCCGCAGCCGCAAGCAATGCGGCGATCTCGACCGCAAGTGTGAACGGGCTGTAGCCGGCGTCTTCTTCCCAGCGGTCCTCGCCGGTGACCGGGCCGTTGCGCACGACATAGGCGGCAGCGCGCTCGATCATCGGCATGAAGGAGGAGAGTGCGGCAGGCGGCAAATGGCCGGCGCGGCGCAGTGCGTCGGCAAGCAGCAGCGGGAAGGCGCATTCGTCCATCTGGATGCCCGGCCAATAGGCCGATCCGTCGAGCCAGGCGTTCTGCGGCCAATGGCCGTCCGGCTGCTGGATCGAGCGCAGATAGCCAAGGATGCGCAAGGCTTCCGCCGGGTCGCCGGCAGCGAGGAAGCCGCCGGCGGTTTCGACCAGATCGCGCGGCCAGACCAGGTGATAGCCGCCGAGATCGTCGTCGCCCTTGTTGAAGCCCCACGGGATCGACAGGCTGGCAACGGCTGCTCCGGCGGACGACCGGTGTGTCGCCAGCACCGCCGTGCTGAGGCGGTAGCTGTTGAGGCCGGACGCCGCATGCCGGTCCAGCGGCAGCAATCCGGCCTGCCATTTGCGCCATTTGTCGACGTAGGATCCGGCTGCGGGCTCAAAACCTTGCCTCAGGCTGGCGAAAGCGGTTTCCGCCGCCTGTTGCGGCGTCGTGCCGAAGCCCAGCGCCAGCAATATTTTTGGGTTCGCAGCCGAAAAGGCGATCTCGCCGGTCAGCGCGACATTGCCGTCCTCGGCCCTGCGGCAGGCCGGATCGAGCCGGCCGCCTTGACCAAGCTGCTGCCAGCCGTCGGAGACGCCGACATAGCCGGCCGAGCACGCCTTCCACGGCACCGACGAGGCGAGCGCCAGGCAGGTGCCGCGTCCCGATGCAAACAGGACAGGCTGTCCTTCATGGTCGTCGATCCAGGCGGTGTTGCCCATGCCGGCGTTGACGAGGTGCGGTGCCAGCAGCGCGTAGACGCGGTAGTCGGCGGCCGCGCCTTTGAGCGGCGTGAACATAATCTCCTGCAGCAAGACGGGACGTTCCGGATCCGTCAGGATGCGCTTTTCGATCCTGTAGGTTCCATCGCTTGCGGTGTTGACCAGCTGGTAGGCAGGCACCCCGTCCGCCAGGGGTTCGATACTGTGTTCGGCATCGCGTTTTTCTTCCGAGAAATAGCCGTCGGGTCCGGTGACGATCAGCCCCAGATCGCGGGTGCATGCGCTATCGAGGCGCGGGTAGTAGATCTCGTTGAGGATACCGTGGCTGATGGTGAACCAGATCGGGCAGGCCGGCGAGAGCGCGGTGCCGACGCCGCTCTTGGCGCTCGAGGTCCAGCGTGCCGGAATGCCGGGTGCACCCGGGGCAAGGTTCGTCGCCATTCAAATCGGTCTCCAGTGCCATCCCTAGACCAGGAGTCGAACCGGTTTCAATGATTGCACCGCAAGTTGATCGCCGGCCATGGTTTGATGTTGACAGCTTGCCGCCTATCTGCATTTGTCTGATAATAGATAAAAAACAAGATTGTGAGCGTATCAGCCAATACCCACCAGCCAGCCATTAACCACCAGTAAGACAGCAACTCACGGGAGGAGTATGACATGAGGAAAATATTCGCTTTAGGAGCTCTTGCGGCGATGCTCGCCGCAGGTACCGCTCTTGCCGACACCAGCGGCAAGAAAATCGCTTTCTCCAACAATTACGCCGGCAATTCCTGGCGGCAGGCGATGCTGGACAGCTACGCCATCGTTACCAAGAAGGCGGTTGCCGACAAGGTGGTCGGCGCCGCGGACGTCTTCACGACGGCCGACAAGGAAGTGCCGACGCAGGCAGCCCAGGTGCAGAACCTGATCCTGCAGGGCTATGACGCGATCGTCATCAACGCGGCGTCTCCGGATGCGCTCAACGGCGCCATCAAGCAGGCCTGCGACGCCGGCATCGTCGTCGTTTCCTTCGACGGTATCGTCACCGAACCCTGCGCCTACCGCGTCGTCGTCGACTTCAAGGACATGGGCAAGCAGGAAGTCGAGCAGATGGCCAAGTTCCAGCCCAAGGGCGGCAACCTGCTGGAAATCCGCGGCCTCGCCGGCACTTCGATCGACGATGCCATCCATGCCGGCATCCTCGAAGGCGTCGCTGCCCATCCCGAGTTCAAGATCGTCGGCTCGGTGACCGGCGACTGGGACCAGACCACGGCACAGAAAGCCGTAGCGACGATCCTGCCTTCGCTGCCGGATGTTGTCGGGGTCGTCGACCAGGGCGGTGACGGCTACGGCGCGGCGCAGGCTTTCGCCGCCGCCGGCAAGCCACGCCCGACCATCATCATGGGCAATCGCCAGGACGAGTTGCAGTGGTGGAAGGAGCAGAAGGAAAAGGACGGTTACAAGACCTGGTCGGCATCGATCGCACCGGGCGTATCGACGCTTGCCTTCTGGGTGGCGCAGCAGGTGCTCGACGGCCGCACCGACGTGCCGCACGACCTGCTGGTGCCCTATCTTGCCTTCACCCAGGACGATTTCGAGGCCGCGCTGCCGAAGATTCCGAAGGGCGGCGTCGCCAGCCACGAATACACGCAGGAAGACGCCATCGCGGCGATCAAGGCCAACATCAAGTGAGCATGGCGCTATTGTTGCCGCCACGGATAACCGGGTATCGTTGAGGGATGCCCGAGGCCAATGCAGACATCATCATGCCGGATGGCGCCGAAAAGCTTTTCGGCGCCGTCAGTTTGGACATCATAAGACTGGACGGAGCCGAAAAACATTTCGGCGCCGTCAGGGCGCTCGCCGGTGTCGATTTCAGCGTTCGTGCCGGAGAATGCGTCGGTCTCGTCGGCCATAACGGCGCCGGAAAATCGACGCTCATGCATATGGTGGCGGGCACGCTTGCCCCCGACAGCGGGCAGATCGCGGTCCGCGGCGGTGTCGAGGCAAGTTATTCGGTGCCGCGCGCGCAGCAGCTCGGCATACGCTGTGTGTTCCAGGAGCTGTCGCTCTGCCCGAACCTCAGCGTCGCCGAGAACACGCGGATCAACCACGCGTCGCTGCATGGCTTCGGCTGGCGGCGCAAGGCGGCCGATCTGATCGCCGCCAAGCTCGACGAGATCTTCCCCGGCCACAGCATCTCGGCATCCGACATCGTCGGTGATCTTTCCATCACCAGCCGGCAGATGGTGGAGGTGGCGCGCGCCTTCACGGTCACGCAGGAGCCGCTCGAGCTGGTTATCCTCGACGAGCCGACATCCTCGCTCGACGCGCATACCGCCGGCCAGCTGCTGGCGTTCGTGCGCCGCTTCATCGCTGCCGGCAAGAGCTGCATCCTGATCTCGCATGTGTTGGGCGAAGTGCTCGGAAATGCCGACCGCATCGTGGTGATGCGCGACGGCAAGGTGGTCGCCGCCGGGCAGGCCGACGCCTTCGACCGCGACAGGCTGGTGACGGCGATGGGCGGAGCGGAGGCGCGCGAGAAGACCGCCGCAGAGATTGCGAGCGGCAAGCCGGAGCCCGGTCCGCTGCGGGTCCGGGCGCGCCCGGCGCGACAGCAGGACGGCAACGAGCTCGTCGCCCGTGCCGGTGAGATCATCGGCCTTGCCGGACTTGCCGGGCATGGGCAGACCGATCTTTTGCTGGCTATCTTTGCTGCGGCTTCCCGTGCCAAGACCGGCATCGAGGTCACCGCGCCGGTGGCGCTGGTTGCCGGCGACCGCCAGTCGGACGGGATTTTTCCGCAATGGTCGATTGCCGAGAACATTGGCATCCGTTCGCTGGCGCGATTGCGCAACGGCCTCTTGATCTCGCCGCAGCGCGAAGCCGAGCTCGCCGAGTTGTGGCAGCGGAAAATCGGCATCCGTACGCCCGACATGAACAACAACATCTTCTCGCTGTCCGGCGGCAACCAGCAGAAGGCGCTGTTCGCGCGGGCGCTCGGCTCCGACGCCAAGATCGTGCTGATGGACGATCCGATGCGCGGCGTCGACATTGGCACCAAGCTCGAAGTCTACGACCTGGTGCGCGAGGAGGCTCGCCATGGCCGCACTTTCCTATGGTACACCACCGAAACCGAAGAGCTCGACAATTGCGACCACATCTATGTGTTCAAGAACGGCCGGATCGTCGCCAACCTTCATCGCGACGAACTGACGGAGGAAAAGATCATCCAGTCGTCGTTCGGCGATGCGGCCTGAGATGACAGCGGTATCCGTCGAGAATGGGCTAAAATCTTCGGCTCGCGCCACGAGGCGGGCGCGCATGCTGCGCAGCCTGCTGCCGGCACTGTCGCTGGCGCTGGTGCTCATCGCCATCGCCTGGCTCAACCCGCGCGCCATCAGCTATTTCGGTTTCAGCCTGATGCTCAATCTGGCGATCCCGATCGCTCTGGCGACGATCGCGCAGATGTTCGTCATCGCCGGCAACGAGCTCGATCTGTCGATCGGCACCTTTGTCGGCTTCGTCGGCTGCGTGACGGCGACATGGCTGAAGGACGCGCCGCTGCTCGGCGTCGTGATCCTGCTCGGGTCGATCGGCGTCTACGCGCTGCTCGGCGCGCTGATCCATCTGCGCAACCTGCCCTCTATCGTGGTGACGCTCGGCATGAGTTTTGTCTGGCAGGGCATGGCCATCCTGATCCTGCCCAAGCCCGGCGGCAAGGCGCCGGACTGGCTGCTGGCGCTGATGGCCTTCAAGCCACCCTTCATTCCGTTCCCGATCATCGCGGCATTGCTGATCGCAGCCGTCGTCCATTTTGGCCTGATGCGCACCTCCTACGGCGTCATCCTGCGTGGATCGGGCGGCAATTCAGCCGCACTCAAGCGCGCCGGCTGGTCGCTGCTGCGCACCAAGATCGCGCTGTTTGCGCTGACCGGCCTGTTCGGCGTTTTGTCCGGCATGGCGCTGATCGGCATCACCACCTCGGCCGATGCCAATATCGGCAATGGCTACACGCTGCTTTCGATCGCCGGCGTCATCCTCGGCGGCGGCGAGTTCGTCGGCGGCCGGGTGTCGCCGATCGGCGCCGTCATCGGCGCGCTGACGCTGGCGCTGGCGGCATCGCCGCTCTTGACGTTCATGCACATTCCGCCCGACTGGCAGGTGGCCGCCAACGGCGCCATCCTGATCATCGTGCTGGCGGCGCGGGTGCTGATCAGCCGCAGGGAGAGGTGAGCATGGCATCGCTGCGGACACTGCTCGCCAGACCCTGGATCTGGTCGTTTTTCGGGGCGCTGCTGGTGTGGCTGGCGACCATCGCCTTCACCGGCGGCTATGGCGGCGGCGGCATGATCACGGCGGCGCTGTCGCTCGCCGTCTTCACGGTCATCGTCGGCGTCGGGCAGATGTTCGTCATCACGCTCGGGCCGGGCAATGTCGACCTGTCGCTGCCGGCCAATATCGGCCTTGCCAGCGCCGTCGCCATGAAGGTCATGGACGGCAATGATGCGATGATCGCGGTCGGCCTGCTGGCAGCGCTTGCCTGCGGCATGGCGATCGGCGCCGTCAACTATCTGCTGATCTGGGCGCTGCGCATTCCGCCGATCATCGCGACGCTGTCGGCCAGCTTCGTCATCCAGTCGGTCGATATCAGCTATGGGCGGGGCCTGCAGATCAAGCCGCCGCCGGGCTTTGCCGATTTCACCAACTGGCAGATCTTCGGCATTCCGGTGCTGGCGATCCTCACCGTGCTGTTCACCATCGGCGCCGGCATCGTTTTGCAGCGCATGATCTACGGACGCTCGGTGCTGGCGATCGGCCAGAACATCCGCGCTGCCTGGCTGGCCGGCGTCAATGTCGGCCGCACCCGCTTCCTCACCTACACGCTGTCGGGCGCGCTCGGCGGCCTCGACGGCGCACTGCTCGCCGGCTATTTCCGCGGCGCCAATGTCGATATCGGCAATGAGTATCTGCTGGCCTCGATCGCCGTCGTCGTCATCGGCGGCACGTCGGTGGCGGGCGGCAAGGCTAATGTGCCGGGGGTCTGGGGCGCGGCGCTGTTCCTGGTGCTGCTGTTGACCATGCTCAACACGTTCGGCGTCAGCGTCGGCGTCCGCCTGGTGCTGACCGGGCTGATCATCGTCGGCGTCATCACCGCCGCCGGTGGGCAGAAGGCGCTGCGCTAAGGCAAGGCCACCCGGCGGCGAGGGGATATCGATGCGGCCCGCAAAACACGTGGTTCCCATCCGCATGCCAGCGCTGTAAATCCCGTCGCGCTATTGGCCAACATCATTGCGTGAGGTTTGCGTGTCCGATTTCGTCAGCACTACAAGGCACGGCAACGTCGCGGTGGTGAGCATCGACAATCCGCCGGTCAACGCGCTGAGCTTCCATGTGCGCGAGCCGCTGATGCAGGCGCTCTTTTCCCTGCGCGACGAGCCGTCGGTCGGAGCAATCGTGATAGCATGCGCCGGGCGGACCTTCGTCGCCGGCGCCGACATCACCGAATTCGGCAAGCCGGCGCGGCAACCGGACCTGGGCGCCCTAGTCGCCATGCTGGAAACCATCGCCAAGCCGACGGTCGCGGCCATTCACGGCACTGCGCTCGGCGGCGGCCTGGAACTGGCACTCGGCTGCCATTTCCGTGTTGCCGACCGAACGGCAAGGCTCGGCCTGCCGGAAGTCAAGCTCGGCCTGCTGCCGGGCGGCGGCGGCACGGTTCGCCTGCCGCGCCTGGTTGGTCCGCTGAAGGCACTCAGCATGATCGTTTCGGGAACGCCGATCGGTGCGGCCGAGGCGCTCGCCGCCGGCCTGGTGGATGCCGTCTTCGATGGCGACCTGACCGCGCAAGCGGTGAGTTTCGCCAACGAAACGGCCGCGAAAGGCGGTCCGTTCACGCCGGTGCGCGACCGCAATGATCGCCTCGACCAGGCCGACTTGCCGGCGTTCGACAAGGAAGCGGCAGTGCTTGCCGGCAAAGCACGCGGCCTCGAGGCGCCGATCGCCTGTGCGCAGTCGGTCCGCAACGCCCTGACGCTGCCCTTCGACGAAGCGCTGGCGGCGGAGCGCGACCTGTTCGTCAAGCTTGTCGCCGGGGACCAATCACGCGCGCAGCGGCATCTGTTCTTCGCTGAACGTGAGGCGGCAAAGATTGCCGGCAAGGACGTCGCCAGGCGCAAGATCGCCCGGGTCGGCGTCATCGGCGCCGGCACAATGGGCGGCGGCATCGCCATGGCGTTCGCCAACGGCGGCGTCCCCGTGACCTTGCTGGAAGCGACACACGAGGCCTTGCAGCGCGGGCTGGCGACGATCAACAAGAATTATGCCGTTTCCGTCATCCGCGGCTCGCTGAGCGAAGACGCCAAGCGCCAACGGCTTGGGTTGTTCAAGGCTTCCACCGACTATGCCGATCTTGCCGATTGCGACCTGATCGTCGAGGCCGTGTTCGAGGAGATGGCGGTCAAGAAGGAGGTCTTCGGCAGGCTCGATGCCGTGGCCAAACCGGACGCGATCCTCGCCACCAACACCTCCTATCTCGACGTCAACGAAATCGCCGCTTCGACGTCGCGGCCGCAAGATCTCCTCGGCATGCATTTCTTTTCGCCGGCTAACGTCATGAAGCTTTTGGAAATCGTCCGCGCCGACAAGACTTCGACCGACGTGCTGGCGACCATCGTCGATCTGGCACGGCGGATCGGCAAGGTGCCGGTCGTTGTCGGCGTCTGCCACGGCTTCGTCGGCAACCGCATGCTGGCGGCGCGCGGTGCGGAACTGGAGACGCTTCTGCTCGAAGGCGCAATGCCGCGCCAGGTCGACCAGGTGTTCACCGATTTCGGCTGGCCGATGGGGCCGTTCGAGATGAGCGATCTCGCCGGCCTCGACATAGGCTGGCGCAACCGCAAGGCGCGTGGCCAGACGGCCGTGATCGCCGATGCGTTGTGCGAACAGGGACATTTCGGCCAGAAGACCGGCAGCGGCTTCTATCGCTATGAAGGCGGTTCGCGCACGCCGCTGCCCGATCCCGATGTCGAGGCGCTGATCCGCAACAAGGCTGCCGAGCGCGGTGTTGCACCGCGCGCGATCGGCGCCGAGGAGATCATCGAGCGGACGCTCTATCCGATGATCAACGAGGGCGCCAAAATCCTCAAGGAAAAGATTGCCGCCCGCGCCTCCGATATCGACGTCGTCTGGGTCAACGGCTACGGCTTCCCGGTCGGCAAGGGCGGGCCGATGTTCTGGGCGAGCCTCGAAGGCGTGGACAAGATCATCCAGCGGCTGGATCACTGGCACCAGCAGACCGGCAAGGATGTCTTTCGAGTGGCACCCCGGCTCAGGCAAATGGCCGAAACCGGTTCCTGGGACGGCGCTGCCGGCTGAACTTGGGACTACCGAATCCGTGCGTCCATGATCTCGACAAAACGCGCGAACAGACCCGCCTGCGACTTTATCTTGAGCTTGCGGTAAATGTTGCGGCGATGAACTTTTACGGTTCCCGGCACGATGCGCATCGCCCTGGCAATCGATTCCGTGGAATGGCCCTGAAGCACCAGATCGACGACATGCTGTTCGCGCGGCGTGAGCGAAAGGCTCTTCCAGATGTGAGCACGTTCGAACTCACTGACCGGAGCAATCGCCTCGTCTTGCTTCGTCCCAACCGGTCCGTCAGCCGGAAGGGTAGGCCAGCGCAGCCTGACGAGGCTGATCACCGCAGGCGCCATGTCGCGCAGCAACCTGGCATCGGCGGTTCCGAACGGCCCCGAAGCGCGCAATCGCATTAGCGAGACCACCAGCGCGTCCTTTCCCGGCAGCGGCACGAAAAAGCCGACCTCCTCCGCAAGCCTGGTCTGGCTGTAATAGGAGCGGTAATATTCGCTGGCATAGAAGCGATCCGGCGCCAATTCGCGCATGCGCCAAAAGCCTTCCTTGCGCTCGACTGCCGCATGGTGGAACGGATCGAGCAGATAAGGCCCTTCCTGATAGAGCGCAACGAAGACGTGGCTTTCGGCCGGCGAGAATGTCTCGAACAGCAGCGGCGGGCGTGAGGCGCCGCGATAGCCGAAGATCACGCAATGATCGAAGCTGACATGCTGGCGGAGCCAGGCGACCATCGCCTTGCCGAAAAGCTCGCCGCTCGTCTCCCGCGTCGCTGCGATGAGCGCAGCGAGCCGGCTGTATTCATCGCTGCGTGAAACGCCCAATTCATACCCCTCCATACGAGAAAATAGACGAAATATACCACCTGGGAGGTATATACTAGCCGCCATTGGCTCTGATAGCGTTTCGAGACCAACTAGCCGCTGGAGCCCGCAGCTTTGACCGCAGTGCCCGACATCGAGTTTCGCGGGGTCACCAAACGCTACGGCAGCGTGATCGCGGTCAGCGGCATCGATCTTGCCATCCCGCCGTCTGCCTTTGTCGCGTTGCTCGGGCCGTCCGGCTGCGGCAAGACAACCTGTTTGCGCATGATCGGCGGTTTCGAACAGCCAAGCGAAGGTGTGGTATTCATCCGTGGCCGCGACATGGCCGGCACGCCGCCCTATCGGCGGCCGGTCAACATGGTGTTCCAGCAATATGCGTTGTTTCCGCATCTGGATGTGGCGGACAACGTCGCCTATGGCCTACGCCAGGCGCGGCCGCGCCTGTCGTCGCGGGAGATCAGCCTGAAGGCAGGCGAGGCGCTCGCCATGGTTCGGCTTGCGGGCTATGGACGCCGCAAGATCCATGAGCTTTCCGGCGGCCAGCAGCAGCGTGTCGCCCTGGCGCGGGCGCTGGTCAACAAGCCGGCGGTGCTGCTGCTCGACGAGCCCCTGGCGGCGCTCGACAAGAAGCTGCGCACCGACATGCAGATAGAGCTGCAGAACCTGCAGCGCGAGATCGGCATCACCTTCGTCCTGGTCACCCACGATCAGGAAGAGGCACTGTCGATGAGCGATTTCGTCTGCGTCATGAATGGCGGGCGCATCGTCCAGCTTGGGCAGCCGAGCGAAATCTACGATGAACCCGCCGACCTCTTCGTCGCCGATTTCGTCGGCAAGACCAATCTCTTGAGCGGCAAGGTCGTCGGGCTCTCGGGCAAGCTCGTCGAGATAGCGCTTGCCGACGGCACCGTCATCGCCGCGCGCAAGCGCACTTCGCTAGCCCAGGGCGAAGCCGTCTCGGTCAGCCTGCGTCCTGAATCCTTAAGTCTCGGCGCGCCCGGAAGCGGCCGGCTGAACGGGCTTGTCCGCAACCGGATCTTTCTCGGTTCCACCGCGGAATATGCAATCGAGGTCCAAGGCATCGGGACACTGCTCGCCAAGGCCGATCATCTGGTTGGCGGTGGAAATCTCTTCAAGCCGGGTGAACCCGTCGCCGTCGGCTTTACAGCCGGAACGCCGCTGGCGTTTCCGGAGAATAACGGGACCAACCAGAGGGAAAACAAAAATGTCGAAATCGTATCGTGACGGACTGCCGATAAGCCCTGAAAATTCGTCGACCAGTTGATGCGCCTCAAGCGCGGTTCCATCGGCCGCCGCGAGTTCCTTGGCCTCACCGGCCTAGGCATCGCAACGGCAGTAATGGCCCGCGAACTCGGCATCATGCCGTCGCCAGCCTTCGCCCAGGAGGGGCTTGGCGACCGCATGTCGATTGCCACCTGGCCCAATTATCACGACCCGGCGACGTTCGAGAATTTCAAGGCCGAAACCGGCGTTGCCGTCGAGGTGAACGTGTTCGGGTCAAACGAGGAGATGCTGGCCAAGCTGCAGGCCGGCGCCTCGGGCTGGAGCCTTTTCGTTCCGACCAACTACACGATCTCGACTTACAAGAAGCTTGGCATCATCGAGGCGCTGGATATGGCCAAGCTTGCCAATTATGACGGCTCGCAAGAAGACCCGCGCTTCACTGGGGAAGGCACGATCGATGGCGTGACCTACGCGGTGCCGAAGAATTGGGGCACCACCGGCTTTGCCGTCAACACCAAGAAACTGACCAAGCCGATGACAAGCTGGAAGGAATTCTGGGACACGGCCATGGCGGAGGGCGACGGCCGGACCATGGTTCATGATTACCAGCTGACCACGATCGGCAACGCGCTGAAATATTTCGGCTTCTCGTTCAACTCGCTGAAGCCGGACGAACTCGCCAAGGCGGAGGAATTGCTGCTGAAGGTCAAGCCGCATCTGTTCGCGGTCTCCAGCGACTACCAGCCGTCGATGCGTGCCGGCGACGCCTGGATGACGATGTGCTGGACCAATGACGGGGCGCAGCTCCACCGCGACATCCCCGAAATCGCCTACGTGCTTGGCAAGGAAGGCGGCGAGATCTGGACCGACTTCTACGCAATACCCAAGGATGCGCCGAACAAGCCTGCCGGCTATGCCTTGCTCAACTATTTGATGAACCCGAAAGTCGCGGTCAAGGAGCACCTGGCCAACGGCGCGCCTTCCACCGATGCGCGGGTCAATGCGCTGCTGCCCAAGGAGGTGCTGGACAATCCGATCCTCTATCCGGCGGCGGATCTGCTGAAGCCGCTCGAATTCGGTGCGGCTGCAACGCTAACCGATCCGGGCCGGGCCGAATTGATGGCACGCTTCAAGTCGGCTTGAACCTGGCAGGCCACAGGCTCGTTGCAGGCAACTCCCCGGCGGACAGATGTCCGCCGGCACCGGGGCGGTTTTTTCAATGCGCAGCAATGTCCTTCGTCACAATCTCCTGACCGCCCTGCTGCTCGGTCCAGCAACTGCGTGGCTGGTGGTGTTTTTAGTTTTGCCGTTCGTGGCGATTGCCGTTTTCAGCGTCGGCGAGCGGGCGCCGGAAGGCGGCTATCAGGCCGCTTTCACCTTGGCGCAGTTTGCCAATCTTCCGGCGCGGGCGACCGCCTTCTGGAACACCATGGTGCTGGCGCCGGCGGGCGCACTGGCCTGTCTTCTCGTTGCCTATCCGGTCGCCTATTACCTCGCTTTGCGCGCACCGGAACGGTGGTGGCTGATCCTGCTGGCACTTGTCGTCATCCCGTTCTGGACCAGCCTGCTGATGCGAACCTATGCCTGGATGTATGTGCTTGGCGGGCGCGGCATCCCAGCTCTCCTGGCCTATGTCGGGATGGAGGACGTGCGGCTGATCAACACGCCGGGAGCGGTTCTGCTCGGCATCGTCTATGGTTATCTGCCGCTGATGATCCTGCCGATCTATGTCAGCCTCGAGCGGCTCGACCGCCGGCTGCTGGAGGCCTCCGCCGATCTCGGCGCGACGCCGATCTCGACATTCCTCGGCGTGACGCTGCGGCTGTCGCTGCCAGGTGTGATGACCGGCTTCTCGCTGGTCATGATCCTGCTGCTCGGCGAATATCTGATCCCGACGCTACTCGGCGGCGGCAAGGTCTTCTTCATCGGCAACGCGCTGGTCGATCTGTTCCTGCAATCGCGCAATTGGCCATTCGGATCGGCAATCGCCATCACACTTGTGGCGGTTTCAGTGGTCGTGCTGCTTGCCGCGAACCGCATTTCGACCCGGCTTTCGGGTGCCCGCCGGGTGGACCTGATCTGATGCGTGCCTTCGTCGTTGCGGTCTTTGCCTTTCTCTACCTGCCGATCGCGCTGGTGGTGCTGTTTTCGTTCAACGCCGGCCACCACGCCAGCGAGTTCACTGGCTTCTCGGTGCAATGGTACGGCAAGGCACTGGCAAACCCGTTCCTGGTCGAAGCGCTGAAGAACAGCCTGTTCATCGCCACGACCAGCGCCTTGCTGGCGGCGCTGTGCGGCACGGCCGCCGCGCTTGGCCTGGCGCGTGTCGGCGCGCGGACGCGAGCCGTGTTCGATGCGCTTTTGGGTGCTGCGATCGTCGTTCCTGGTGTCGTCATCGGCATCTCGACGCTGGTCGCGCTGGTCCAGCTATTCGGGGTGGTCAACCCGTTTGTCGCTTCGCTGTGGCCGAACGACCAGCCACCGCGCCTGGCGCTCGGCTATGGCTCGATCATCGCCGCGCACGGGCTGTTTTCGATGGCGCTGGTGGCGATGATTGTCAGCACGCGCCTCGGCAGCCTCGACCGCAATCTGGTCGAGGCCTCGAGCGATCTTTACGCCACCCCGCTGACGACGTTCCGCAGCATCGTGTTGCCGCAGATCATGCCGGCGGTGATCGCCGGCTTCCTGCTCGCCTTCACATTCTCCTTCGACGATTTCATCGTCGCTTTCTTCGTCGCCGGCGCACAGACGACGTTGCCGATCTATGTCTTCGCCTCGATCCGGCGCGGGGTCACGCCGGAGATCAATGCCATCGCGACGATCGTGCTCGTCGCCTCCGTTGTGCTCGTGGTGGTTGCCCAATGGCAACTGCGGCAACGAAAACCATCACACTGAAAGATAAAAAACATGATTCTGAGAGATCGCATCGCCGTGGTGACGGGTGCCGGGTCGGGGATCGGGCGTGCCGGGGCCATGATGATGGCCAGGGAAGGTGCGCTCGTGGTGATCGCCGACAGGGACCAGGCGGCGGGGGAAGCAACCGCTTCCGACGTTCGTGCGGCCGGCGGTCGGGCCGAGGCCGTCGCCACCGACGTCGGCGAGGATGCGGCGGTCGAGCAGCTCATTGCGAGAACGCTGGGCCGGCATCGGCGGATCGACATCCTGCACAATCATGCCGGGATCCAGGTCGGCGGCACGCTGACCGAAGTCGGCGCCGACGGCATGGATGCCTCCTGGCGGATCAATGTGCGGGCGCAGTTCCTGGCGGCCAGGCTGGTCATGCCGTCGATGATCGCGCAAGGCGGCGGGGTGATCCTGAATACCGCCTCAAATTCGGGTGTGTTCTACGACCGCGAAATGATCGCCTACGCAACGTCAAAACATGCAGTGGTGGCGATGACCCGGCAGATGTCGCTCGACTATGCCAAACACAATGTCCGCATCAACGCGCTGTGCCCCGGCTGGGTCGATACGCCCTTCAACGAGCCGTTCATCGCGCAGATGGGCGGGCGGGCGGCGATCGAGAACTATGTCCGCACCAAAATTCCCATGCAGCGCTGGGCCAGCGCGGAGGAAATCGCCGAAGCGATCCTGTTCCTCGTCTCCGACCGCTCGTCCTTCATGACCGGCCAGGCGCTGGTGATCGACGGTGGAGAAAGCATCGGCTGATCCGCCGCTCCCGGCGGGCGGCAGCTGAAATTCTCTTTGGCCTAACGGCCGGCGGCGAGATGTGCTTTCGTCTCAAGGAGAATGCGGCCAACATGGCTGGGTCGGGAGCAGAAATCATCAGCGCAACCGGGAAGGCTGTATAATGGCCGAGGCCTATATCTGCGACTACATCCGCACGCCGATCGGACGCTTCGGCGGTTCGTTGTCGGCGGTCCGTGCCGACGATCTCGGCGCTATACCTCTGAAGGCGCTGGTCGAGCGCAATCCAAACATCGACTGGGCTGCCATCGACGACATCGTCTATGGCTGCGCCAACCAGGCCGGCGAGGACAACCGCAATGTGGCGCGCATGGCGCTGCTGCTGGCCGGCCTGCCGAAGGAGGTTTCGGGCTCGACCGTCAACCGTCTCTGCGGTTCGGGCATGGATGCGGTGATGATTGCTGCCCGCGCCATCAAGGCCGGCGAGGCGGAGCTGATGATATCAGGCGGCGTCGAATCGATGAGCCGCGCTCCGTTCGTGCTGCCGAAGGCAGAGACCGCCTTTTCGCGCAATGCCGAGATTTACGACACCACGATCGGCTGGCGCTTCATCAATCCGCTGATGAAGAAGCAATACGGCGTCGATTCGATGCCGGAGACCGGCGAGAACGTGGCGGAAGAGTTCGCTGTCTCCCGCGCCGACCAGGACGCATTTGCCGTGCGCAGCCAGGACAAGGCTGTAGCCGCACAAGCCAATGGCCGGCTGGCAAAGGAAATCACGCCGGTGACGATCGCGCAGCGCAAGGGCGATCCGGTCGTTGTCGACAGAGATGAGCATCCCCGCGGCGGCACGTCGAGCGAAGCGTTGGCCAAGTTGCCGACGCCGTTCCGGCAAGGCGGCACGGTTACGGCCGGCAATGCCTCGGGCGTCAATGACGGCGCCGCGGCGCTGATCGTCGCCTCGGAAGCAGCCGCGAAAAGATACGGGTTGACGCCGATCGCCCGTATCCTCGGCGGTGCCACCGCCGGCGTCGCGCCGCGCATCATGGGCATCGGTCCGGTGCCGGCCACGCAGAAGCTGTGTGCCCGGCTCGGCCTGAAGCCACAACAGTTCGATGTCGTCGAGCTCAACGAGGCCTTTGCCTCGCAAGGCATCGCCGTGCTGCGCCAGCTCGGCATTGCCGAGGATGCGGAGCACGTCAACCCGAATGGCGGTGCCATCGCGCTCGGCCATCCGCTCGGCATGTCCGGCGCGCGCATATCAGGCACGGCGGCGCTGGAGCTGCGCGAACGTAGCGCCCGCTATGCACTTGCCACCATGTGCATCGGGGTCGGCCAGGGGATCGCGGTGGCGCTGGAGAGATTGTGAGCAAGCGTCGATTTGCCGGACCATTTAATGGCGCGTTCCGCCCACTCAAATTTGACCATGTGGACAAAAGCCGGGCACCGTTCCATAGTTCCTTCGCTGATATTCCAGAGAAGAGAGCCGGCTCGACACGGCGCCAATCAGAGGGGCATGCAATGGACAACGGGAAGAGCAGAATCCAATCGAAACGCGAAGAGCTTTCGCGCCGCAACGTGCTGGAGCTGGGCGCGCTCGGCCTGGCGGCGGCGATGCTGCCGGGCAGCGCCTTTGCCAAGACCAAGAAGCTGAAAGTGGCGGCTATCTTCGCCACGCCGATCGAGGAGCCGTGGGACAACCAGATCCACGTTGCCCTGCAGAAGGCCGAGAAGGAACTCGGCATCGAATACAAATGGTCGGAGAAGGTGCAGACGGCCGATTTCAGCCGCGTCATGCGCGAATATGCGCAGGGCGGCTATGAGCTGGTGCTGGGCGATGCCTTCGCCGCCGAGCGCGAATCGCGCAGGACCGCCAAGCAGTTCCCGAAGACCGCCTTCCTGTTCGGCTCCGGCGCCGGGCCGGCCGAGCCGAATTTCGGCGTCTTCGACAACTGGATCCACGAGCCGGCCTATCTGTCCGGCATGATCGCCGGAAAAATGTCGAAATCGGGCACGATCGGCGCCGTCGCGGCGATGGGCATTCCGGAAGTGAACCGGCTGGTCAACGCCTTCTTTGCCGGCGCCAGGGAGGTCAATCCCGACATCAAGAAGAAGGTCGCCTTCATCGGCTCGTTCTTCGATCCGCCAAAGGCAAAGGAAGCGGCGGTCGCCCAGATCGACGCCGGCGTCGACGTCATCTATGCCGAGCGCTTCGGCGTCATCGAAGCGGCGGCGGAGAAGAAGATCCTCGCTATCTCCAACATGTCGGACCAGTCGAGCCTCGGCCCCGACACCGTGATCACCGGGCCGGTCTGGGACATGTATCCGACCGTCGAGCAGGCGATCAAGCTGGTCAAGGCCGGCGTCTTCACCGCGCAGGATTACGGCGATTTCTCGCGCATGGCCAAGGGCGGCTCCTATCTCGCGCCCTACCACAAGTTCGACAAGACGCTGCCGGCCGAGGTCAAGGAACTGGTCGAGAAGAAGAAGGCCGAGATCCTCGACGGCAATTTCCGCGTCGACGTCGATGAGAATACGCCGGTCTCGGACTGAGCGCTGTCTTTTGGGGGTCCGGTGCTTGTCGCACCCCCCTCTGGCCTGCCGGCCATCTCCCCCTCAAGGGGGGAGATTAGCAGCTTCGCCGACAGCACCTCTTCTTCAGCGCTGACGATTTGCGAAAGCCGAAGTGACATCCGATCTCCCCCCTTGAGGGGGAGATGGCCGGCAGGCCAGAGGGGGGTGCAGCGCATTCCCGTCGATCAAACCTGAACCGTAAAGCCAATTCCGATCGGGAGCACCCTTGTCAACGCCTGCCCCTCTCATCGAAATGCGCGGCATCTCCAAGAGCTTTGGCGCCGTCCAGGCGAACGAGGCCGTCGATCTCAGCGTCGCGCCGGGTGAAATCCTCGGGCTGCTCGGCGAAAACGGTGCCGGCAAGACGACGCTGATGAACGTGCTGTTCGGCGCCTATGCGCCCGATGCCGGCGAGATCCTGGTGCAGGGCCGGTCGGTGGCGATCAACAGTTCGGCCGATGCGCTGGCCGTCGGCATCGGCATGGTGCACCAGCATTTTCATCTCGCACCACGGCTTTCGGTGCTGGAGAACCTCTTGATCGGCATTCCCGGCAGATCGGGCCGGATCGACCGCGCCGGCGGGCTGGCGCGGCTCGCCGAGATCGGCCGCCAGCACGGGCTGACGCTCGACCCGGACCTCCCCGTCTCGGCGCTGTCGGTCGGCGAGCAACAGCGGCTCGAAATCGTCAAGGCGCTGTTTCGCGGCGCAAGGCTGCTGATCCTCGACGAGCCGACGGCGGTGTTGGCGCCAACCGAGGTCGACGGGCTGTTTTCGGCGCTGCGCTCGATGGCGGCACAAGGGCTCGGCATCATTTTCATCTCGCATAAGCTCAACGAGGTGCGAGCGCTGACGCATCGCTGCGTCGTGCTCCGGCATGGGCGCGTTGCCGGCCGCGTCGATGCGCCGGCCAGCACCACGTCGTCGGAGATGGCGCGGCTGATGTGCGGCCACGAGATCGTGCCTCCGGCCAGAGGACCGTCGATGCCGGGTGCGGCCGTGCTGACCCTCGACGGTATCTCGACATCGCATCATTCCGGCATGGCGCTGCGCGATGTTTCGCTGTCGGTTCGTGGCGGCGAGATCCTCGGCATCGCCGGCGTCTCCGGCAATGGCCAGCGCGCGCTTGCCGAGGTCATCTCCGGCGTGCGTGCGCCCGATGCCGGGAAGATGACCATAGCCGGCAAAACGGTTTCGCGGTTCTCGCCGAGCACAGTGCAGGCGCTCGGCCTCGGCCGCATCCCGGAAGACCGTATGACGACAGGGCTGGTCACCAATCTGCCGCTCGCCGATTCGATGGTGCTGCCGCGCATCGGCACGGCGGCGTTCAGCCGCAACGGCCTGCTCAAGCCGGATGGGATCCGCGCCTTCGCCGAGGCACAGATCAAAGCCTACGATATACGTTGCCCCGGGCCGATGACGCGCGCCGGGGCGCTTTCCGGCGGCAATCTGCAGAAGGCGCTTTTGGCGCGCGAACTCGCCTTCGATCCGAAGGTGCTGATCGTTTCGCAGCCGACTCGCGGCCTCGACATCGGCGCCGCGCGCTTCATCCACGAAAAATTCCTCGACATGCGCGCCAAGCGCTGCGGCATCATTGTCATCGGCGAGGATCTGGAAGAGTTGCTGATGCTCTCGGATCGTATCGCGGTGATGTATGAAGGCCGCATCGTCGGCACGCTGAACAGCGCCGACGCCAGCATCGCCAGACTCGGGTTGATGATGACCGGAGCGGAGGGCCATGCCTGATGTTCCGTCTCGAGGCCCGCACCTCAACGCCCGCCTGGTTCAATCTGGCGCTGCCGCTGCTCGCTATCGGCGCGACGCTGATCCTGTGCAGCGGCCTCATCGCACTGGCCGGCGCCGGCGTCGTCGAGGCTTATGGCGTTATGTTTTCGGCGTCTTTGGGCGACAGCTACGCCATCACCGAAACGCTGGTGCGTGCCGCGCCGATGATCTTCACCGGACTGGCCGTGGCGGTCGCCTTCCGCGCCAAATTCTGGAACATCGGCGCCGAAGGGCAATTGCTGGCTGGTGCGGCGGCGAGCTGTGCCGTCGGTGCAATCCCGATGCCGGGGCCGCTCGCCATGCTGCTGATGGCGCTGGCGGGCGCTGCCGCCGGCGCGGCCGTCGCCCTGATCCCCGCCACGCTGAGGGTAAAATTCAGGGTCGATGACGTGGTCAGCTCACTGCTGCTCAACTCGGTCATTTTCTATGCACTGATGGCGCTGATCGAGGGGCCATGGAAGGACAGTTTCAGCGGCTACCCGATCTCGCCGCCGATCGAGGATACGGCCAATTTTCCGGTGCTGCTCGAAGGCACACGGCTGCATCTCGGCGTCGTCGCGGCGCTGGTCGCGGCACCGGTCATCTGGTTCGTGGTCGCGCGCACCACGCTCGGCTTCCGCATCAGGGTCACCGGCGAAAACCCCGAGGCGGCGCGCTATGGCGGCATCAATGTCGAGCGGGTGCTGATTTCGACGGCGCTGCTGTCTGGCGCATTGGCCGGCCTTGCCGGCGTCGGCGAGGTCGGCGGCGTGCATTTCCAGGTGATGAGCGACATCTCGCCGGGCTATGGCTATTCCGGCATCGTCGTCGCCATGCTGGCGAGGCTCAATCCGCTCGGCGTCGTGCCGGCGGCGATCTTCCTTGCCGCCGTCATGACCGGCGCCGAGGCGATGTCGCGGGCGACCGGCGTTCCGGCCTTCCTCAGCGATGTCATCCAGGGAACGGCGCTGCTCGCCATGCTGGTGGCGCTGCTGTTCACCGCCTATCGCATCCGTCGCGTGGGAATAGCCAAATGAGCGTGGTGCTGGAACAGATCTTCCAGGTCGGCTTCCTGGCCGCCATCATCCGCATCGCCACGCCGCTGGCCTTCGCGACGCTGGGCGAGATGTTCTCCGAGCGCGCGGGGGTGCTCAATCTCGGCATCGAAGGCATCATGCTTTTGTCGGCGATGACCGGCTTCACCGCGGCGAGCCTCAGCGGCAGCCTCTGGCTTGGCGTGCTAGCGGCGGTGCTGACCGGGGCGCTGATGGGCGCCGTGCACGCGCTGTTCACGGTTGCGCTCGGCCTCAGCCAGCATGTCTGCGGCATCGGCGTGACGCTGTTCTCGTCGGGCCTTGCCTATTTCCTCTACCGGCTGATCTTCGGCCAGCAATCGGTGCCACCGAACATCAAGGGGTTCGAGACGCTGCCGATCCCGATCCTGTCCGGCATTCCGGTGCTCGGGCCGGCGGTGTTCAACCAGTTTTCGCTGGTCTACATGGCGATGCTGGCCATTCCCCTGGCCGCCTTCGTGCTCTACCGCACGCCTTGGGGCCTGTCGGTCCGCATGGTCGGCGAAAACCCGCGCGCCGCCGATTCGGCCGGCGTCAGCGTCATTGCAACACGCTTCCAGGCGGTGATCCTCGGCGGTGCCTTGATGGGACTGGCCGGTGCCTTCCTGTCGATGGCGCAATTCAACGCCTTCACCTTCGGCGTGGTTTCGGGGCGTGGCTGGGTGGCAATCGCGCTCGTCGTTTTCGGCCGCTGGGATCCGTGGCGATCGGCAGGCGCGGCACTGCTGTTTGCCTTCGTCGATGCCCTGCAGTTGCGCATGCAGGCGAGCGGGCTTGGCCATATCCCCTACGAGGCCTTCCTGATGCTGCCGTTCATCTTCACCATCGTCGCTATGGCGGTGATGTCGCGCAATGCGGTGGCCCCGTCGGCGCTGCTCAAGCCGTTCCGGCGCGAAGAGCGGTAGCGGCGCTTCGCCTTTCACATCGCGGTGAAGCCGTTATCGACGAACAGATGGGCGCCGTTGACGAAGCTGGCCTCGTCGCTGGCCAGGAACAGGGCTGCCTTCGCGACCTCTTCCGGCTCGCCGATCCGCCCTTGTTGCGCCGCCATTGCCGCGTCGGAGACATCGACGCCGAGTTTGTCGAGATCGGCGACCTCGCGCAGGCCATGCGGTGTCCTGATGAAGCCTGGACAGACCGCATTGCAGCGGATGTTGCGGTCGCGGAACTCGACGGCGATGGCGCGCGCGAACATGTGGCAGGCGCCCTTGGTGGTGTCGTAAAGCACCTCCATCGGCGTCGCCGCCACCGCCGAGATCGACGAGGTGCAGACGATGGAACCACCGCCGGCGGCGATCATGCCGGGCAGCACGGCGCGCGCCATCAGGAACATCGAACGCACATTGACGGCATGCAGCCAGTCCCATTCCTGCAGCGTGGTCTCCAGGAAGGGTTTGATGACGAGGGTGCCGGCGTGGTTGAACAGAACCGTGACCGGGCCGAATTTTTCCGTCGCGCCCTTCACCGCCGCTTCGACCTGTGCCTCATCCGATACGTCGGCGACCCAGTGTTCGGCGACATGGCCGCGTTGCCTGATTGCCGCTGCGGTGGCCGCCGCCGCTTCGCCGTTGCGGTCGACGATCGCCACCTTGGCGCCCTCGGCCGCGAAAAGCTCCGAGGCCGCACCGCCCATTCCTGTCGCGCCACCCGAAATGATGGCGACCTTGCCGGCCAGTCTTGTCCCCATGGTTTGCTCCCTGCTGCCTTGCCGTGACGTCGCGGCTTTCCGCTGAAGCGATGCTATCCCTCATCCATTGGATGGCCAAGGAGCCACAGACACATGGACCTGACGTTTCCTGCCGTCACCCCGGCATGCCGCAAAAGGCAGCGCTAAGCAGTAAAAGCACTAACTTGTCCGCCGTTTGGAGAAAATTGTTCTAAGGATCGCGCGAAAATAGCACTCGACAAAGTCTACTGATTTTATAGATTAAGCGCCGAGACGGAGGTCGATATGTCCTATAGCCAGAACGCTCAGACTGCCCGCAAAGGCCAAAGGCTGGGTTCCGACCAGGTGTGGCGGCCGGCCTATGCCGGTGCTTTCGCCTATCTCGTCTTTGCCCTTGCGTTTGTATTCACCGGGGCAGTGGTACTGGGGCTGATCCCCTGATTGTCAAGGCTCTGATCATCGAGGCTTCCTCGGGATAGCGGCCTGCCGTTTGCAGAAATTCCGGAGTTGATGAACCGAATGCCGGTGTGCATTTGCGCGCCCTGATTCCAACGTGATGGAGGAGATGGCAATGCCGATCGAGTTCACGCATGTTCCCGGTAAGATCCACGCTGCCGACGCCAGCTTTTTCTATGACTTTGTCGAGACCGCGACGAAGCTGTCACTGATCGAGGATGCTGGATTCCAGAGGATCGTCATCGACGACCAGGCCGGGCTGCTGACCAATATGGACCTTGCCGCCCAGACGCTGGACCGGACCTCGTCCCTGGAGGTCGTGCTCACGCATTGGGCAGGCGTGATCGAACCAACCGTGGCGGCGCGGCAGCTCGCTGCCCTCGACGCGAGAAGCGGTGGCCGGCTGTCGCTCAGGATGCTCAGCGAGCCGCTGAGCGACGACGATGCCGAGGCACGTCCGGCCGGCCACACAGTGGTCTGGCAACGCATTGATGAATATCTGGTGCTGCTGAAGCGGTTGTGGTCGAACGACAGGCCGTTCGACCATGAAGGCACCTTTTACAGCATCAAAGGCGGCTATGTGCCGCGCAAGGGGCCGCATGGTGCCGATGTGACCATCCGCATGGGCGGGCAGTCGGGCACTGCGCTCAGGGTCGCGGGCAGGCATGCGGACGTGTTCGAGCTGGCGCCTGGCTCGCTTGCAGAAATTCACCAGTCAATGGAGCGCGTACGCGGCGCTGCTGCCGAACACGGCCGGGCCGGCAAGCTGCGTTTCGCGCTTCCCGTCCGAATCCGTTCGGAAGACAAATCGGCCGCTTCCTGCCAGAAGGCGCTCGAACTTGCCGGGCCGCCGGCGCAGGTCGCGCTGTCGCTGCTTTCCTACGCCGCTTTGGGGATCAAGGAGTTCATGATCGTCGGCGTCGACAGGCCACGCGAGATTGCGACCGCCGGCCGCGAGGCGATCGCGCTCTTGCGCAATTCACTGGCACGGCGCGAGGCCGATGTCCCTCAGCCGGGGGCGTTTGCGTCACGCGCGACACAGGGAGCACGCGCCGGCTGCTGAAGAGCCACCGTCGTCCCGCGCCTTGGTGACGGGTCTACCACCATTCCGGGAAAGCCGCGTAAGCGGCCTTGGCCAGCGTCGGGATCTCCTCGTCGGGAACCGAGTTGTAGGGCCAGAGCAATCGCGGACCGAGCGGCGCCCAGCCGCCGGCCGCCGCCATCGCCTTGTCGAGTGCTGCATCGCTGACATCGTAACGGGTGCGAAACGGTAGAACATGTGCGGCGAGGAACGCCCATATGCGGGCCTCGACCTCGGCAGCTGCGACCATGTCGGTGCGGATCATCTGCCACCACTGCACCGCGCCCTTCGGGTTGAGGCAGGCAACGTTGGAATAGCTGCCATGGGCACCTCCAGCATAGCCTGTTGCCAGCGTGTGGCCGGGGACGAAGACGGAAAATCCGTCCAGTTTGCGGCGCATGTCGGCATACCAGCCGGCGTCGCCGCCCGGCAGCTTGGCGCCGACCAGCGATGGCACGGCCGCACGCAGACTGGCGATGCCGTCGAGCGTCAGGTGGCGCTTGGCGTGCGGCGGATTGTAGAGCACCAGCGGTGTTTCAGGCGCGGCCTCGCACAGGCCGCCGGCAAAGCGCATGACCTCGTCGTCGCTGGGCGGCCACCAGTCGGGCAGCGTGAACTGCACCGCCGCCGGGCGAAGTCCGGCGACCCGCGTCAGTCGCTCGAGCGCGACGCGCGGATTGGACTGGCTGATGCCGATCTGGAAAGGAAGGCGCGCGCGGCCGGCTATGGTTGCGACCAACTCACAAAGCCGGTCGAATTCGGGCTCGGTCTGGCAATGGAATTCGCAGGCCGTGCCATTGGAATAGACGCCGTCGATGCCTGAGGCGCAGAGCCGGGCGATCGTCTCTTCCGTCGCCTGCCAGTCGATCGCTCCGCGATCGTCGATGGCCAGCATCACCGCGCCCCAGATGCCGCGCGGTGCGTGTGCGGGCAAGCGGGCCAGATGGTCGTCGAGGTCAGCGTCCACCGGCGATCTCGTGTTCGCGGCGGGTTTCGTTCGACGCGAAGGCAGCCTCGATAATGGCGACGATCTTGCGCGCATAGATGCCGTCGACCGGCACCGGCGTGTCATCGGCAATGGCATCGCGCATTGCGCTCCATTCGCGCACCAGCGCGTTATGCATCCAGTTCGGCTCAAAGGAACCGGGCAGCTCGGTCCAGACCGTCTCGCGGCCAAGCATGGTGCCGCGGTCCATGTCGATGCGCAGCGTTCCCCGCTCGCAGACCAGATCCATGGCATAGGTGGTGGCGCCGGTGCGATAGCCGACGCTCTGCACCTGGCCGATGCCGCCGCCGGCGAAGCGCAATCCGAGCAGAGCGCTGTCGTCTGCTTCCTGGTCATGGAACTTGGCGCCGAGCATGCCGCTCACCGACACGACATCGTCATCCATCAGCCAGACCAGGCGATCGACCGCGTGGATGCCGGCCGTCAACAGCATGCCGCCGCCGGTCGCCTTGCGCAGATGCCAGTCGCGGCGATTGTGCTCCATCCACAGCTTGATGATCCAGCTCGATCCGGCGAGCGGCCGGCCGAGCTCGCCTTCCTCCAGAATTTGCCTGGCCGCCATGCAGGGCAGGGCGAAATGCATCAGGTGGGCGACCATCAGCTTGACGCCATCCTTGGCCACGGCGGCGTTGATCGCATCGCAGGCAGCCACCGTCGGCGCCATAGGTTTTTCGAGCAGGATATGCTTGCCGGCCTTTGCCGCGCCGATGGCCATTTCGGCATGGAGATGGTGCGGGCTGGCAATGAGGACCGCATCGACCTCCTTGTCGTCCAGCAGCCTTCGCCAGTCCGCGTAGCCGCGGCCGCCATGTTCAGCGGTGAATTGCTGCAGTGCGTCGGCATTTCCTCGAGAGGCGGCGACGAGGCGAATGCCGCCAACCTCACGGATTGCCCGCGCATGGGCTGCGCCGAAATCGCCGGCGCCGATAATTCCTATTCCAATCATGGTCCTGCCTTTTGATAAGCGGCGTCGATCAGCGACATCGCCGCAACATAATCTTCGATGGACACCGGCGGAGGCGCCTTTCTGGCCAGCCGGTCAAGCGTATCGCGTATGAACAGACGGTAGCGCGTTGCCGGCAGTTCGACCGGCAAGTCGACGATTGCCGCGTCGTCGAGCGTTGCGCAGATAACATGGTCGCCATGATCGATGAGGGTGGCATTGGCACTGACGATGCGCCACTCGAAGTCACCGCCGGGGCGCATCGAAGCAAAGGAGTAACCGGCCTCGACGATGAACAGCGCGCCGGCCTCGTCTTCCAGCACCAGAAGTGCGTGATCCTCGACCGGGCCGGGATGGATGCGGTTCGCGATCGAAACGCTTTTCAGGCCGAGTTTGCCGGTTGCGAGGCTGAGTGCCGCGTCGACGCCGTGTATGCCGAGATTCCTCAACGCACCCCCGCCACCAACCGCCGGGTCGAGCACCCAGGCGACACCGTCGGCGATGTAGCGTTGCGGTGGGCCGTTGACCAGCCGGAACTGGCAATGCGCCACGGGGCCGGCGCGACCTTGCCGGCGCAGCCGTTCAAGGCCGGCAACGGCCGGCCCGAAACGGTTGGGCAGGGGAACAGCGACAAAAGCCTGGTACTGCCTGGCAAGGTCGCGCAGCGCCATCAGTTCCCTCGTATGGCTGGCCGCCGGCTTCTCCAGGATCAGCGGTATCCTTGCCGCGATGATCGCACGTGCCCGCGCCGGCACCATCGAAGGGTGCCCCATCAACAGGATCACATCCGGCGGGCTGGAGAGTATCTCCTTGAAATCTTCGATAAACGGCAGGTCGTGGTGCGCGGCGAACGCATGCGCTTGGCCAGGGTTCTCGTCCCAGATACCGGCGATCTCCGCACCGTGAAAGCGTGCGGCGTCGAGGTGCATTTCGGCGTGCCAGTGGCTCGAGCCGGCGAGGATAATCTTCATTCGGAGGCAGCACGTTTGCTATGGGCTTGCAGGATATCCTACAAGTGGCTATACGACAAGCGGCGGGCAAGCTTCAGCGGATGATGAAAGCAGTGGGATGGCGGAACTGAAGTCGATCGAACCGTTGAGCAGACCACCGCTGCTGCACGTCACCGTGCAGGAAAGCCTCAGGGCCTATATCGAAAGCAACCAGCTCAAGGCCGGCGATCCTTTGCCGCCGGAGACGTTCCTGGCGCAGCGGCTCGGCGTCGGCCGCAACTCCGTGCGCGAAGCCATCAAGGCGCTGGAATCGATCGGCATCCTGGAGACGCGACGCGGCATCGGCGTGTTCGTCAAGGAGTTCTCGTTCAAGCCGCTGCTGGACAACCTGGCCTACGGTTTGCAGGATTCGCTGCGCGACGTCGAAGAGCTGCGCGAAATCCGTCGCGTGCTGGAAACCGGCCTCATCGCCAAGACGATCGAGATGATCAGCGCCGAAGATATCGAAGCGCTGCGCCAGTTGACCGAGCGCATGCGGCAACGTGCCGAGCGCCATGAGAGCTTCGCCGAAGAGGACCAGCAATTCCATCAGCTGCTGTTCCGCTGCCAGAACAATCGCATGCTGAGCGCGCTGATCGACATCTTCTGGATGGCGTTCAACAAGGCCTCGAATTTCACCAATCTCGACAATCCGACGCCGCTGGCGACATGGCGCGACCATCACGAGATCGTCGAGGCTGTCGCCGCCAAGGATGTCGACCAGGCGCGTCGGCGGCTCGATGACCATTACCGGGGGATCCAGCGGGTTATCGCCAAAAACCGAGCAAGCTGAAGAACAACCTGACTATGCCAAGGGAGGAAACCATGCGCATCAGGACCATCGCATTCTCAGTCGCCGGGCTGCTGCTCGCCAGCATTGCCCCATTGACCAGTGTCCAGGCACAAAGCGCCAAGACCATTGCGGGCGGCTTCGACGTCGGCCCCGGCGGTTTTCCCAAGAACTTCAACCCGCTGGTCGCGACCGGCGGCTACACCTGGCTCAGCACCTATTTTGAACCGCTGGTCATCTACAATGCCGGGCTGACCGAGATCGAAGGCGACCTCGCCAAGGACTACAAGATCAGCGACGACCAGCTGAGCTATACGTTCAACCTGGTCAACGAGACCTGGCACGACGGCAAGCCGTTCACCTCGAAGGACGTCAAGTTCACCCTCGAGCTTGCCAGGAACAAGGCCTCCGGCAGCCTGTTTGCCGCCCGCCTCGCCGACATCGCCTCGATCGATGCGCCGGATGACCACACCGCAGTGGTGAAGCTATCGAAACCGAACGGCTCGTTTCTATCCATCCTCTCGCAGCTGATGATCCTGCCGGAGCATGCCCTGGCCGCTCTGCCGCCGGAATCGCTGGCGACAAGCACCTGGTGGTCGACCACACCGGTCGGCACCGGCCCGTTCAAGTTCAAGCGCTACGTGACCGACCAATATGTCGAACTGGCAGCCGATGACGATTATCGCGGCGGCAAGCCGAAGGTAGACGTGCTCATCAACCGCTATTTCGAGTCGCCGGCGGCGGCCGTTGCCGCACTCCGTGCCGGCGAAATCCAGTTCACCTATGTCGAGCCCGACGATGCGGCATCGTTCAAGAGCGACAGCAATTTCAAGGTGATCGAAGGTGCCTCGTACGTGGTCAACTATATCGGCCTGAACCAGAAGGTCGACCTGTTTAGGGATATCCGTGTCCGCCAGGCGATCATGTACGCGATCGATCGCAACGCCATCATCGACAGCCTCTACGGCGGTGCCGCCGAGCCAGCCAATTGCGGCTATGTCGCGCCGCATCTCGTTCCCGCAGGCCTCGAACCCTATGCCTACGATCCGGCAAAGGCCAAGGCGCTGCTGAGCGAGGCCGGCTGGGACAAGATCAACGGCGACAAGCCGATCACCTTGCTGACCTATTACGGCTCGCCGCAAGCGGCCAATGTGATGGCCGCTGTCCAGTCGATGCTGGCCGAGGTCGGCATCAATGTGGTGCCGCGGGTCGTCGATACGCCGACCTACAACGGCATCGTCTACAAGCAAGGCACGCCGGACTGGAACGCCTTTCCGATGGTCTATGCCGGCCTGCAGAACGGCCCCAACCCGGCCGGCCTCAATCCCGGCCTCAACAAGTCGCAGATCCCGCCGGCAGGCTTCAACACCATGCGCATCGAGTTCGACGATCTGAGCACCGCATTGGACGCCGCGCTAGGCCAAACCGATCCGGCCAAGCTCGATCAATCCTGGCAGGGGGTCTGCAAGGTGATGAACAAGGAGCTACCCTGGGCGACGTTGTGGGTGGCCAACCGCTATGGCGTAGCCTCCAACAAGCTGCATGACTTCGTCTGGACGCCGGCGCCGGGCGGCGGCCCCTACGCAGCTCACCCCGAGCGCTGGGACATCCAGTAAGAAACCCGCAAGCAAGCGAGCAGGCGGGACCACTTTGCCGCCGCCTGCCACCGCCACGGAAAGCCCATGTTGAGCTTCATCGCCCGCCGCAGCGCCACAGGATTGCTGATGCTGGTCGCGCTCAGCGTCCTCATCTTCATCCTGTTGCGGCTGGCGCCGGGCGATCCGATCGACGCCTATATCAACCCATCGGTCCCCATGTCGGCTTCCGACCTCGAGGGCCTGCGCGAACGGCTCGGGCTCGATCGGCCGCTTCCCGTGCAATATCTCGCCTGGCTGCGCGCGGCGCTGAGCGGTGACTTCGGCTATTCGATCCAGCGCAGCGGCGTTGCCGTGCTGCCACTGGTCATGGAACGCATCGGCCCGACGGCGCTGCTGATGGGTACGGGCCTGGCGATCGCCATCGTGCTCGGCATTTCCGCCGGCATTTTCAGCGCGGTGCGCCGTAACGAACCATCCGACATCGCGCTGTCGGTGCTGTCGTTTATCGGTATCTCCAGCCCGGCTTTTCTGACAGCGCTGCTCGGTCTCTATTTCTTCTCGGTGCTGCTGCGCTGGGCGCCGTCCGGCGGCATGCAGACCGCGGGTGCGCCGTTCTCGGCGACGGATGTGCTTGCGCACCTCGTCCTGCCCGCCTGCCTGCTGTCCGTCGGCCATGCCGCGGTGATCATGCGTTACATGCGCGCCTCGCTGCTGGAAGTGCTCAACCAGGATTACGTGCGGACGGCGCGTGCCAAGGGCGTGCGCGAGTTCTGGGTGATCATCAAGCACGCGACCCGCAATGCGCTCTTGCCGGTCATTACCTTGATCGGCTCGACTGTCGGCATCGCCATCGGCGGCGCCATCTTCCTGGAAAGCGTGTTCAACTGGCCGGGCATGGGACTGCTTCTGGTCAACGCCGTCGGCACCCGCGATTACCCGGTGATCATGGGCGCTACCCTGGTGATCGGCGTTTGCGTCATCCTGGTCAACCTGTTGACCGACGTCGTCTATGCCGTCGTCGACCCGCGCATTCAGGTGGCATGATGGCAATCACGGCGCCAGATCCTACAGTTGACCCGACAGCCGTGCCGCAAACCAAAGGCCCGCTTCGCCGCGCGCTCGACCGCTTTTTTGAAAACCGCGCGGCGCGTGCCGGGCTTTTGGTCGTCATCCCGATCCTGCTGGCGGTTTCGACGTATCCTTTGTGGTGGGCGTTCGGTCCTAACACCATCGACCTCCGAGCAATGAACAAGGCGCCGTCGGCCATTCATTGGCTGGGCAGCGACGGCGTCGGGCGCGACGTCATGGCCCGGTTGCTGCAAGGCGGGCGGATCTCATTGCTGGTTGCCGTCAGCTCGGTCGCCATCTCCACCGTCATCGGCTTCCTGGTCGGTGCCGTCGCCAGCTTTGGCGGGCGTCTTGTCGACGGCACGGTGATGCGCCTGGTCGACCTGGCGATGACGCTGCCGCCGGTGATCTTCCTGCTGGTGCTGGCTTCGATCGCCGGCACCGGCATCGCCCCGACCATCCTGGTGATCTCGCTGCTCTCCTGGCCGGTGCTGTCGCGCATGGTGCGTGCCCGGCTGCTCGAACTGCGCGAGCGCGACTTTGTCGTCGCCGCCCGCGGCATGGGGGCAGGGCTGCCGCATCTCTTGTTCCGGCACGGCCTGCCCAATTGCATCGATATCCTGGTCGTCTACGCCACCTTACAGATCGCCAACGCCATCCTGCTCGAGGCCGGCCTGTCCTTCCTCGGCCTCGGCATCGCACCGCCCGAAGCCAGCTGGGGCAACATGCTCAATCTCGCCCGCTCCACCGTCGTGCTTGAAAATTACCCCTGGCAATGGATGTTCCCGGGCGCCGCACTGGTGCTCACCGTGCTCGCCATCAACTTCATCGGCGACGGCCTGCGCGATGCATTCGACCCCCGCTCCGATCTCAACTGACCTCAAAGGTTCATCAAAATGCCCCTGTTTACCGGCGTCGTGCCACCTGTCGTCACCCCGCTCAATGCCGATTTCAGCATCGACTTCCCGTCGTTCACCCGCACTATCGAGAACCTGCTCGACGGTGGTGTTCACGGGCTGTTTGTGCTCGGCTCGACCAGCGAGGTGGTCTTCCACGACGAGGCGGGCCGCAGGGCCATCCTCGAGCACGCGGTCAAGGTCAATAACGGCCGGGTTCCGATCTTCGCTGGGGTCATCGACCCGACTACCGACCGCGTCATCAACCACGCCCGGATCGCCAGATCGGCCGGCGCCGACGCCATCGTCGTCACCGCGCCGTTTTATACCCGCACCAGCCAGCCGGAGATCGGCGACCACTTCCGCTATATCAAGGATGCGATCGACATTCCGGTCATCGCCTACGATATCCCGGTCTGCGTTCACATCAAGCTGGAGCGCAAGACCACGGTCGGCCTCGCCAGGGAAGGCGCCATCGCGGGCATCAAGGATTCCAGCGGCGATGACGGCAATCTGCGTTACGTGCTCAAGGACATGGCCGACGATCCCAGTTTTTTCGGCATGACCGGTTCCGAGATCCTGGTCGACAGTGTGCTGGCGATGGGTGCGCATGGCGTCGTGCCGGGCCTCGCCAATGTCGACCCGCATGGTTATGTCAGGCTGTGGAAGCTGACGCAGGCGGGCCAGCATGCCGAAGCCCGCCTGGAGCAGGAGCGGTTGTTGAAACTGTTCGAGATCGTCTGGATCTCGCTCGGCAGGACCAGCGCCGGCTCGGCCGGCGTCGGCGCCTTCAAGGCGGCGATGAAGAGCCTCGGCATCATCGCCTCGAACACCATGGCGCGGCCGCAACGCAGCCTGAACGAGGAGGAAACCGCGAAGGTCGACGCGATCCTTCGCGATGTGGGGCTGCTCCGCTGAGCGTCGCGCCGATCCTCTCGATTTCCGGCCTGCGCTCGGTGTTCCGCATCGCGGGCCGCGACATCGCGGCGGTAAGGGATGTCGACCTGACGATCGGTGCCGGCGAGACGGTGGCGCTCGTCGGCGAATCCGGATCCGGCAAATCCGTCACCAGCCTGTCGATCATCGGCCTGTTGCCGAAAAGGGTCGGACATATCGCAGAGGGGTCGATCGCGCTGCGGCGCAAGAACGGCACGGTCACCGAGCTGACCAGCCTCGATGCCGAGTCGCTGCGCAAGATACGCGGCAACGAGATCGGCATGGTGTTCCAGGAGCCGATGACCAGCCTAAACCCGGTCTACACGATTGGCGAGCAGATCGCCGAACCGATCCGCATCCATCTCGGCAAATCGCACCGCGAGGCAGAAGCAGACGCGGTGCGGCTGCTGGAACAGGTCGGCATTCCCGATCCGAAGCGGCGGGCGCGGCAATATCCACACGAACTTTCGGGCGGGATGCGCCAGCGTGCTACCATAGCCATGGCCCTGTCCTGCGATCCAGGCTTGCTGATCGCCGACGAGCCGACGACCGCGCTGGACGTCACCATACAGGCCCAGATCCTCGATCTTTTGGCCGAACTGCAGGCGCAGCGCGGCATGGGCATCCTGTTCGTCACCCACAATCTCGGAGTCGTCGCCGAAATCGCCGACCGGGTGGCGGTGATGTATGCCGGGCGTATCGTCGAATCGGGTCCGGTGAGCGAGGTGTTCACCCGTCCGCGCCATCCCTATACCGCAGGGTTGATGCGCTCGGTGCCGCGGCTCGGCCAGGCCACGGCGCTGAAGGCGGCGGGAACGCCGCTGCCGACCATTGCCGGAAATGTTCCGTCGCTCGCCTTGCTGCCCAAGGGCTGTTCCTTCGCGCCGCGTTGCCCAATGGCTATCGCTGCCTGCCGCGCCGCGGTCCCGCCATTGTTTGGGGCGACGCCGACCCAGCAAAGCCGCTGCCTGCGTTGGGAGGAGCTCTGATGGCCGACGCCCCTTTCCTCGCTGTCAAAAACCTGACCAAGCATTTTGCGCCGACAGCGTTCTCGCGCGGACCCGTCGTAAGGGCGTTGGAGGATATTTCTTTCGATATCGGGCGTGGCCAGGTGGTCGGTCTGGTCGGCGAATCCGGCTCCGGCAAGACGACGATCGGCCGCTCGGTGCTGCGTCTGATCGAGCCGACATCCGGCCAAATCAGCTATGACGGCACCGACATCACCAGGCTGGGTGCCGCCCAGTTGCGCCGCCAGCGCCGCAAGATGCAGTATATTTTCCAGGATCCCTTCGCCAGCCTGTCGCCGCGCATGACGATCGGGCAGATCCTCACCGAAGGCCTGGACATTCAAGGCATCGGCAAGAAGTCCGAGCGGCGGGTGAAGGCCGAGAAGGCACTTGCCGCGGTCGAGTTGCCGGTCGACGCCTATGACCGCTACGCCCATGAATTTTCGGGCGGCCAGCGCCAGCGCATCGGCATCGCCCGGGCGCTGACGCTCGAGCCGGAATTCATCGTTGCCGACGAGCCGGTCTCGGCACTCGACGTCTCGATCCAGGCGCAAATCATCAATCTGTTGCGCGACCTGCAGCTCCGGCTCGGCCTGACCATGCTGTTCATTTCGCACGATCTGGCTGTCGTCGAGTACATCTGCGACACGGTCATCGTGCTCTATCTCGGGCGCATCATGGAGGTTGCGCCGGCGGCCGAGCTTTATGCCCGTCCCCAGCATCCCTACACGCGCGCGCTGCTGTCAGCCATTCCGTCGCTCGATCCGCTGGCCAGGCAAAGCCGGCAGGTGCTCAAAGGCGATATTCCAAGCCCGGCAAACCCGCCGTCGGGCTGCGTTTTCCGAACCCGTTGCCCGTTCGCGCTGGAAGCTTGCGCCGGGGCTGTACCGCCGCTGAGGGCGACAGCCGAGGGCCATCTGAACGCCTGCATCCGCGACGACATCGCTTAGGTTTTCTGCCCTCGGCCTACGGGAGAACTTGGGCGAGATGGACAAGGTCGTCGGCCACAAAGTCCCAGCTCTCAAGAGGCGAGAGATCGGTCGTCTGCGTCGGGCCATGCTCTTTTGGCCGAGCAACAAAGGCGGTTCCGATACCGCATTTTCGTGCCGCGGCCAGGTCGTCATTGTGCGCGGCGATTAACACGGCCTCCGCAGGTCGCACCCCCAGGATCTCCACTGCGCGGAGATAAGCCTGCGGCGCAGGCTTGTAGGTGCCGAACACATCCGAGCCAAGGACGGTGTCCCAAGGCAGGCCGGCGCGCTTGGCCATATCCAGCAACAGCCGGGTATTGGCCCCTGATAAGGGCACGATGATGAAGCGTTCCTTCAGCCTCGCAAGGCCTTTCAGCGAATCGGGCCACGGCTCCAGCCGGTGCCAGGCGAGGTTGAGTTCCTCAAGTTCGGCGGTCGGCAGCTCGGATGGGGCCAGCCCGAACTGGACGAGGGTGGCGTCCAGATTCTCCCTGTTGATTACGTCAAGTGACACGAAAGGCCGCTGCCCCGTCCGCATCGCCTCGGTCGAGGCGTCATAGCGCGACGCCCACGCATCGGCGAATTCACCGGGATCGACCTGCTCTGCACCAACTCGCGCGAGGAAGGCGCCGGCCTCCCTTGCGATACCGCTGCGCCAATCAACGACGGTTCCCAGAACATCGAAGAATAGGACTCGAGTAGTGGTCATTGAGCTTTCCTCCGACCTCATTGAAACGTCGCCGACGCCAACCCATATGCAATGCGCGTCGGATGTTTCCTCCCATTCGTCCGGCGCGTTCCCCTCTGAAGGTTTTCGACCTTCACATCTGGCCGGGCTTTGCAGCCCGGCCTTTTTTTGCGGGTAAGTGAGCCAGCCGAGATCATGGCGCAGGTGTGCCCAGCGTATCGATGCGTTTCGCCAGCGCCGCGGGATCGCCAAGCACGCGCAGCGCCTTCAGCCGAGCTGTGCCGCCGGCAGCGATCGAGACGCCCGATGCCGGCACCCCAAGCGCCTTGGCTACCAGCCTTTCCAGCGCTCGATTGGCGGCTCCGTTTTCCGGCACGGCGCGGACGCGAGCCTTCAGATGGCTTCGTCCATCCGCCGATGTTTCGATGCCTTCCAGCCTGTCCATCGCTGATTTCGGCGTCAGCCGGACAAACAGGTCGATGCCGTCGGCGCGCGTGCGGAACGGCGCACTCATCGACGCTCTGGGCTCAGACGACCAGCGAAAGCACGGTGGTGAGCAGGAACTGCCGGATGAAGAACAGGATCAGCAGCAGGATGATCGGCGAGATGTCGATGCCGCCGAGGTCGGGCATGAAGCGGCGGATCGGCCGCAGCGCCGGCTCGGTCAGCCGATAGAGCATGTTGCTGATGGTGTCGACGAACTGGTTGCGGGAGTTGACGACGTTGAAGGCGTAGAGCCAGGAAAATATCGCCGAGGCGATGATGATCCACCAGTAAAGGTCAAGCGCCATGACAATGGTCTGAATGAGGGCGATCATGCCGGTCTCCGATTGTTGCCGACATGTAGCCACTGTAGGTGAAAGCGGCAAGAGCCGCCTTCTGCCGCATGGGCGAGGGCGCACGAACGGCCGAGCGGCATTTCGGCAGCAAGCGCAGCCTTGACAGGAAACCGCAGCGGCCGATAAAAGCCCCATCCGCTGGACGGGGCTGTAGCTCAGCTGGGAGAGCGCGTCGTTCGCAATGACGAGGTCAGGAGTTCGATCCTCCTCAGCTCCACCAGCGGATTTTTTCCGACCCTTTGCCTGGATGAATTCCAAGGAAGTCCTCCTTGGATTCACGGCGTCTCTCAGACGAAGCTCGCGAACGCATTGCAGGCCTGCTGGCGGCTTGGCACTATCGTTGCCGGGTGGATTCACATCGGCGACGTAAAGACCCTCTACAGCAGTAGCGTATGCGGCCTATTGCCACTGCGCCTCGTCCTTGCCAGACTTGGTCCGTCTTCAAAACCGAGGGGAATTCACCATGACCAGCACGACAAGGCGTGATTTTGTAGGTCTTACAGGAATGGCAGCGACTGCCCTGGCCGGTGCTGTTGCAACACGAGCTACCGCCGCGGAAAGCGACGTAGCGCCATCGTTCGATGAGGTTCTTCAAGAGTACAACCAAAACAACACAGAAAGGACTAGATCAAAGCTGGCGATCTATGTGGTGCTTTCTCATCTGCACGCCAGTCTCGAGGAGGAATTTAGCGACCTTGGGTTAGAGCTGCCTTTAGGGAAAAAGGCCTTGCCATCGAACCTGCCGGCCAATTTCGCCGACGCGCAGGTTGCACCCCTTCCTTGGCTCTTTAAGCCCTCGGAAGTTACCGACCACGAACGAAACGGCTATGCGGCGATTGCAATGCGAATGAACGCAGTGATGGCAAGACACACCGCCGACGTGAGTGTCGGGGTTTCGCATATCATGTCGCACAAGGGATAACCGCGACCTTGCCGGCGAGAACGGCACGTCAGGCGAGCACAACGCCGGCCGGCGATTTGTTGTTGCGGGCGAACCGATTACCTGTTTTGGCGAGGCGACTGCGCTGCGAGAGTCCTCACAATGGATAAATACTTCCGGGACGCGCCGCGCGAGATAGCAAAGCTCTCGGCACCCCGGCCAGTGGGAATTGTCAGCCGTCCGCGCGTAGTGGCGCTGCTTTCGCAGGCCCTCGACAGCGGTGCATGCTGGCTGGCGGCGCCTGGTGGATACGGCAAGACCACCGCGGTGATCGACTTTCTGGAACACGGCGGGCTGGAACAAGGCGGGCTGAAGCAAGGCGAATCGGCGTACAACTGGTATCGGGTCGACACCGAGGACCAGGACGTTGCGCGCCTTTTCCACTATCTGACGCTGTCGCTCGACGGCAGGCATGCCGGCATGCCGGTCTTTGGTCCGGAATATGCCGACAATTCCGACGATTTCGCGCGGCTGTTCTTCCGCACCTATTTCTCGCGGCTTGATCCGGGCACGATCCTGGTCCTCGACGATCTGCATCGTGCCGATGCGCCAGGCTTTCGCCGGACGCTGGCGATCCTGTTGCGCGAACGCCCCAACACTGTCTGCTGCATCTGCACATCGCGGATGCTGCCCGAGGGCGACGTCGCCGACCTCGTGCTGTCGGGACAGTTGCCGGTGCTCAACCAAACGCTGCTGGAGTTTTCGCCTGGGGAGGCTCGCAACCTCGTCACCGCCCGCTCGCAATCGCCGTCCGAGGTCGGCGACATTTCGGAGGCGCGCGGCTGGGCGGTGGGCCTTCTCCTGCTGGCCAACGCCGGAATGTACTACCCGCTTTCGCAGACCGGCCTTGCCGGGGGCGCCGGCCTTCGGGAGATTGTCGGACGTTATTTCCTGCGCGACATCGCGCCGGAGGACCAGGATCTGCTTATCAGGCTCAACGTTCTGCCGGAGATCAGCACGGAGCTTGCCGATGCGTTCCTGGGCTCGCCGCAGGCTGCTCGCCTGCTGGTGCGGCTGCAGCATCGCCAGCTGCTGATCACGCGCGACGGTCCGGGCGGCGCCGCCTTCCAGCTGCATGACTTGTTGCGCGAATACCTTGCCGGCCTACTGGACCGGCGCGTGACGGAAGCGGACCGTTCCAGGCTGCGCGAGCAGGCAGCAAAGGTCCTGCACGAGGCAGACAAAACCGACGCGGCAATCGTGCTGGCGTTGCAGGCGGGCGCCTGGCCGCTGGCACGCCAGCTCATTCTGGAGTGCGCTAACGGCGTTCTCACGCAAGGGCGCAGGGCCAGCTTCGTCGAATGGTGCAACAGGCTGCCCCCCGACCAGATGGACGGGTGGGTCCATTATTGGCTGGGCGTCGCCTTCGCATCGGACGATGCGAAGGCCGAACCGCACTTCTCCAAGGCATGGCAAGCATTCGAGAACACCGACATGCGCGGCCAATGCCTGACGGTGGCGCGGGCGGTCGTAGTCAAGACCGCCAGCTGGCGTACGCATGAGGGGCTGGCGGATTGGACGCGCCGAGCCTCACAGGTTCTTGCCAAGGGATTGCCGGAGTTGGATCCGGAGGAACTCATGATGGTCAGGCTCGGCATCCTGCGGGCCGTCGATTTCGCCGAACCTGGCGAATTCGACGCCCATGACGCGAAGCGCCTCGTGAATGATATCCAGCAGCGCCTGACACATCTGCCGATCGAGGATTCGGTCGAGTTGCGCCTGCTGGCAAGCGAAGCGCTCATCGACTACGCGACCTCGTCGGGGCAGCGCGACATTTTTGCCAATGCCGTGGACAGCGTTGCCGCCGATCTCGAACATCCGGATATCCCGCCGTTGGTGCTCGGCATGTGGCTGGTGTCCTTTGGCTCGGCCAGCGGCCGTTACTTCCCCTATTCGCGGCGCGGTTTTGTCTATGCCTCGGCCGAGGATGCGTTGCGACGCGCAACGGCGATAGGCGAGCAGCACGCCTTACGGGGCGTCGAGTTCAGCGCGCTCTATCAGCTTCAATTGCTGATGAAGCTTCACAACAGGTTCTCGGAATTCAATGCGCTCGTCTCCCGGCTGGGCGAGATCGCGGACAGCAGGTTCACAACCCAGGTCGCTGTAGTCGCCGACTGCCACGCGGCGATGCACACGCGCAACGGCGACTTCGTCAAGGCTTATCTCGACTGCGATGCCTTCATGGATGCGATCGAGCGGGCGAATGAGCCGATGATCGAACGCTGGCCGCATTACGTCACCAAATACCAGGTCCTGCTGGCCGATCGGCGTCCAGCGGAGGCCATTGCGCTACTCCAGGAGATCGTCGAAAGGCTGAGCGGCGGCCCTCGCCAGCGCGTCGAACTCAACATTCTGGCCGCTCGGGCCCTGGAGCAGAAGTGGAACGGCGGCGCGTCCTATGGCAGTCGTCTGGCTGAATTCATGGAGGCGTTGCGCCAGGTCAACCCCTCCGCAATCCTGCTCAACCTGCCGGACCTATTGGCCGATCTTGTCGCCGATGCGCTGGAGCGAAAGATCGACGTCGATCTCTGCCGCCGTGTCGTTCGGGCGCGATATCTGGTCCCGCCCGCTGGCCGACCCGTCCAGTGGCCTTGGCCGCTCAGGATCCACTTGATGGGAGGCTTCCGCCTCGAAATCGATGGTGCCGAGGTCGCGCCCGGTGCCAAACCTACCCGCGCGCTCGACATATTGCGCATTATCTGCCTGTCGAGGGACCAGGTCTGTTCGGTGGAAACCCTGCAGGATTGGCTCTGGCCCGACCTCGACGGCGACCAGGCCAAAGCGGCCTTGGAGCAGGCGCTGCATCGTCTGCGCAAATTGCTCGGGCAAGGCGAACTCGTAACGCTGAGAGAAGGCCGTTTGCGGCTCGCTGCCGACAAGGTCTGGATCGATCTGCAGGATTGGGAAGACCGGCTGAAACCCGTTCTGTCGGGCCAAAGAGACTGCGCAATCGAGGAGCAGGAGATGCTGCTGGAAGGCTTTGTCGGCCCGCTTTTCTCGAATGCCCCGATGCCCGCCTGGTCGAATGCCGCGGCCGACCGGGTGCGGGATGGGTTTGTGGAGCTTGCCGTGCGGATCGCCAAACACTGGCAGAGTCAAGGCAATGCGGATCGGGCACGCCAGGCGTGCCGGCGTGCGCTCGATTTCTACCCGGAATCGGCCAAACTCCATGGCACGCTCATCCAGGAGAGCCTCTCCAGGAACGATCATGCCGGCGCCATCGAGGATTACCGGCGCTATGAACGCGCGCTCGCTTCGACCGGCGATGACGAGCCCTCGCCTTTGCTGCGTTCGCTCGTGCGCCCGTTTCTCTAGACCGGTTCATCGTTTCACGGAAACGCCGAACCGCTCTATCTCTTTATTTTTGCGCAATTCCGGACGGAAAACCGTTCCACACTTTTCCTGGAATTACTCTGGCGCAGCTCGGAACTCTGTAAGCCGTCCGTAAGTCGCGGTCTGGGAACCTCGGCTCGTCGATCAAAACCGATCGCCGGAGGCCTGAAGCCCCCGATACCAACACTCACAGGAAGGAAAAGGTCATGCCGTATACTGCCAGAGCAACTTCGAGAGTGCGTGCCGGCACCATCCGCGCTGGAGCCACAAGACTTTCCGACCAGCTCAGGATCGGGCCTTGGTCGCTCCTCTCGCCCGAAGCTGTCATACAGCAAAAGTACAACTCCCTTGGAGGCGCCGGCTTCGCCGAGATCGACAGGAAGGACACTGGAAAAGCCTGGTATCTCAAGAACGGCTCATGCATTTGTTACAACGATGCCATGCACGACGCCTTTGAGATCCATGGCGAAATCTACAGGAAGTGGATTGCGCTTGGCGGTCTCGCGTGGGGCATTCCCTGCACCGACGAAACCGGAACTCCCGACGGCGTCGGCCGATACAATCACTTCAACAACAATACCGCTTCGATCTACTGGACACCGAACACCGGTGCTCAAGCGATTTGGGGGGCAATTCGCGGCAAATGGGCAGCAATGGGCTGGGAGCGCTCGGTTCTCGGCTATCCGGTCACCGACGAAACCGGAACTCCCGACGGCGTCGGGCGCTACAACCATTTTGCCAATGCCGGCTCGATCTACTGGACACCGAACACAGGAGCCAACGTGGTGTACGGTGACATCCGCAAGAAGTGGGAGAGCCTGGGCTGGGAACAGTCATATCTGGGATATCCCACGACCGACGAGACCGAATTTGCCGATGGTGGCCGTGCCAATCTGTTTGAAAACGGCGGCATATACTGGTGGCCCGACACCGGCGCGATCGACCTTCGAGACGTCGTCGTCCACTATACCGGCCTCCATTGCTTCGGCGAGACCGACTGGGATCAGGGATCGAGTGCGGACGAACCCTATGTCATCGTCAGCGTGACAACGCCGCAGATCGCCGACACCAGGCGCAGCCAGGTCTATGGCGACGTCGATGCCGGAGATACGAGACCCGACCTTATGGAAATCTATCGAGGCAAGCCCTACGGCATCAATATCGGCACGGTGCTGATGGAAAACGATTTTGGCGACCCCAACAAATACAAGGACGAGGTGCAGAAGATCGTCATGGGCGTCCATACGGCGGGCACGCTGGCTTTGGGCCTCATTCCGGTGGCAGGACCTATCATTGCCGCGATAGCCGGCCCCGCCCTGGGATCCTTGATGCCATCGATCGGCGGCGCCATCAGCGATCTCTTCGATTGGGGCGATGACAGGATCGGGAGCGCGACAGTGACCATCTCCGCAAAGCAGATGGTGTTGCTCGCGGCACGTACGAACAATACCACCTTCAGCGGGATTGGGTTCAAAGTGGAAACGCCCCTGATTTCCGGCGAGGGGGCTTCCTACAAAGCCTATTTTGGCTTTGTGCCTGCCTAGGCCAATCGCCTCGGCAAAAACCTTCGCCGAGACAATCAAACTTACCAGCCCGGCCTTCCATTGGCGGGGCTGCCACTTCGCGACTGAGAGTTTCCGTAGCGGTCGTCGCAAGGCGCGGTCCGGATGCGGCAGCGGCCGATCAGCATAGCGGGCAAGCTGTCGTTGCCTAACCCCGCACAGCCCGTAGCGCCGCCATGAACGCGGCTCCTTCGGCCGGAACGATGGAGACCGCATTAAGTGCGGTCACCTCAACGACGCGGCCGCAGCCAACGAGGCCGAACGGGACCGGCGGAAACCGGATCAGGCGGTGCGCAACCCGCCGCCATGACAGCCGAGATCAATCAGGATGGAAAGAGAACGGTGACAAGAGCGGGCATGCATCACACCAGCCCGCGCTTGGCCATCATCGCTTCCGGGGAAGGCATCTTGCCGCGGAAGGCGGTGTAGAGTTCTTCCGGGTCCTTTGAACCGCCGGCGGCGTAGATGTTCTTGCGCAGCCGCTCGGCCAGCGCCGGATTGAAGGGATCGCCTGTTTCCTCGAAGGCGGCGAACGCGTCGGCGTCGAGCACTTCCGACCACATGTAGGAGTAATAGCCGGCAGAATAGCCATCGCCGGCGAAGATATGGCCGAAATGCGGGGTGCGGTGACGCATGGCAATGGTGTCAGGCATGTCGAGCTTTTCGAGCGTCTCGGCTTCGAAACGAAGCGCCTGTTCCGGTGCATCCGGCCGGGCGTGGTAGGCCATGTCGACCAAGGCCGAGGCGGTGAACTCGACGGTGGCGAAGCCGGCGCCGAAGGTGCGCGCCGCCAGCATCTTGTCGACCAGCGCCTTTGGCATCGGCTTGCCGGTCTTAATATGCAGCGCATGCTTTTCCAGTACCGCCGGCACCGTCAGCCAGTGTTCGTAGAGCTGCGAGGGCAGCTCGACGAAATCGCGGCTGACCGAGGTGCCAGCGACCGATGGCCAGGTAACGTCGGTCAGCATGCCGTGCAGCGCGTGACCGAATTCGTGGAACAGGGTCTTGGCCTCGTCGACCGACAGCAAGGCTGCCTCGCCGGCCGGCGGCTTGGCGAAATTCATGATGTTGTAGATGACCGGCTTGGAGCCATCGCCAAGCTTGTAGCCGGATTTCAGCGCGCTCATCCAGGCGCCGGAGCGCTTCGAAGGCCGCGCGAAATAGTCGGCGAGGAACAGGCCGCGCTCGCTGCCGTCGGCATTCTTCACGACGAAAACGCGAGCGTCCGGATGCCAGGTGGCAATGCCCTTCTTTTCTTCGAAAGAGATGCCGAACAATCGTGTTGCCACGTCGAAACAGGCGTCGATGATGCGGTCTAGCTGCAGATACGGCTTCAGCTCGGCCTCGTCGAAGGCGAATTTCTCTGCACGCAGCTTCTCCTGATAGAAGCGCCAGTCCCAGGCAGCGAATTTCTCGTTGCTGCCGGCCTCGACCGCCAGCCGCTGCAATTCGGCCTGGTCGCTTGCGGCCTTTTCCACCGCCTTTTCCCAGACCGGATCGAGCAGCGCGTGCACCGCCTCCGGCGTCTTGGCCATGGTGTCGTCGAGCTTCAATGCGGCGTAGGAAGCATAGCCGAGCAGCTTCGCCTTCTCGGCGCGCAGGCGCAGCATGTCGCGCACCACTTCCGTGTTGTCGGTAGCGCCGCCATTCTGACCACGCATGATGAAGGCGCGGAACGCCGTCTCGCGCAGGTCGCGGCGTTCTGAGAAGGTCGAGAACGGCTCGTAGATCGAACGCGACAAAGTGACGGCGTAGCGGCCCTTCTGGCCGCGCATCTCGGCGGCTTCCGCCATCGAGCTTTTCAGGAATTCCGGCAGGCCGGCCAGGTCGGCCTCGTCGAGGAACAACGCCCAGTCGCGCTCGTCGGCAAGCACGTTCTGGCCGAAATTGGTGCCGAGCGACGACAATTCCTCGTTGATCGAGGCCAGCCGCTTCTTGCCTTCGGCGTCGAGCCTGGCGCCGGAGCGGACGAAGTTTTTCCAGGTCTTTTCCAGCACCCGCAGCGTTTCGGCATCGAGCTTCAAAGCCTCGCGGCGCTGATAGAGATCGTCGATGCGGGCAAACAGTCGCTCGTTCATCGAAATCGCCGAGTAATGCCGCGACATCTTTGGCGAGATGTCGCGCTCCAGCGCCTGGATCGCCTCATTGGTGTGGGCGCCGGCGCGGCACCAGAAGATCGAGGAGACATGGTCGAGCGCCTCGCCGGCAAGCTCGAGCGAGGCAAGCGTGTTTTCGATCGTCGGCGTCCCGGTGTTGCCGGCAATCGCCTCGATCTCGGCCTCATGCGCCTTCAGGGCCGCGTCGAAGACCGGAGAAAAATCGCCGTCGCCGATGCGCGTGAAATCGGGCAGGCCGAACGGCCCTTGCCATGCGGTCAGCGGATGGGCGGCGAGGTCGACGGTTGACGGCATGGGCAAACTTTCGCTGGGTGGGCGGGAGAAGCGGATCGTCACCGATGTAAGGCGCCGGCCCGTTGCGCGCAACAGCGGGTCCCGTTCATGGTTCCGTCAGTAGCCGTCGCAATTTTCGGCGATCGCGGCTTGCGAACTGGCGGTGATCTGGTCGTTGGCGACCGCAAAGGTCTCCTGCATCAGCATGTCGTTGCTGGGAAAATCATAGCAGGCGATGACAGTGGTGACGCCGCCCTCCGATTTCTCGATCCGATGGCGGATTTCGGCCCCGGCGACGGCGCCTTGCCACTCGGCGATCGAGGCGATGAATTCCTGCTTGCTTTGCACGACGCCGAGGTCGTCGAGCTTGATGCGGACGTTGTCGGCAAGCAGGTCCGACAATTCGCCGCGGTCGGCGACGAGGAGTGCCGAATACCAGCGATCGATGATCGCGCTATCGTCGGCACGGGCGAAATCTGCCGAGCACAGCAGTGCCGCAGCCGCGAACGCGTCCCGAAGTCGCGTCATGCCTTGTCTCCTACTCCATCTCCGGCCGCTCGAAATCGCCGGTGTCCTTGTTCATCACCCAAAGCTCGCCGGTCGAAATATCGAACCAGGCACCGTGCAGCGACAGCCGCCCCTTGCCTTCGAGGATCGAGACGCAAGGGAAGGTACGCAGATTGGCGATGGAATAGCGGATCGAGATGCGCTCCAGCGCCGTCTGGCGCTCGGTCGCGGTCATGAAGGTGCTGGACGATACGGTCTCGGCCGCGGGCGCGATCAGGCTCATCCACTTGCCGATGAAATCGCCCGGCGACAAGGGTGCGGCCGTGGTGTCGAGTGCCGCGCGGATGCCGCCGCAGCGGCCGTGGCCCATCACCACGATGTTCTTGACCTTGAGGCTCTGCACCGCAAATTCGAGCGCCGCCGATGTCGAGTGGAACTGATCGTCTGGCGCATAGGGTGGCACCAGATTGCCGACATTGCGCAGCACGAACAGCTCGCCCGGCCCGGCATCGAAGATCGCTTCGGGCGCGGCCCGCGAATCGCAGCAGGCGACGATCATCGTTTCCGGTGCCTGGCCCTCCCGCGCCAGCGAGCGATAACGGCCGCTTTCGGTGAGATAGCGGCCGCTCATGAAACTGCGGTAGCCGGTGAGAAGATGCTCGGGAAGATGGGGCATGGGCAGCGGTGGGAGCCTTTCCGGGTTGAAGGCAGCTCGGTTCAATCCCGAAAGGCTCTAGCGCATCGGCCCGAAAATCGGAACCGATTTTCGGAAAGCGGGATGGCGTGGTTTCGACGTGCTAGCCCGTATTTTGACACAGGTGAACGAACGCCGCCATTAATCGGGTTCAGAACCGCAGATTGGCGGTTCGACTATTCCGCGATGTCCAGCAGGGTCGATATCAGCAGCCGGCGCTCTTCGGCGGAGAGAATGTCCGAATCGAACAGGTTCATGCTGCGAAGCCCTTCGATGGCGAGATAGCAGACCAGCAGCGCCTTGAGGTTCGGCGTCTCCTGCTTCAGCCGCTCGAATAGCTGCCGCCTGAACGATTTTATCGGCGTCAGGAAATCGGGATCCTCGGCAATCGCCGAAAATATCCAGGATGCCGACGGTTTCGATTCCTCGGCATGCTCGGCCGACAGCTTGATGTAAGTTGCAAGCGGGCTTTCGCCGTTGACGCCGGCCGTGCGGGCGGACTCCAGGGCCTGCTCGAAGGCGCGCAGGTAATCCTCCACCAGCGCCTGCATCAATTTCGCCTTGGTCGGGAAATTGTAGAGAAGACCGCCCTTCGACACGCCGGCACGGCTGGCGACCGCATCCAGCGACAGGCTGCCAGGACCCGTCTCGCGCGCCACGGCGGCGGCGGCGGCGAGGATCTTCTCGCGCGAATTTGCTCTGCGGGCCTTCATCAAGCGTTCCCCATTCATTAGCTTAGGCGGAATTGACAAGACCGTCCAGACGGTACAGTAAGATCGCCGTCATTTGAAATTGGGACCAGGCACAGGTATGTGTTCCGGTCATCCGACCGTTATGCTGGGCCGTGGCCGAGGGACTGTTCGTGATCAAGCGCTTCATCATCGCCTTCATTCTGCTCGTGCTGGTGTGCGGCGGCATCGTCGGCTTCAACCTGTTTCGCGACAATGCGATCAAACAGTTCTTCGCCACCATGAAGCCGCCGGCCGCGACCGTGTCGACGGTCATCGTCAAACCGATGTCATGGACGCCCGGCATCGAGGCGATCGGCACTGTCAGTGCCGTACGCGGCGTCGACCTGACGGTCGAAACCGCGGGCATCGTCAAGGACATCCTGTTCCATGCCAATCAGAAGGTCGCCGCCAACGCCGTGCTGCTGCAGCTCGACGATGAAGTCGAGCGAGCCGACCTCGTGGCATCGAAGGCGCAAGCCACCTCCGACCAGACGACGCTGATGCGCGCTCTTGAGCTGCAGAAGCGCGGGGTGGGCACCGATGCCACGCTCGACACGGCGCAGGCAGCAGCATCGGTCTCCGCCGCGCAGGTAAACAAGCTGCAAGCGGTGCTCGACCAAAAGCAGTTGACGGCCCCTTTCAAGGGTACCGTCGGTATTCCGAAAATCGACCTTGGCCAGTATCTCACACCCGGCACCGCCGTGGTGACCTTGCAGGACATGGATACGATGCGTGTCGATTTCACCGTGCCGGAGCAGCAGCTTCCGCAGCTGAAGATCGGACAGACGGTGCGGTTGGGCGTCGGCGGCGGCGACATGCCGTTCACCGGCAGCATCCGCGGCATCGATCCGAAGATCGACCCGACCAGCCGGCTGGTGACCGTGAGGGCGGAGGTCGGCAATCCCGAAGGCAAGCTGACGCCCGGCCAGTTCGTCCAGGTGCGCGTCGAACTGCCCGAGGAGAACGACGTGCTGGCGCTGCCGCAGACGGCGCTGACTTCCAGCCTGTACGGCGACTTCGTCTTCGTGGTGCGCCCGGCCAAATCCGCCGAAGCCAACGGCGCGGCGCCCGAGGCAAAGCCGGAAGAAAAGCCGGCTGCAGATGCTGCCAAGCCCGCGGCCGAAGCACCCGCGGCAAAACCCGACGAAAAGCCGGCTGCTACCCCAGCCAAACCGGCAGAGGAAGCCAAGCCGGCAGCGGAAAAACAGAAGCCGCAGCTCGTGCTAGCCCAGGTGTTCGTCAAGCCAGGCCGCCGCAACGCCGGCCTGGTCGAGATTCTGGAGGGCATCGCGCCCGGCGACGAAGTCGTTACCGCCGGCCAGAACCGGCTCTCCAACGGAATGTCCGTTGCCGTCGACAACACGATCGATCCGAGCAAGCCAGGGAACCAGCAGGCAGCCCAGCAATGAGCTTTTCCGACCTCTTCATCCGCCGCCCGGTCCTTTCGACCGTGCTTGCCTGCATGATCCTGCTTCTGGGTTTTCAGGGAATCTTCAACCTTTCGATCCGGCAGTATCCAGAGGTTGAAGAAACGGCCATCACCATCACCACGGCCTATCCCGGCGCCAGTGCCGACCTGATCCAGGGGTTCATTTCCGCGCCGATCGCGCGTGCCGTCGCTTCGACCGAAAACATCGATTATGTCACGTCGTCGAGCCGGCCGTCCTCCAGCACCGTGACAGTGCAGATGAAGCTCGGCTCCGACCCCGACGTCGCGCTGAACGAAGTCTTGTCGAAGGTTCAGAGCGTTCGCGGCGATCTACCGGACGAAACCAAAGACCCGGTGATCGTCAAGGGCACCGGCCAGCAGTTCGCGATGATGTACATCTCGATGCAGAACCCGAACATGACGCCGGAACAGCTCACCGAATATATCGAGCGCGTCGTGCGGCCGCGTATCTCGACGGTCGAAGGCGTCGCCGACGTGCAGATCTTCGGCGCAGCCGAATATTCGATGCGGGTCTGGATCGACCCGATCAAACTGGCGGCGCGCGGCGTGACCGCGGCGGAAGTGCTGGCCGCCATCAACGAATCGAATTTCCTTTCCGCGCCCGGCGACACCGAAAACGAATATGTGGTTTCTTCGATCACCGTTCGCTCTACGCTGCAGACCCCGGAGGCTTTCGCCGCCCTTCCACTCCGGTCGAAGGACGGCAATGTGGTGAGATTGCGCGACGTGGCCCGCGTCGAACTCGCCGCGGCGAACACCGACACCAGGGTCAGCTTCAACGGCAAGCCCGGCATCTTTCTCGCTATCTTTCCGACGCCGGCCGCCAATCCGCTGACCACCGCGGCGGCAATCCACAAGATTGTGCCGACCATCCAGGAGACGCTGCCGCTCGGCATGACGATGGAGATCGTCTACGATTCAACCGAGCAGATCAGTGCGTCGATCGAGGAGGTGTTCAAGACCATCGGCGAGGCGGTCGCCATCGTCATCGTTGTTATCCTGCTCTTCCTCGGCTCGTTCCGCTCGGTGCTGATGCCGATCGTGACCATTCCGCTGTCGCTGATCGGCGTCTGTTTCCTGCTGTTTTCGGTGGGCTATTCGATCAATCTTTTGTCGCTGCTGGCCATGGTGCTGGCGATCGGACTTGTCGTCGACGATGCCATCGTGGTGGTGGAAAACATCCACCGCCACATGGAGGAAGACGGCTTGTCGCCGATGCAGGCGGCGTTCAACGGCATGCGCGAGATCTCGTCCGCCGTCGTCGCCATGACGATAACATTGGCCGCCGTGTTCGCGCCGCTGGCCTTCACCGGCGGCCTGACAGGCGCACTATTTCGCGAATTCGCGGTGACGCTTGCCGGCTCGGTGGTGCTTTCGGGTGTCGTCGCCCTCACCATCACACCGATGATGTCGGCACGTATCCTGAGGTCCGGCTCGCACAGCCGCTTCCAGCGCATTGTCGACAATACGTTCGGGCGCGTCGAACACATCTATGAGCGGCTCGTCACCGGTTCGTTGAACTATCGCCCGGTGACGCTGATGATCGTCCTCGCGCTGGTCGCCACGACCGGTTTCATGTTCACCAAGACCGCGAGCGAACTGGCGCCGGAAGAGGACCAGGGTTTCCTGCTTTCGCTGGTGACCGCGCCGCGGTACGCGACGTCGGACTATACCGAAACCTACGTCAATCAGATACTCGGCCTGGTCAAGGATCTGCCTGAGACGCGGGCACAGTTCTCGGCGGTCGCCTTCGGTGGTGGCCAGACGAACAGCGCTTTCGTCGGCTTTGCGTTCAAGGACTGGGCTGACCGCACGCGCAACTCGAAGGAAATCCAGCAAGACATTACGGGCCGCCTGAGCAAGGTGGCGGGCGTCGAAGCTTTCGTCTTCGCGCCGCCGACGCTGCCCGGCTCCGGCGGCGGCCTGCCGATAACGATGGTCGTGCGCTCGACCGGCGACGCCTCGCAGGTGTACGAGGCGGCCGAAGACATCAAGAACAAGGCGCAGGCCTCCGGCCGCTTCATCGTCGTGCAGAATTCGATGACCTTCGACGCGCCGCAAGTGACGGTGACGATCGACCGCGACCGCGCCGCCGCGCTCAACCTGCCGATAGCCGACATCGGCCGGACGCTGACGCTCCTGGTCGGTGGCGCCGAAGTGGCGCAATTCGACCGCGAATCCAACAGCTACGACATCATCCCGCAGGTGCCGCAGAGCTTTCGCGACAACCCTGAAAAACTGGGCGAGTATTTCGTGCGCAGCGTATCGGGCGAGATGGTGCCGCTCTCGGCGGTGGTGAAGATCTCGACCAACGCGTCGCCGGCCGCCATCGAGCAGTTCAACCAGCTCAACTCGGCGACGATCTCTGCCTTGCCGCGGCCCGGCATCACCACCGGGGATGGGCTACAGGCGATCGAGGACATTGCCAAGCAAAGCCTGCCCGACACCTTCTTCATCGACTATACCGGTCAATCGCGGCAGGAGAAGGAACAGGGCTACACGATCATCATCGCCTTCGCGGCGGCGGTGCTCGTCATCTATCTGGTGCTGGCGGCGCAATTCGAAAGTTTCCGCGATCCGCTGATCATCATGATGGCGGTGCCGCTGTCGATCTTCGGCGCGATCGTGCCGCTTAATGTCGGGCTTGGCACGCTCAACATCTACACCCAGGTCGGCTTGATCACGCTGATCGGCCTGATCACCAAGCACGGCATCCTTCTGGTCGAGTTCGCCAACCAGCAGCGTGAAATGCACGGCATGCGGCGGCGCGATGCGATCATCGCGTCGGCCAGGGTGCGGCTGCGGCCGATCCTGATGACGACGGCGGCGATGGCGCTCGGCGTGGTGCCGCTGATCATCTCCAGCGGCGCTGGTGCCGCGGCACGCTATTCGATGGGCCTGGTGATCTTCACCGGCATCCTGGTCGGAACCATGTTCACGCTGTTCGTGGTGCCGATGTTCTACACCTTTGTCGCCAGCAAGGACCTGCCGCATCACGCCGAAAAGCCGGATCCGAAGCTGATGCCGGTAATGCCGGATTAGATTGCGCTAATATCCGGCCCTTGCCTGGGAGCGACGAGAAGCATCGCTCATTTAACGATGACGATGCTGGTGTTGGCCGGGCCGAAGACCTCGACGAGCTGGTAGAAATCGGCGGCGTTGTCCGGATGCAGACGCACGCAGCCATGCGAGGCTGGCTGGCCGAGGCGCTTGATGGCGCTTGTCGCATGTACGGCGTAGCCGCCGCTGAAGAACACCGAATGCGGCATCGGGGCGTTGTCGTATTTCTTCGAATACCAAATTTCATGCATGCGGGTCGGCTTGAACGAACCGGTCGGCGTGACGTGCGTCCTGTCGCCGGTCGAGACTTTCCAGGCGAATGTCGGCCGGCCGTCGACCAGGATTTCCATGGTCTGCTGCGATAGCGACACACGCGCGACGATCTTGTTGGCGGCGGCGTGGGCTGCGCCGTTGCCGGCACTGACAAGCAAGGCAGTACCGGTGATGACGGCGGCGGCGATGTTGATGAGCTTGGCGGAAATGGCAGTGCACATGATGTCTCCCCTATTCTGCCGGTCGGGACCGGCTCAATTCGATGACCGGCTTATCGGGGCGTCATGTTTCAAGCCGATTTCGCTAGATGCTCGTTTGTGTTTCGATTCTGTTTCCCCTGGTTAACAGAAAAGGTCCGCGCAAAGCAGCTTGCAGTTGCACGACGTCGTCATGACGGTGGCGTGTTTGCCTAGGCGGATCGGCCAAACCGCGGCGCGAATACGCGATTGCCTTTCGTTTGATAGGAAGTCACCTGACTCCGAAACCGAGCTGCAACAAAGCGCAGCCTCGGCGGCATGATCCGGATACAGCGAACAGGCAAAGTTGACCTGACGAAAACAGCGGTCAACGAACGATCGGAAGCCAACACTGTTTTCGCTACGGTCTGGATTGGTCTGGACAGTTTCCAGCCTGCGCGTCGACCGGCTCAAGCCCCTCTGGCGGGGGCGGCTTAGGGCCGTTGAGGATGCGCGGCGCCTCCGGCAACTTGCAGCCGAGAGGACCGAAGGCCCGCGCCGCAACGGGGGGCTCCGCGGGCGGCGCGGGCGCTTCGGGGGTTCCCCTGAAGTGCCCGTAAATTCCAATTTTGAGGAACGAACAGGATGAAAACGAAATTCGCCGCTTCGGTGCTTTCCGCGCTGCTTTACGTCCAGGGGCTGCTCGGCATTGCCGGCCTCGCCACCGTGCTGCTGAAGGAACGTGCCCATGCCGGCGAGGTCAGCACGAACAGTGACATGCCGTCCGGCCCGTCGCTTCTCGTGGTGCGCTGAAGAGCATCGGACCCCAAGGTGGAAACCGGTTGTGGGAAAATCCGATGCTCAAGACAAAAGGGTGGCCGTCCTGCCTTCAATCGGCGAATTGCGTCGGCGGATCGAACCGGTAGCCCGCACCCCGTATGGTGGTGATGGTTTCGGTATCGAGCTTGCGGCGCAGCCGCACGATGCGCGAATCGATCGACCGATCGAAGGCTTCGGCATTTTCGGCGGGCGCGGCGGCGATGATGTCGTCCCGCGTCAGCACCTTGCGCGGGCTGGCCAGGAACAGCCTGAGCAGCGCCACCTGCCCGGGGGACAGCTGTTCTTCCGTGCCCGAGCGGTGCATGACGATGGCCGATCGGAGATCGACGGTCGCGTTCTCCAGCACGATCAGTTCCCCGGCGCTCCTGCCGCGCCGAGCCAGAAGGCCGCCTACGCGAGCGGCAAGCTCCCTGACATTGAGCGGGCTTTCGACGACGTCGGCGGCGCCGAGTTCGAGCGCCAGAACCTTGTCGACCAGATCGGCCGGGCGGCAGATCAGGATGAAATCCGGTCCACCTTCGCCGCCATGTCGCCTGAGCAGGTCGCGCCCCTCTGCCTGGCTGACGCTGTCGCCGACAACCACGACATCGATACCCTTTGCCGAAAGCAGCGATTCGGCCTCCCACGGCTGTCGCGCCGCGCGGACTTCATGACCGCGCCGCTCGAGATGATCGGCGAGATCGGTCGCAATTACTTCAGCGACGGAAACAAGCGCGATAACGGATCGTGCAGCCATGTTTTTCTACCCCGCATACGGCAACCCAAGAAGAGTGCTGGACATCATGTTTATACCCAATCTACTTTCCGCTGAAAGCGGGAGCGAAAGCATCGTGCGGGCACGAATTGTCATTGTCGAGGACGAGCCCGACCTGAGGGATGCGGTCGCCGAGTATCTCGGCGCCAGCGGCTATGATGTGGCCACGGCCGAAAGTGCGGCGGCGGCGCGCGACCTTTTGGAAACCCAGTCCTTCCATCTGGCCATTCTCGACATCGCCATGCCGGGCGAGGACGGCCTGTCGCTCGGCCGCTGGATGCGGTCGAAAATGCCGATCGGCATCATCTATGCGACGGCCGCCGGTACCGCGCTCGACCGCATCGTCGGACTGGAGCTCGGCGCTGACGATTACATCGTCAAGCCTTACGAATTGCGCGAAGTGCTGGCCAGGGTGCGCAGCGTGCTGCGTCGCGTTCCTGAGCCGACCGAGCCACAAAAGGCCAAGGCTGAAACATCCGGCGGCCGCCGGTCCGTGAGCTTCGGACCCTTTCACGCAGATCTCGACGGCAGGCTCGTCACCGGCGCCAACGGCGCGGTCATCGACATGGCCAAGAGCGAGTTCGACGTGCTGGAGGTGTTCCTGACGCGCGCCAACCGGCTGTTGACGCGGGCGGCGATCTCCGAGGCGATCGGTTTCGTCGAGGACCCGGAATCGTCCCGCGCGGTCGACATCCGCATCATGCGGCTGAGAAAGAAGATCGAAGCGGACCCGGCCAACCCGAAATTCCTGCGCACGGTGCGCGGCGAAGGCTATATCTTCTCGCTGCCGGCCGGTGAAAATAACTGAGGCCTGGCGGCTTGAGCAAGCCAAGGCCAGGAAATGACCATGACGGCTGAAACAGCACGCGCGGACACGCAGGGCGCCAGGCAGGGCGCGGCGATGGTGGCCGTGCATGTGGTTCGCCGGCTGCGCGAAGCCGGCGATTGGCAGCGCGAGATGGAAGGTATCCTCCAGACGCTTTGCGAAGCCATGGATTGTCACCGCGGCATCCTGTTTCGCCTGCGCGAACTGCCCGGCCAGGGTTTCGCCCAGTCGGTCGCCGCTTATTGGATCGCCCCCCGGTTTGGCGGTGAGCTGGCGTCACCTACCGTCATCGTGCAGTCGGTCGTCGATTCGGACCCATTGCTGGAACGGCTGGCAGAGGACGAGCGTCAAGGCAAGATCTTCGCCGGGCACACACGCGATCTCGAAGGCTTTCTGCGGACCGATTTCGAAAAGCAGAACATCAAGTCGTTCCTGTCGGTGTCGGTCTTTTCGCACGGCAATTTGTGGGGCACGCTGGCGGTCAACGATTGCGTCAACGAACGCGAATGGACCGACCAGGAAGAGGCGGCGCTGCACATGGTGGCACTCGCCATCGGCGATGCCATCGAACGATCGCCCTCCGACGCGCATGCCAGCGACGTCATTCGCCGCACCATGCTGCAGGCCTCGCTCGACGCCATCATCGTCATCGACGAGACCGGCTCGATCATCGAATTCAATCCGGCCGCCGAGAAGATGTTCGGCTATCGGCGCAGCGATATCCTCGGCAAGGACCTGCTCGACACGGTCGTGCCGGAATATTACCGCAAGGGCTATGCGTCCGGCGCCGAATATATGTCGGGCCGCGGCGCGCCGATGGTCGGCCAGCGGCTCGAAACGGTCACCCAGAACGCCGCCGGCGAGGTTTTTCCGATCGAGCTGACGGCAACCGAGATGCGGGTCGCCGATCGCCAGCTGATCTTCGGCTCTATCCGCGACCTGCGCGACAGATTGCGCGCCGAGGAGGAAATCAACCGCCAGCGCGAAAAACTGCACCAGAACGAGAAAATGGCGGCGATGGGCTCGCTGCTTGCCGGCGTTTCGCACGAGCTCAACAACCCGCTGGCCGTGGTCGTCGCCCAGTCGACGCTGCTGCATGAATTCGCCGCCGATCCGCAGACCAAGGTGCGCGCCGAAAAGGTGCGCGCCGCTGCCGAGCGCTGCGGCCGTATCGTCAAGAGCTTCCTGTCGATGGTCCGCCTGCACCCGGCCGCACAGGCCGAAACCGACCTCAACCAGGTGATCCGCGCCGCACTCGAAGTGACCGCCTATGGCGCACGGTCGAGCGGCATCATCATCGACACCGATTTCGCCAGCGGCCCGTTGCTGGCCATGGCAGATGCCGACCACGTGACGCAAGTGGCCGCCAACTTCCTCATCAACAGTCAGCACGCCTTGGCCGGCGTTGCCGGCGACCGCCGGATCAAGGTCCGGACGTTTCGCAGCGACCGCGGCAATCCCGGATTCTCGGTCGAGGACAACGGACCAGGCGTGCCGGAAGCGATACGCTCACGCATATTCGAATCCTATTTCACCACCAAGCCGGTCGGTGTCGGTACCGGCATCGGCCTGTCGATCTCGAAATCGATCATCGAGCGGCACAATGGCAATATCTGGTTCGAGGAGGTTTCGCCGAGAGGTGTGCGTTTTGTCGTGCAGCTGCCGGCGATCGCTGCTGGCGCGGCCGCCGCTAGCGACAGTCCGTCGCGGTCGAGCGGCTTGCGTCACGCGCTGATCATAGACGATGAGCCGGATGTCGCGGCGTCGCTGTCCGACATTCTGGAGTTGATGGGCATCAAGTCGCGGATCGTGCCGGCCTGGGTCTCGGCCGCCGCGACGCTGAGCGGCCATGTCCCGCCGGACATCGTGTTTTCCGATTTGCGCATGCCCGGCACCAGCGGCATAGCCGCCTATCGCGAGCTACTCGCCGAAATGCCGGGTCTGGCGCGGCGCTTCGTGCTTGTCACCGGCGATCTGATCGGCGCGAAAGGCGAGATCGAGGCGCTGCCGGCGCCGCAGCGGCCGCCAATCCTCGAAAAACCGTTCAGCACGCTGGATGTGCGCGGCGTGCTCTCGGCCATTGCCGAGCAGGCCGGTCTGGGCGGCTAACTCCGCGATCTCTCCCGGAAGAAAAAGGCTCCCGGCCGACATTGCGGCGGGAGCCTGACTGGAGTGCTGGAGGGCGCTCGCAAAAAAATCAAAAAACGTTCGGCGTATCAGCCAGCGGGGCGGCATTGGCGATCATGCGGACCGGTCGTGCCTTGCCCGACTGGGCAGCGATGACGCGCAGGCAATCCAGGCTCTCGGCGCCCCAGGCCTGCCCCTTGCAGGCAAAATCGATCTCCGGCATCGGCAGGCGCGCCGTCTTGGTGGTGGTTGTCGCGCCGTCGATGAGGTTGGCCGGCGGGTTCAGTGAGGCGAAGGCCGGACCGACGGTAGGCGTCAACGCCATGCCGGCAAATGCGGCAGCCGCCAGCAGCATGAACATCGCCATCGGATGATCACTGGCGCGCTGGCGCAGCGCCAGCTTCGGGCGCCGGTCGTTACGCTGGGGACCCTGCTGGCGAAGGTCGGTATCGGTGATCTGGATTTTCGTACGCATCGTCGTTTCCTTCGGTCTTCTTCTTTTCTCTGTTGAAACGAACCTAATCGCACCTTGTAACCGGCCAACGATGATGAATTAACGATTGTGTAACCGGCATGAAACCAAGCCCGCGGCCATTCCTGGGCAAACCGATCCGGCGTAGCTGGCAGCACCGGTGGCATTCTCTGCTCGTTTTGCGCTACCCACGGCACCAGATCCGCGTCGCCTTTCCAGGCCCACGGAGCGTCGGGCGCTCAACAAGTGTAAGGGGATTAACGTCTGGAATTCCCGGGATTTTCCCGGCTTCGATCGTTCGGACTGGGCTCTCGAATCCCGTTCGATTTCCCGTCAAGACTTAGCCCCATTTTTCCAAGCCATTGCATTTCAATGGAAAATATGCTTTTATTGAACGACCATTCAATAAATAAAGAGCCTTTATGAACCCGCATCTGCGTGACGTGGCAATCCCCAACGATTGGGATCGGCGGGGGCTGCCGGGCTGGAGCTATCATTCCGACGCCTTGCTCGAACTCGAGAAAGAGCACGTCTTCCGCAACCATTGGCAGATCGCCGGCCATGTCTGCGACGTGCCGAACGCCGGCGACTATCTGACGATGGATGTGGTCGGCGAGCGGGCGCTGATCGTGCGCGGCAAGGATGGCGTTGTGCGCGCCTTCAACAATATGTGCCGCCACCGCGGCAGTCGCGTCGTTGCCGACAGCCAGGGCACTTGCAAGAATGCGCTGGTCTGCCCCTTTCATGGCTGGGTCTACAATCTCGACGGCACGCTGCGCGGTGCTGCCCGCCCCCGTTCATTCCCCGACCTCGACAAGACCGATTTCGGCCTGATGCCGCTCGAGCTCGAAATCTGGATGGGCTTCATCTTCATCCGTTTCCGCAAGGGTGGGCCGCAGCCATCGGTGGCCGAGCTGTTGAAGCCGATCGAAGCCGAGATTGCCCATTACGGCGTCGCCGAGATGGTGCCGTCCTGGGGCATCTGGACCCAAAGGACGCCGGTCAACTGGAAGTCGGTGCGCGATGTCGACAATGAAGGCTACCACGTCGCCATGGCGCATCCGGCGCTGCAGGACCTTTACGGTGCGACCTATTTCGACGAGCCGTTCGTCAACGGCGTGTCGCGCTCGTTCGCCACCTACAATCCGCATGCCGGACGGCGCTGGAGCGTCGCGCAGTACATCAAGCTCGCACCCGAGGCGAAGCACCTGCCGGAACACCTGCGCAAGGCCTGGATCTACTACGGCATCTTCCCGAACAACGTGCTGTCGCTCATGCCGGAATCGGTGCAGTTCTATCAGGAATTTCCGCTGTCGACGGGTGAGACGCTGCTGCGCGGCGCCATCTACCGCTATCGCGACGAGACCAGGGAACAGGCGGCAGCCCGCTACCTATCCTACCGCATCGACCGCGACACGCTGGCCGAGGATGTACAGCTTTCGATATGGTCCAACGAATCCATGCTGTCCGAAGCCTTCGGAGGTTTTTACCTCTCCGATCTCGAATATGGCGTGCGCACCCACCACGACCATTTGCGTAAGCAAGTTCCCGTGCTCGGATTGGAGACCGCGCCCGAGGAGAAGGATATGTGGGCACTCAACGAGGCGCTCAGATCACGCTCCTGACGCCCCGGTCCTCAGGCCCAAATGGCGACCGGAATGCCGAAACGATCGGCGAGCGGCGGATCCGGAAACGGCATTGCCTCGCCTCTGACGATGCGTCCGGCAACCACCATCATCGCCGCGGCGTCGAGGAAATCGTCGGCGGCCGCGCCGCGCGGCGGCGTCTGGTCGAGAAAATCCTGGCTATAACCATGCTGGGCAAGCAGCGCCTTGCGTTCGGCCATGCCGGCCGGATTGATGTTGCCCCTGATCTTCTTCGGCAAGCGCATAGCGCGGTCGCCGTTTAGTTTGCAGAAGGCAACTTCCGGATGCGATTCGAAGACGCGGCTGCGCAGTTCGGGCCGCGCGATCAGCAGCGAATCGATCTCGCGGATCTTGGCGAAGATACCGAAGGCCTGGATCGAGACACCGCGCGGCGGATCTGATGTCGTCCTGGCCACCTCGCTTGCCTTGCGATGTGCGGCGTACCAGGCATCGACCGTGGTGAAGGCTTCGACCTCGGCGTAAAGCGCGGCGCGGGAGGGGATGGCAAAGACACTGGACTGCCGGGCCCCGAGCAGCGGCCGCACCAGCGCCTCCGGGCCGCGACCGCCTCTTTGCGAGAAATCGGGCAGGCCGATTGGCATATCGACCGCTACCAACGAGTCGGCGGGCAGTCGGTCGAGCAACGCCGCGAAGCTCGGGAAAACGGCTGTCGACGGTGCCGCACCGGGATCGCGGCGGACGGCTATCCAGCCGGCCTTGCAACCGTCGACGCCGACAAGCACAACACCCCAGGGCATAACATCGTCGGGCGCAACGTCGTCGGGCGCAACATCCTCGGGCGCATCATCCTGGGGCACGGCGTCTTCGGCCTGCGTCACGCCCGGCGGTCCCGTTCCGGATGCAGGAGATGGCGAAGTTGCACCATCGCCATCGGGTGCGACAGGCTCTGGGCATCGGTCTCGAGCTGCAACTCGTCGCCGCCGCGCTTGGCGGTCCGCGCCAGGATCTCGTAGACCGCCGCCGTGGTCGATTGCAGCGCCTTGGCGGCCGGCTGGCCGGACAGGATCCGCGCCAGGTAGACGGCAGCCGTCAGGTCGCCGAGCCCATTCGGCGGCTTGTCGATGAGCCGGTGTTCGGCAAGCAGTGCCTCTCTGCCGGCGAGCAGTAAATTGCCGGTGCCGCCGGCCATCATCGCCGGCGCCGATGTGACCAGCATGGCCGGTGGGCCGGCCTGCAGGGCTGCAGCCATTGCCGATTTAAGGTCTGGCAGCGGCGCTCCGGCCATCCATTCCAGCTCGTAGCGGTTGGGCGTGGCGATATCGGCGATCGGCATCAGCCGGTCGCGCATGGCGATTGCGGTCGGCTCAGGTACGTAGAGCCCGCCCGAATCGCCCATCACCGGATCGCAGATATAGAGGGCGTCCGGCGTCTTCGCCTTGACCGCGCCGACCAGCGAAGCGACGGCTTCGGCCTGGCCAGCCTCGCCGAGATAGCCGGACAGCACGGCGCCGACCTCGCCCAGCCACGGCGCGCCCTCGAGGTCGGCCATCAGCGCCTTGAACTGGTCCAGCGGCGGCACAATGCGGGTGGCCCGGCCATGGCCCGGATGCCAGGGCAGGATGACGGTCGGTACCGCCCAAACCGGAAAGCCGAGCGTCTCCAGCGCAAAGACAGCGGCACGGTTGCCGACTGAGCCACGGGCGACATGACTGGAGACGACGATGACCGCGCGGGGCGCGTCGGTTTTTTCGGCACTCATTGATTTTTCCTAACTGCCCCTGGTGACGAAAAGCACGAGCCAGATCAACAGGCCGATGGCAATAAGCAAGCCCGCTGCCCGACCGATGCGGGTGCCCCAATATTCGATCGGGTCCGACCGGTCGGCATCGGCCGCGGTGACGTGGTCGCGCGCGCCTTTGGTGGTTCGTGCAAGGAACGAGGTGCCCCCCGGGTCGGTCTCGCGCGCCACCCGTTCGATGATGCGGCGCGATTCCGCGTCGCTGTCGTGGCGTTTCGCCATGGTGATGTCCCGTTCTATGCCAGAGCTTAACCCGTTCGCCTCGTCTGTCACAGGGCCCGACGGCGAATGGCAGAAACCAGTAACACTTCTCGGCCGAAGTCATTTTCTTACGCAAGGATTGTGCTAATGCTTCGCCTGCCAATGCTATTGAGGGGACTTATCATGCTTGCCCAGCGCCTTTCTTCGCCGCCAACCTTCCGTAATTTAGCTGCGTTCCTGGTTATGGCCGTCATGCTGCCGCTGCTTGCCGGCTGCGGCTACAACACCATTCCGACGGCTGAGGAAAACGCCAAGGCCGCATGGAGCGAGGTGTTGAATCAATACCAGCGCCGCGCCGATCTCATCCCCAATCTGGTCAACACGGTCAAGGGCTACGCCGCGCACGAGAAGGACACGCTCGATGCCGTGGTCGAAGCGCGCGCCAAGGCGACGCAGGTGACCGTGACGCCGGAAACGCTGAACAATCCGGAAGCCTTCAAGAAATTCCAGGACAGCCAGGCCGGCCTGACCAGCGCGCTGTCGCGCCTGCTGGCGGTGGTGGAGAACTATCCCGATCTCAAGGCCAACCAGAACTTTCTGGCGCTGCAAGCACAACTCGAAGGCACCGAGAACCGGATCACGGTCGCCCGCCGCGACTATATCCAGGCAGTGAGAGAGTACAATCTGACGCTGAGGACCTTCCCGTCGGTGATCTGGGCGACCTTGTGGTTCCGCGGCAACCAGCCGTTTGCGAATTTCACCATCGAGGAGGATAAGATGCAGCCGCCGAAGGTCGATTTCGGCACGCAGCAGGGCGGGTGAAGAACAGCCGGTGAGCGTGGTCCCTATTGGCCTTGCACTCCGTAGCGCCCCCCTCTGCCCTACCGGGCATCTCCCCCTCAAGGGGGGAGATTGGCAGCTTTGGCCTCACCGCCCATCCTGCAACGTTGGAGATTGGCGAAAGCGGTCGCGATAGTCGATCTTCCCCCAAGTGGGGGAGATGTCCGGCAGGACAGAGGGGGGCGCGACGAAGTGCAAACCACACGCTTCTGAGCGTCACTTTGCTTCTTCTTTGCCTTGGTCTGTTCCTCCCGCTCACCGCCCTTGCCGCCGCACTGCCGGCGCTGACCGGACGGGTCGTCGACAACGCCGGCATCATCGACGCCGCGACCGAGGCGGCGCTGACGCAGAAGCTTGCCGAGTTCGAGACCAAAGGGTCCGACCAGATCGTCGTCGCGACCATCCCCAGCCTCGACGGCGAGGAGATCGAGCCTTACGCCAACCGGCTGTTCCGCGCCTGGAAACTGGGCCAGGCGAAGGAGAACAACGGCGTGCTTTTGCTGGTGGCGCCGAACGACCGCAAGATGCGCATCGAGGTCGGCTATGGGCTTGAAGGCACGCTGACCGACCTGCACACCAAGCTGATCATCGAAAACGACATGGTGCCGGCCTTCCGTGCCGGCGATTTCTCAGGCGGCATCAGCAAGGCCGTCGACGACATGATCATGGTGCTGGAAGGCAATCCCGAAGAGCTGGAGGCGCGCGGCGAACGCAACCAGCAGCCGCCGTTCAACAGCGACGATCTGTTCTTCACGATCTTCATAGCCATCTGGGCAATCATCTTTTTCGGCGGCCTCGCAGCCTCCATCCTGCCGCCGATCTTCGGCCAGAAGATCGGTCCCGGCCGCTATCGCTGGCTGGGCATGACCTTCGAGCCAAACCGGCGGTCCTCCGGCGGCTGGTCGGGAGGTTCCGGCGGGGGATGGTCGTCGGGTTCAAGCGGTGGCGGGTTTTCCGGCGGCGGCGGTTCGTCCGGCGGCGGCGGCTCCTCGGGAAGTTGGTGACGAGATGACAAGACACGCCATCAGCCCGGTGGAATCCGGCCGTTTCACCAAAATGATCGGCACCGCGCTGTTGGCCATGGCGGTGCTGCTGGTCGGCTTCGCGGCCTTCGCCGCCGCACTGCCGGCGCTGACCGGACGGGTCGTCGACAATGCCGGCATCATCGATGCCGCGACCGAGGCGGCGCTGACGCAGAAGCTTGCCGAGTTCGAGACCAAAGGGTCCGACCAGATCGTCGTCGCGACCATTCCCAGCCTCGACGGCGAGGAGATCGAGCCTTACGCCAACCGGCTGTTCCGCGCCTGGAAACTGGGCCAGGCGAAGGAGAACAACGGCGTCCTGCTTCTGGTGGCGCCGAACGACCGCAAGATGCGCATCGAAGTCGGCTATGGGCTGGAAGGCACGCTGACCGACCTGCACACCAAGCTGATCATCGAAAACGACATGGTGCCGGCCTTCCGTGCCGGCGATTTCTCAGGCGGCATCAGCAAGGCCGTCGACGACATGATCATGGTGCTGGAAGGCAATCCCGAAGAACTGGAGGCGCGCGGCAAGCGCAATCCGGCGAATGACAATCCTGTCGATCCCATCTTCATGCTGTTCATCGTCCTGTGGGCGACGATGTTCTTCGGCGGCTTGGCAATGGCGTTCCTGCCGCCGATCTTCGGCACGAAGCTGTCGCCGGGCGTGTACAAGTGGCTGGGCATGACGTTCCGCTACGGCCGTGGGCCAGCTTCGTCATCTTCCGGCGGCGGTAGCTGGACATCCGGGACCTCGTCAGGCAGTGGCTGGTCGTCTGGAAGTTCCGGCAGCGGTTGGTCGTCCGGAAGTTCGGGCGGCGGGTTTTCAGGCGGCGGCGGCTCGTCCGGCGGCGGCGGTTCTTCAGGAAGCTGGTGAGACATCAATCATGGCAACACGACCGATCAGCCCCGAGGATCATGAGCGCATCGCCGATGCGATCCGCGCTGCCGAATCAAAGACCGACGGCGAGATCTACTGCGTCGTGGCGCATGCCAGCGACAGCTATTTCTTCCCGGCCGCTTTCATGGCGATGCTCAGCATGCTCGTCGTCAGCCTCGCCGTCGGTTACGGGCTGGAAGCCTGGTGGCTGTCGATCCGCTTGCCGCATTTCGTCATCGCCGAGCTTCTGGCGCTTGCCAGTGTGCTCATCCTGTTGTGGGCATTGCCGGCACTGCGCATCCATTTGGTGCCGAGGCGGCTGCGCTACCAGGCCGCCCACGCCAATGCGATGAAGCAGTTCCTCGCCCGCAACGTCCACCGCACCACGGCGCGCACTGGCGTGCTGGTGTTCGTCTCGATTGCCGAGCGCTACGCCGAGGTGGTCGCCGACAGCGGCATCGATTCTCGTGTCGGCCAGCATGTCTGGGACGGTGTCGTCCGCGACCTTACGGCGCATGCCGGCGACGATCGGCTTGCCGAGGGGTTCGTCAAGGCGATCCAAGCAGTCGGTGGGGTACTGGCCGAGCATTTTCCGGTCTCGACCGGCGACAGCAACGAACTGGACGACCATCTGGTCGAGATTTGATCTCGCCAAAAGCGGTTTCGCAGCGTCTCAAGGACGCACCGTCCGGCTGTGTGAAAGCATCGCGGCGGTTGACCGGACTCTTGCAATCGGGCGCGGCGGGTTTATGGTTAACCAATCATGAATACGCTGAGCATCGACATCAGGAAAGCCGAACCGCGCGATGCAGCCGCCATCGCCGACGTGCATCTCGAGGCCTGGCGCGGCGCCTATTCAGGCATCATCCCGCACCGCACGCTGACATCGATGATCAACCGCCGCGGCGCCGACTGGTGGGCGAATGCCATTCGCCGCGCTGCCACCGTCCTGGTCGTCGAAATCGGCGGCAAAATTGCCGGCTATGCGACGATCGGCAAGAACCGCGCCCGCGAACTCAGGCAGCAGGGCGAGATCTACGAACTTTACCTGCGGCCGGAATATCAAGGCATCGGGCTCGGCAGCCGGCTGTTCTCGGCCGCGCGGGCACGGCTGGCCGACCATGGCCTGAAAGGCATGGTGGTCTGGGCGCTGGAAGACAATCAGAACGCACTTGCCTTCTATGCCGGCGCCGGTGGCCGCGATGTTGCCGAAGGCGTCGAGATCTTCGAGCAGAAGGCGCTGAAGAAGGTCGCTTTCGTCTGGGAATGACGGCCAGCGCATGATCCGGCCGGTTTTCGGTTAGGACGGTCTCCCCGTACCATTCGCCGCATTGCACCATTCGCCGTCGCCCGCTATCGATCTGCAATCGAGAGAGGGATAAAGCGATGCGTATCGAAGCGATTGCCAGCGGAAAGAACCCGCCCGAGGACGTCAACGTCATAATCGAGGTGCCGATCGGCGGCGAGCCGATCAAGTACGAGATGGACAAGGAGGCCGGCACGCTGTTCGTCGACCGCTTCCTGCACACTTCGATGCGCTATCCCGGCAATTACGGTTTCGTACCACACACGCTGTCGGGCGACGGTGACCCGATCGACGTATTGGTCTGCAACACGCGCGCGCTGGTGCCAGGCTGCGTCATCAATGTGCGGCCGATCGGCGTGCTGGTGATGGAGGACAATGCGGGCCAGGACGAGAAGGTCATCGCTGTGCCTTCGCCCAAGCTGACCTTGCGCTACGAGGACGTCCACGAATACACGCAATTGCCCGACATCACCCGCCAGCAAGTGCAGCACTTTTTCGAGCACTACAAGGATCTCGAACCCGGCAAATGGGTCAAGATCGAAGGCTGGTACGATGCGGCCTATGCCAAGAAGATGATCGTCGAGGCAATCGAGCGGGCCAGGCGCAAGTAATTATCGGGCGCAAATAATCAGTTGTCGACGCGGCCGAAAGCGGGCGCGTCGCCCAGCACCTCACGCTTGTCCTTGCCGCAGGCGAAGGTGCGTGCCTTCTCGTCGGCAAGCTTGCGCGCCTGATCGTTGGCGGCGGGATTGCCGGTGGCGAGCACAAGGCCGATCGTGCAGCCTTCGTGGGCGTCAGGCTGGGCAACCTTGGCCACAATCAGCACTTCCGTCGACTTGTTCTCGCCCTCGGTATCGCTGATCGAGCGACGATGAATGACGGCGAACGGAATGGCAGTTTTGCCGTTGGTTTCGATCCGCCACTCGACCTTGGGTCCAGCCGAATTGAGGCCGGAAAAGCTTTCCCAGACCGTGGTCATATCGCCAGGTGGAAAGCCGTAGAACAGCGATTCCCGCGCATCGTCGTAGGAAACCAGCACCGGGTAGCCGCGGTAGCCCGAACAGGCGAGATCGGCCCAGTCGCCGTTGCCTTCTTCCGCTTGGGCATAGGTGACGCAGTCCTTCTCCCAATCGAGATCGGTATAGACGCTGGATATGTCGCCGGCCCGGGCCGCCTGGCAGAAACCGGCGAGGGCAAGCGGGATCAAGAGAGCGCGCATGGCGGAACAACTCAGTTCAGGGGGCGCAGCGTACCGTCAAATTTAGCAGCAGCCTAGAGGAAGTCAGGCTGCGCACAGTGGTCTGGCAAAACGGAACACTATTTCTTCAAACTTGCCTCTATCAGAAGATCGGCGTTGCGGGCCACCGACTGCGCCGGTCCGCCGGCACCGAACAGCTGGCCGCTAATATAGGCGCCCTCGATCAGCAGCAGCAGCCCGTCGCCCAGCGTCTCGGCGTCGCCGGCGCCCATCGCCGCCGCCATGGCGCGCAGGCGGCGGCGCAGTTCCTGCTTATTGGCCTCACTCACGACGCGGGCCGGATGGCCATGTTCGGGATATTCGACCGCGGCATTGGTCATGCCGCAGCCGCGATAGTCGGGCCTTTGCGTACGCTTGCCGACACGCGTCAGGAAGGCGACGATCTGCGCGCGCGGATCGCCGGGATGGGCATCCACCGCCTCGTCGAAACGCTCCCAGAATTCGAGGTCATAGTGCCGGAGGTAGGATGCGGCCAGCTCGTCCTTGGACGGAAAGCTGCGGTAGAGGCTGGGCTTGGTGACGCCGGCACGCCGCACGATCTCGTCGACGCCGATCGCCCTGATGCCTTGCCGGTAGAACAGATCGCGCGCCACCTGGAGAATCCGTTCGGCGGCGCGAGGCGGCGGTGCGTCATTCGCCTTGATCGTTGGTTCAATGCTTTTCATGCCTGGTCTGCCGATTAGCTGGTTGACAATGTTACAGGTCGGTACGTATGTTTCGCGCTCCTGCAACGTACCGGTCAGTAACATGATAGCTCAATCCCGCCCGTTTGGCCAGCGCTACGCTTTCGTCGTGGTCGCCGTCATCTTCCTTTGCCTGCTGATCGCAGCGGGCCTGCGTTCGGCGCCGGCAGTCATGATGCTGCCGCTGGAGAACAGTTTCGGCTGGCGGCGCGACGTGGTGTCGCTGGCGGCGGCCACCGGCATCTTCCTCTATGGCCTGACCGGGCCGTTTGCCGCGGCGCTGATGGAGCGGATCGGGCTGCGCCGCACCTTGCTTGCCGCGCTGCTGTTGATGTCGGGATCGACCGCGCTCAGCCTGTTGATGACCAAACCGTGGCATCTGCTCCTCACCTGGGGCGTGTTTTCCGGCGTCAGCTCGGGCGCCGTCGCCACCGTGCTCGGCGCGACCATCGTCAACCGCTGGTTCAAGACCAATCGCGGCTTGGTGATGGGACTGATGTCGGCGTCCAGTGCCACCGGGCTGCTGGTCTTCCTGCCGCTGCTCGCCTCGCTCGCCCAGTCGGGCGGCTGGAAGCCGGTCGCCATCGCCATTGCCGTGGCCACCGCCTGCCTGGTGCCGCTGGTCTATATGCTGGTGCCGGAGCGCCCGGCGTCGATCGGCATGGTCCGCTATGGCGCCGATGCCGACGACGTGCCGCCGGTGCCGCCAGCCTCGCAAGGCAATTTCCTTTCGCATACATTGAGCACGCTGCGCCGCGCCGCCGGCACGCGCGTCTTCTGGTATCTGTTCGCCACCTTCTTCGTTTGCGGCTTCACCACCAACGGGTTGGTCGGCACGCATCTGATCGCCTTTTGCGGCGATATGGGCATCGGCGAAGTGCAGGCCGCAGGCCTGCTCTCGATGATGGGCATCTTCGACCTTATCGGCACGACGCTGTCGGGCTGGCTCACCGACCGTTTCGACCCGCGCAAGCTGCTCGGCGTCTATTATGGCATTCGCGGCCTGTCGCTGATCTATCTGCCCTATTCCGGCTTCTCGGCGACCAGCCTGATCATCTTCGCGGTGCTTTACGGACTGGACTGGATCGCCACCGTGCCGCCGACGCTCAGGCTTTCCAACGAGGCGTTCGGCGACCGCAGCGGGCCGATCGTCTTCGGCTGGATCGTCGCCGGCCATCAGGTGGGTGCGGCAACGGCGGCCTTTTTCGGCGGCACCATGCGCGAGCTGCAAGGCAATTACGAGCTTGCCTTTCTGATTGCCGGCATGACGGCAATAGCCGCTGCCTGCATCTCGCTGCTGATCAACACCACCCGCCCGGCCTTTGATCCGGAACCGCAGGCGGCGTAGGGCGCAATCGGCCGTGCTAATCTCCCCCCTGTTTGGACCGGAGACATCGCGAACAGGTGTGCGAGGACATCGCGAACAGTGCTCCATGCTATCTCTCGACGAG